>NZ_LT671418.1:2207521-2522881 GCF_900130075.1 Herminiimonas arsenitoxidans
GAGTGTATTGCCTGCAGCATCCTTGCACATGTAGACCTTGGCGTGCGCAGATGCTGCGATAAACATCGAGAAGAAAAACAGTGTCTTGATTGCACCTTTCATTTCACTCCCCGAGAAGAATAACGATTTTATGCCACGCCGTACCTCGTACGGTAAGCAGCGACAGCTTCTTTGTATTTCGCCTGTTCAGAATCCGCACCGGCATTCGACAGGTATTCAAACAGGTCCGACAAGTTACCTATCGATACCACCGGCATATCGTAGGTATTGCTGACTTCCTGCACGGCCGAATGTGCTGACAATGCACCATCCTTGCCGGAGCGTTCCATCCTATCCAGCGCAATCAGCACGGCGCATGGCGTCGCACCGGCGGCGCGTATCATGTCGACCGATTCACGCACGGAGGTACCGGCGGAAATCACGTCGTCGATGATCACTACGCGCCCTTGCAACTTGGCTCCGACTATCGTGCCGCCTTCGCCGTGATCCTTGGCTTCCTTGCGATTGAAGGCAAACGATACGTCGCGGCCTTTGTTCGCCAGCGCCACTGCAGTCGCCGAAGCGAGCGTGATGCCTTTGTAAGCTGGGCCAAACAACATATCGAATTCGATGCCCGAATCGATCAGTGTCTGTGCATAAAACTCGGCCAGCGCTGCCAGCGTGCCACCCTGATTAAACAAGCCAGCGTTAAAAAAGTAAGGCGATGTGCGACCAGCCTTGGTCACAAACTCGCCGAAACGCAGTACGCCGGTTTCAACCGAAAACTTGATAAATTCTTGCCGTAAATTGTTCAAAACAACTCCATAACGGGTAAAAGTGACGAAAATTGTCGTTATTTGCTCGACTAAAGCCACATTTTAAAGCGTTATCGGGTCTACATGCCTGTAAATGCAAAGCCCATGCCTGATCGATCCCGCATCGCTCTGACTGAAAGCAAGCCGTACGGCATCGAATCGGTTATCCTGATCGCCTCATTTTTTTGAACGACGCTATGTTGAAAATTGTTTCTGCCAATCTGAATGGCATACGCTCCGCCGCTAAAAAAGGCTTTTTCCAATGGATGGCCAAGCACTCTGCCGATTACATCTGCGTGCAGGAATTGAAGGCGCAAGAAGCGGATATGACGCCGGACTTTCTGACACCGGAAGGTTATTTTGGTTACTTCCACTACGCCGAGAAAAAAGGCTATTCCGGCGCAGGCGTGTATTGCAAGACCAAACCGGACCACGTACAGATCGGTTTTAACTGCCCTGAGTTCGATGCAGAAGGACGCTATGTGCAATGCGATTTTGGCAATCTGAGTGTGATCTCGGTATATTGCCCATCCGGTTCATCGGGCGAAGAACGGCAACAGGCCAAGTTCCGTTTCATGGATGTTTTCCTGCCGCATCTGCAAGCATTGAAGGCGCAGGGACGCGAGTTCGTCATCTGCGGCGACTGGAATATTGCGCACCATGAAATCGATCTGAAGAATTTCAAAGGCAATCGCAAAAATTCCGGCTTCCTGCCGGAAGAACGTGCATGGCTGACACGTGTATTTGATGAAGTAGGCTTGGTTGATGTGTATCGTCGTCTGCATCCGACCACCACTGAAGAGTGCTACACATGGTGGAGCAATCGTGGTCAGGCCTATGCCAAGAACGTCGGTTGGCGCATTGATTACCAGGTGGCAACACCGGCACTCGCAGCAAAAGCGCACGCTGCCGAGATTTACAAGGATGAACGCTTCAGCGATCACGCCCCGTTGACGATAGGCTACGACTGGAAGGGATGAGTGCATGGCCGCTTTTCACGAAGCGGTCATAAAGCATTTTTATAATCCAGAACAACGCGGGGATCGCACGACTATTTCCAAAGCAAGGCTTGCGGCCACCAGCGCATCGCAACTCAACCATTCTGGAAATAATCATGTCTGATCTGCCGCATCCGTCACGCCGTCAAACACTCAAGTTTCTCGCCAGCGCACCACTGTTACCGCTAGGTGCATCATCCGCACTGCTCGCCGCCTGCAGCACGACCACAACAAGCGCGACCAAAGAGTATGTTGCGACCAGCTTTACGCCTATGGCTGCACCTACCTTGGCCAATGCAGCAGCTATGGCCAGCACTGCAGTCGGCTCCACGCTGAATGTGCATTACGGTGATAACTCGGTACAAAGCTATCAGCTTGCTTATCAACCATTTTTCATCACCGGCCAGCAAGTGCCTGATGGCAAAGGTGGGAAGATATTGAGTGGCGGCTACTTCGATATCAATAACAAAGCCATCATCGATCGCTCCGTCACCGGCAAGGAAAGACAGATTTTTTCAGATTCGCCGGATGGTACTTCTCTGTTGTCGTTACCGAATTCAACAGTAAGCAACATCAAAGGTAAGGCCGTTTTCGCCGTCGTGCAATTTGAATACACGACGCGCGATCAACTCGGTGCAGAAAGCGGCAAGAACAACGCCTACGGCACCTTGCCATCACCGATTGCCGTGTTGACGCTGGATCAGGACCAAGGCAATGGCAAACTCGATTTAGTCAAATATCACAACGTCGATACGTCCAGCGTGCATGGCTTGTGGATTACCTGCGGTGCCAGCTTGTCGCCGTGGAACACGCATCTATCCAGCGAAGAATACGAGCCGGATGCGCAGTTCATCAGCGATAACCCTTTCTTCAAAAAATTCAGCAAGAATCTGTTCGGCGACGAGAACAAGGCCAACCCATATCACTACGGTCATCTGCCGGAAGTCACCGTCAACCCAGATGGCAGCGGCAGCATCAAGAAACACTTTTGCCTCGGCCGCATTTCGCATGAACTGATACAAGTCATGCCGGACAATCGCACTGTCTTGATGGGCGACGATTACACCAACGGCGGCTTCTTTATGTTCATCGCCGACAAGGAAAAAGATTTGTCGGCAGGTACTTTGTATGTCGCCAAAGTTGGCGCTGGTTTCTCGGTCGACCCATCAGCTCCCGGCGCGTCGCTGAGCTGGATTAAGTTGGGACACGCCAGCAGCGCAGAAATCGAAAAGCTGGCCAATACCTTGAAGCCTTCCGACATCATGACCAGCGTCAAAGCAGATCCAAACGACGCCAGCTACACCAAGCTGTATGCCGACGGTATTGCGAATTGGGTCAAGCTCAAACCGGGCATGGAACGCGCTGCTGCCTTCCTGGAAACACATCGCTACGCGAATCTGGTCGGTGCCAGCATGGGCTTTACCAAGATGGAAGGCACGACCGTCAACATCAAGGACAAGATCGCCTATTCAGCGTTGCAGAATATTCAAAACTCGATGGTGAAAAACGATCTCGCATGGAATCCAGCCAGCGGCATCACGGTAGACAAAGCCATTGTTGCCGGCGGCGTGTTCGCGCACAAGCTGACTGGCGAACAACGCGATACCAGCGGTGCAGCAATTACCAGCGAGTGGGTGCCGGTACAAACCCGCGCCTTGCTGATCGGTGAAGATATCCCCGCCGATGCCTTGGGCAATCTGGCGAATCCAGACAAGATTGCCAACCCGGACAATCTGAAGTTTTCGGAAAAAATGCGCACGCTGTTCATCGGTGAAGACAGCAGCACGCACGTCAATAACTTCCTGTGGGCCTACAACGTCGATACGAAGAAACTGGCGCGCATCATGTCCATGCCATCCGGTGCCGAAGCGACCGGCTTGCATGCCGTCGATGAAATCAATGGCTGGACTTACATCATGAGCAACTTCCAGCATGCCGGCGACTGGAGCGGCAAGTTGCACAGCAAGGTCAAGAACACCTTAGATCCATTGATCAAGGCGAATTACAACGATAGATTCAGCGCAGCCGTGGGTTATCTGACAGCTGATCCGGCTCAACCCAAATTATCTAAAACGTAATTCCAACGATCCATTACTGATATGCAAATAAAAGGTAGGCGCACCCAGGTGTCCTACCTTTTTCTTATATCGCCGCACGCAATTCGGTTGAACACAATACAATTCAGCATTGCGCCAGTTCGCCGCACCCGCTCTACTACCTCATGTCCACTGATTCCCTATTGTCCGCACCATCACGCTTTCCTCGTTTACAGTCAGCGGCCACGCCTTTCCTCTTCATCCTGCTAGGCGTGATCTATGCCTCATGGGCAGCACGCATCCCGGCGATACGCGATGTATTGCAATTAAGTCCGGCACAACTAGGCATGGTCTTACTAGGTGGCGGTTTTGGCGCAGTTGCATCATTTCCATTGGCCGCATGGCTGGTCGGTCACTTCGGTGGACGGCGCGCAGCCTGGTATGCCGGCCTCGGTTTGATCGTCGTATTACCGGCGCTCGCACTCGCACCGACGATGTTGTGGCTGGTCATCGCCGCGATTGTTTTAGGCGCGGCATCCGGTTGCTTCGACGTTGCCATCAATGCAATCGGCACCGCACATGAAAAACTCGCCGGTCGTTCCACCATGTCGCTGTTGCACGCATGGTTCAGTCTAGGCGCGGTAAGTGGTGCCTTGTTCGGCAGTGCGATGGCCGGTTTCGGCATTACACCTATCGTGCATTTCAGCGTCACCGCGCTCGCCTTGTTACTGCCTTTGTACATCGCTTACCAAGCCTTGCCGCCGGAGCAAGTTGAGAAGCCTACGAGCAAACAATACTTCGCGATTGCGCACGGTCCTTTGGTTGCACTCGGCATCATTGGTTTTTGCGGTGCAGTGGCTGAAGGTTCGATTGCCGACTGGAGCGGCGTCTTCATGAAAGATCGGATGGGTGCACATGATGGCGTTGCGCCGCTGGCGTATGCCGGCTTTGCAGCCCTGATGTTGTTGGCGCGTTTGGTGTGCGATCGTTTGAAGGATAGTTATGGTGCACGGCGTGTCGTTGCTGCTGGTGCATCGCTGGCGGCATGCGGGATTTTTATTGCAGTCGCTGCTTTCAATATACCGCTGACCATACTCGGCTTTGCCTTGGCAGGTGCCGGTTTCGCATCAGTCTTTCCCTTTGTCTTCAGCTCGGCCGGTCGTCATGGTGCGACAGCATTGGCAGCCGTCGCCACCTTCAGTTACAGCGGTGGCCTGATCGGACCACCAGTGATCGGTTTTCTGGCGCAAGGTTGGGGCATGCAGGTTGCGCTCGGCTTGATCGGTGTGATGGCGATTGCGATTGCAATCTCTGCCAGTCGTGCGCGTTGGCTGGAGTAAAGAGCACGCTTGCATCACTCAAATGAGGATGCTTGCTTCGCTCATCTATTCCCGAAAAAATGAATCAAGAAATAGATGCCAGCGGCAGATTCAATAATAAATTTTGCGGCTTGATGCGCAAAATTTCATCCGCATTCATCGCACACGCGAGATAAACCGGACGACCAGCCACATCCGCACGTGCCACTGCCGTATCGACAAAATCCAGTTGGAAGAGCGACAGGATGCGGCGATTACGCTCTTCATCCAATTCCACGCCAGCGTACAAATCATTCAGGATACCGGTCGCTTCTGCATCAAGTCCGATATGCCAGGCCCAGTGTTTAGCTTCGATAGAGCGCAATGGTCTGACCACCACGGCGACACCGTAAAAATGATCTATCCATTTTTCTATCACACGACAGAAGGCCGTTAATGCAGCGCGACCGTAAGCAAAGCTGATAACGGTATCGTGCCGCTCATTGCGCGCCCAATAGCTGTTGGCGTTTTCCTGATCGATCACATCGAGTTCTACGCGGCGTGGTTTGGTATTGGCTTCTATCAGCAGTCTGCCGATATCACCGTAGTTGCCGCCAGTCGCGTGCAGTTCTACCGTCGCGGCATCGGCCAACATGACGGCGCCATCCTCTATCGCGACCTTTTGCTTGCGGAAAAACAATTCCGCCGCACGCACTTGCAAAGGTTCTTCGCTGCCAGCCAGCATGCCTTGCACGATCATCTGCGTCAGTTGATCGATGAAGACAGGCGGAGCCGTCACGCTACCAGCGCGGAACAATTCAAGATAAGCCGCTTCCAGCGTAGGCGCAGCAAGCAAGCGATCACGCCACGCCAGCAAGACGCGATAATTATCCTGTGCATCGGTATCTTGCAAGGCAGCTATCTCTGCCTCAGATACTGTGCGCCGTGGCGCTTCCAGCAAGGCAGCATGCAAGGCAAGTTCCCGCGCGCAAGACTCTGCAATCGGTGCGACTTCAGGTCTATGCCACCATGCACGCAATAAATCGTCGCTCAGCAACAAACGACCATCGGCATCGCGTCCGGCAAGCTTGAAGCCGGAATGCGACCAAAATTCTTGCTGGGCGAGGGCTGACATTATTTGAAAAACCTTTTCTCGCCGGTCTTCAGGTCCAGCTCATAGCGCACGCCATTTTCAGTCAGCAGCATGTCCGGTGGCTCTTCACCAGCTAATACGCCGTAGTTCACTGGCAAGCCTTCGCCCTTACGGATCAGTTCATCCGCACGTTCGTACACGTTCGGGCAACCGGTTTCAGCCATCAGGGATTGGACGATCGCAACTTTCCATGCATCGACACCGGCCGACTGGAATTCACAAATCAGATAACCCTTTTGATCGCCATACCAATCAACCAGCAAACCCGACAATTCATCTTCATCGCCTATCACCAGTGGCAAACGCTTGGCAGCGCCTATTCTTTTGCCTTTGGCGGCATCGATACGCTTATGCACTGCAACTTTGACCCGGCGCTTGATCAAGGCGTGATCGACTGGCTGCTCTTCGTCAAATGTCCATACGCGCGCGCGTATCTGCGATTTGGGCGCATGTGCGGCACGCGCAAGAAATTTACCCGATGACGAGCGCACAATGGCGGTCCCGCCGGATTTCATGCGCTCCGCCGGTTTGCCGTCGACCCACTCGACGGCAGATGCGTATATCCATGGCTGGCGTTCGAGCAGGCTTTTTTCTTTGCCTTGTTTAATAGTAATGATCAGCATGGGAATAAATATGGTGCGCAGTAATTGAAGGACTCCATGATAAACCGCAACGTGGCCGAATAAAGATTTGCTTTGTGTTTGGCAAGCAAAATGCCGGGGAAGTCAGCATTATCGATACAAGCCACCTCGCATCGCTTGCTGCATATCCGCTCTTGTGTCAGCATCTCTCCCTGTTGGCATGATGCCGACATCCCCTCCAATCAAGGTAAGAAAAGATGATTTTTCGCAACAGCGGTGTAGCACGGCGCTCATGGTCAGACACTTTCAAGGTCTATCGCGAAACCGCCACCTTGCGCATGCTGTTCCTTGGATTCTCCGCCGGCCTGCCTTTAATGCTGGTACTCGGCACGCTCAGCTTCTGGCTGCGCGAAGCAGGCATAGATCGCAGCACCATCGGTTACCTGAGCTGGGTCGGCCTCGCTTACGCCTTCAAATGGGTGTGGGCACCTTTGGTCGATCGCATGCCGATTCCCCTATTGACGCGCTGGATGGGACGTCGCCGTAGTTGGTTGTTGCTCTCGCAACTGGCGATCATGACCGGCCTCGTCGGCATGGCGCTCAACGATCCGCATCTGGCCTTGCAACCGGTCGTCTGGTGCGCACTGATGGTGGCCTTCGGCTCTGCCACACAAGATATCGCACTCGACGCCTTCCGCATTGAATCGGCCGACATCGATAGACAAGCTGCGCTCGCCGCCAGTTATCAAACCGGTTATCGCCTTGCCATGATCTGGGCAGGTGCGGGTGTGCTGTGGATAGCGGCACGCGCTGAAATTAGCGGTGCTGGCGCCTATCAGCCCGGCGCATGGCGCGTCGCTTATCTGGCAATGGCGGTATCGATGCTGGTCGGTGTGGCAACGGTGCTGTTCTCTGCCGAACCAGTGCGCCGCATACTACCGCCGCCAAAAAATGTTGCGGCCTGGTTGGACGATGTCGTGATCGGCCCTTTCCGCGAATTCATCGTGCGCTATCGTTGGCAAGCCTTGCTGATCCTCTCCCTGATCGCGATCTACCGTATCAGCGATGTGGTGATGGGCATCATGGCCAATCCGTTTTATGTGGATATGGGTTACAGCAAGGACGAAGTTGCCGCCGTGACCAAGGTATTCGGCGTCATCATGACGCTGGTCGGTGCCTTTATCGGTGGCGCATTATCGATGCGTTTCGGCATGATGCGCATACTCGCGCTCGGCGCGATCTTGAGTTCGGCGACCAATCTGTTGTTCGTTTGGCTAGCCGGACACGGCCATGATGTGCAAGCTTTGGTGTTGGTGATTTCTGCCGACAATCTGGCGAGTGGGATCGCGAGTGCGGCCTTCATTGCGTATCTGTCCAGCCTGACCAATGTCAGTTACTCGGCGACGCAATATGCGTTGTTCAGTTCGATGATGTTGTTGCTACCGAAATTTCTGGCAGGCTATTCCGGCGCGTATGTCGATGCCTTTGGCTATGGCAGCTTCTTTACCGGTACGGCCTTGTTGGGACTACCTGTGATCGTACTGTTGTGGTTCGCCGCCAAGACGGCACCGAAGACGAACCACACCAGCTAGCGATTACTGCTTTTTGCGCAGGCGGAACACGGCAAGACTGCCGCGCCAGTTAGGCAGGAAGTTGATCGGCTTGCCTTCGTCCAACGCTACGCGTTCGACGACTTCTAACCCGACTTCATTCGCCAACTCTTCAAAATCCTTGATCGTCGCGCAACGCAAGTTAGGTGTGTCATACCATTCGTAAGGTAAACTTTTCGAGACCGGCATGCGACCGCGCAACAGAGCAATCCGATGTGGCCAGTATGCGAAGTTCGGGAAGGACACAATCGCATCGCGGCCGACGCGTGAGATATCGCGCAACACGCCTTCGACATCCTTCATCATCTGCAACGCAGACAGACACAACACCGTATCAAATGCGTTATCGGCAAAGATCGCCAAACCCGCTTCCAGATCGCGCTGAATCACGGAGACGCCGCGCGCGATACAGATAGGAATTTCCTTATCGTCGATCTCGATGCCGTAACCGCTGCATTGCTTGTCCGATTGCAGATAATCCAGCATCACGCCGTCGCCGCAACCGAGATCCAGCACCTTGGTGCCGTTGTTAACCCAATGCGCGATAAAGGCGAGGTCGGGACGCAATGCGCTCAATTGTTCAAAGTTCATGCGCTTGCTCCTGCTTTCAAACTACCACCATCGATTTCGCGATACGCACGTTCAAAATACGAACGCACCACATTCATGTAACGCTGATCGTCGAGCAGGAAGGCATCATGTCCGTGCGGTGCATCGATTTCTGCATAGGTCACGGTACGATTATTGTTGACCAGCGCCTGCACCATTTCATGGCTGCGCTCAGGCGAGAAACGCCAGTCAGTCGAGAATGACACCAGCAAAAACTTCGCTGTGGTATTCGACAAAGTCTTGGTCAAATCACCACCGAAATCTTTCGCCGGATCAAAGTAATCGAGTGCCTTGGTAATTAGCAAATACGTATTCGCATCGAAGTAAGTCGAGAACTTGTCGCCTTGATAGCGCAGATACGATTCGATTTCAAAATCGATGCCAAAACCAAATTGATAAGAACCGGAACGCAGATCGCGACCAAACTTGGCCGCCATATCGTCATCCGACAGATACGTGATGTGACCCAGCATGCGCGCCACGCGCAAACCATTCTTAGGCACTACGCCGTGCGCATAGAAATCGCCGCCGTGATAATCCGGGTCAGTCAAAATTGCCTGCCGCGCCACGTCATCGAAGGCGATATTTTGCGCAGTCAATTTAGGTGTAGAAGCAATCACCACACAATGGCGCAAACGATCCGGGAACAGGATGCTCCAAGCCAATGCTTGCATGCCGCCCAGCGAACCGCCCATGACTGCTGCGAATTGCTTGATACCCAACGCATCAGCCAGACGCGCATGCGACTGCACCCAATCCTCGACCGTCACCACAGGAAAATGCGCACCGTACTGTTTACCAGTCGCCGGATTGATGTGCATAGGACCGGTCGAGCCAAAGCAGGAACCGAGATTATTGACGCCTATGACGAAGAAACGATTGGTATCGAGCGGCTTACCAGGACCGACCATATTGTCCCACCAGCCGGTGGTGCCAGCATCTTCGCTATAGCTGCCAGCAACGTGATGCGAAGCGTTCAGCGCGTGGCAAACCAGTACTGCGTTCGAATGATCTGCATTCAGCGTGCCGTAGGTTTCATACACCAGCGTGTAGTCGGTAAGTTCCGCACCGCTCTGCAAAGGCAGCGGTGTCGAGAAAAACATGGATTGCGGTGAAACGATTCCGAGTGAGGTCATGTTATCTATTCAGGAGAAGGGCGCTTGCATGCGGCACTGGTTTCTCAGGTACTTCAAAAAAACAAAAGCCCGAAAGCGATACGCTAATCGGGCTAAATTCGAGACTCAGTTTCGAGCACGCTTTAGCCGTATTTATTATGCGCCCGCAAGCTGATGTCAAATCGGCGCAATGCCATAAGAATAAACAAGTCGCCCCGCGCCGTCAAACCGGCTGCTTGTACTTTGATAACGAATTACCAACACCGCAAGAGCAATTCATAGCTAAATGGCAAGCACGTGAGGCACGGCCTTCACTATATAAGCGGAAATGCGCCTGCCACCAGGCCATCAACAAGCTCGCAACCTGAGCACACAAAGGAGCCAAACGCCATCAGCGCGTGGTCTTAGAGTTCTTGGTATGCAACTGCGGAATCACAGCGGCCATCAATTGCAGACGTCCGGTAATGACACCTTTTAATACCGTCATGGAATTGGCGATGGCCTGCAGCTTGGGCGTCGGACCTTGAACCAAAATGACTTCCATCATCTTGTTCTCGGTTAAATGTACGTGCAGTGAACTGATGACTTCATCAATATGCTTGTACTGCAGATTCGATAATTTTTCCTGCAACTCGGGTACCGAACGATCATAAAAAAGCGTAATGGTGCCGACCATCACTTCGTTACCCAACTGACGTTTATGTTCGATCAAATGCTGATTAACCATATCCGTGATGGCTTGCGAACGACTGCCGTAACCGCGCTCTTCGACCATTTGATCAAGTTCGCTAAGCACTTCAGGCAGGATGGAGATGCTGATGCGCGCCACCGATGAGGTGTCTTTCTCTGGATTCGTTTTCATTTTTTCCTGATGCGTACAGTTAATCTTTCTGCAGCTTGCCTCACGACTATTTTCTTGTCGGCATTCTTTCCAGCACATTCCAACAAGCGCACCAAAACAAAACAAGCCCGCTCAAAAAAGAGCGCGACTTCACCGCATTGGTGTTCCTCATACATAGCCCAAGACTGCATCCCGGGCTGACCGCACACAAAAGCATTGGCACGGTTAATGCTCAGTTTAGCAGTATTACCAAATTGTATTTTAGTAATACTTCAATTTTAGTGTGCCTGTCCCACTACTAGCAAAAGCCGTGCAGAGCGCACGTGACTAGCGATGTATGCAGCAATTTATCGATAAGGTTTCTAACTATGTTGTGGTCAACGCTGACGTGGGATGAAATCCCGAAAATACTGGAAGCCGCACAATATGCCGCCATTCTGCCGATCGGTGCGACCGAGCAGCACGGCCCGCACATGGGATGCGGTATGGATTTTGTCATCGCAGAAGAGCTGTGCAAAATCGTCTCCGAACAAATCTCTGTTCCCATGCTGCCTTTGCTGCCTTACGGTTGTTCCATAGGCCACAGCAAACGATGGCCAGGCACAATCGCCTTGCAACCCATCACCCTGATCGAGCTGGTCAAGCAAGTCGGCGACTGGGCTTATTACAGCGGCGTGCGACGCTTGTTCATCGTCAACGGTCACGTCGGCAATGGCGCACCTTTGCGCTGCGCACTGGAAATGTTGCGCGCCGAGCATGACGACTTGATGGTCGCCTTGATCAACACACCCACCATCAGCAAACGCGTCAAGGAATTCCACTTTGCCGATGCTGAAGACTGGCATGCCAATGATGCAGAAACATCGTTGATGCTGGCCATCGCACCCGATATGGTGCGCCCCGAAAAAATCGCGCAAGCCGACGATCCCGACCGCACTACAGGGCACGTCTTCGCGCATCCGGTCAATCGCACCAGCGGTAACGGCGTCACCGGCACACCCAGCCTTGCCACTGTCGAGAAAGGCATTCAAGGCTTTTTATGGATGGTGCATGACCTGGCCGAACTGATACGCCGCGGCATGCAGGAAACACCGCCGCTGGCGCATTCCTATCTGGATAAAGCGACGTAAATCATGCGCGCCGCTAGTTCATCTTTCATCTGTCATCGCAGTATTTAACGGAGCTTATTTCATGCATTCCCCAGAAGAAATTCAAACCATCCAACAGAACCTCAAAGACAAAGGCGTCAAGTATTGCATCGGTGCCTACGTCGATATTCACGGCATTCAAAAAGCGAAGGTAGTACCTATCGATCACCTGCCACAAATGGCCGCCGGCTCGGAGCGCTACACCGGTTACGCCGTCGATGGCCTGGGACAGGCGCCGAACGACGACGAGTTAACCTCGGTACCGGACTTGAATCACATCGTGCAATTACCGTGGGAACCGAAGATTGCGTGGATGCCGGCCGACAATCATTTCCAGGGCAAGCCTTATCCATTGAGCACGCGCGTCGCACTCAAGAACGTATTGGCGCAAGCAGCTGAAATGGGCTACGGCATGAATCTGGGTATCGAATGCGAAATCTATCTGCTCAAACAAAATGCAGATGGCACGCTCTCCGTGCCCAATCCCGACGACAAACTCAACAAGGCTTGCTACGACGTGCGCGGCTTTGTCGACAGCTTCAGTTGGTTGGATAAAGTCGGTTCCTGCATCAATGATCTGGGCTGGGATTTGTATTCCTTCGACCATGAAGATGCCAACGGTCAGTTCGAGTTTGATTTCAATTTTGCCGATGCACTGACTTCATGTGATCGCCTGACCTTCTTCCGCATGATGGCCAAGCATTACGCGAAAGAAGAAGGTTTACTCGCCACCATGATGCCGAAGCCTTTCGCCGACAAGACCGGCACCGGCGCGCATTTCAATATGTCGCTCTACGATTTGAAAACCGGCAAGAACCTGTTCGCCTGCGATCCGAAAGACGATCCGCGCGGCATCGGCCTCACACCTCTGGGTTACAAATTTGTCGCCGGCATCCTCAAACATGGCCGCGCGCTGTGCGCCGTGCTCGCACCTACCGTCAATAGTTACAAGCGTTTGGTACGACGTGGTGCGATGAGTTACTTCTCCTGGGCACCAGTCTTCAACTCCTACGGCTCCAATAACCGCACCAACTCGGTACGCATCCCAGCCGGCGGCGGACGTTGTGAATCACGCAATGCCGATGGTGCCGTCAATCCCTATCTGGCTGCTGCCATTGCGCTCGCCGCAGGATTGGAAGGCATACGCGAAAACCTCGATCCGGGTGCACCTAACGAAGACAACCTGTACGCGATCTCCGATGAGGAGCGCAGCGCGCGCGGCATTGAATTCCTGCCGCAAACCTTGCAGGAAGCCATCGCCGCCTTCGCAGCCGATCCCTTGATCGAACGCACGCTCGGCAAGGAATTAAGAAGTGAATTCATTAAATACAAGACGGAAGAGTGGGAGACGTATCACCTGTCGGTGAGTCAGTGGGAAGTTGAGCGTTACAGCTACATGTTCTAAAGAGGCTTGCACGATTTATGCAAGGCAAGCCATGTGTGCGGTACTTGATATTCATCCATACGTGTTACAGCAACCATTTTTAGGAGTTGGATCATGATTTCAGCAATTTCAGGACTATGCAAACCCAAGGTTTGGAGCAAGGCCATACTCGCCGCATCGTTGGCCTTCAGTCTCAACCTCAGTTATGCCGCCACACCATTGAAGATTGGTTACAGCGATTGGCCGGGCTGGGTCGCATGGCAGGTCGCCATCGAAAAAAACTGGTTCAAACAGGCTGGTGTCGATGTCTCGTTTGAATGGTTTGATTACTCAGCATCGATGGATGCCTTCTCCGCCGGCAAGATTGATGCGGTCACCATGACCAACGGTGATGCACTGGTCAGCGGCGCAGCTGGTGCGAAAAGCGTGATGATCATGTTGACCGATTATTCCAATGGCAACGACATGATCATAGGCAAACCCGGCATCAAATCCCTGAAAGATTTGAAAGGCAAAAAAGTCGCGGTAGAAGCAGGTCTGGTCGAGCATCTGCTATTGCTCAACGGTTTGAAGAAGGCTGGCCTGAAAGAATCCGACGTCAAAATCATCAATGCCAAAACCAATGAAATGCCGCAAGTGCTGTCTTCCGGTGATGTGGCTGCCGTTGGTGCCTGGCAACCGATTGCCGGCCAAGCCATGAAAGGTTCGCCTGGTGCGCGACCTATCTATACCTCCGCTGATGAACCAGGTCTGATTTACGACGTGCTGGCAGTCAATCCGAGCAGCCTCGCCAATCGCAAGGCTGATTGGCAAAAAGTCGTGAAGGTGTGGGACAAAGTCGTCAGCTACATCGAAGATCCAAAAACGCAAGCCGATGCCGTGAAGATCATGGCGGCACGCGTAGGCATTTCACCGGAAGCATATTTGCCGCTGCTCAAAGGGACTAAATTATTGTCGCTCAGCGAAGGCAAGAAAATTTTCGTGAAAGCTGATGGCTTCACATCCTTGTACGGCTCGTCGAAAATTGCAGACGACTTCAATGTGAAGAACGATGTCTACAAGAAAGCGCAAGACATCAACAGCTATATCGATGGCCGCCTGATCGATGCGAAGTAATGCCCCTTTAATATTCTGGCAAATGTAAATCTATGGGCAAGTCTGGATTATTCAGAGTACGCGCGGTGCTATCGCCGCGCGAGAAATTTCTGCTCGGTATCGGATCGTTTCTGCTGCCGCTCTTTCTATGGGCAGCAGTGAGTTACTTGCCATTTGTCTGGCATCCACAAGTACTCATATCCAATCCCGGCGATGTCGATTACTTCCAGATTGGCATGCGGGTTGATAAAGCGATCTATGCGCAAGAACTGGCAGAAATGGCGGCGGAAGGAAAAGTCCAGCCGCAAGGCGAAGCTGCCAATCCAGTTTATCTGCCGGCACCGGACGCTGTCGCCAAGGCTTTCTACACCGCCTTTACCACAGCGCCGGAACAGCAGGATGCACCCTGGCTGTATCAAAGCCTGTGGCACAGCATCAAGATCATCTTCTTCAGCTTTTTTCTCTCATCCATCATAGGCGTGCCACTCGGCATCGTATGCGGCACTTACAGTCCCATCTCGCGCCTGGTTGAACCCTTTGTCGAATTCTTCCGCTACCTACCGGCACCAGCTTTCGGTGCCTTGGCGGTGGCCATCCTCGGCATTTACGATGGGCCGAAAATTGCCATCATCGTCATCGGCACACTGTTCCAGCAAATCCTCATCGTCGCCAACACCACACGCAAGCTCAACTTCGGTTTGCTGGAAGCGGCGATGACTTTGGGTACCAAAGGATTCCGTCTGATTTCCAAAGTCGTGATTCCGGGCGTTCTGCCAGATTTGTATAGAGATCAACGCGTGCTGCTTGGCTGGGCCTGGACTTATCTGATCGTGGCCGAACTGGTCGGTACCAGTTCCGGCATTACTTTTTTCATTACGCAACAAGCGCGTTATCAACATTTTGAAAACGTCTACGCCGCCATCGCCATGATAGGCATCATAGGACTCGGCATCGACTTGCTGCTGGCGTATCTGGGACGCAGACTGTTCCCGTGGAATGTCGCGCAGGACAAGACTTAATATGGAGCCAGCGATGACGCAAGATAACAAGGATTACCTCAAGCAAGCTCCAGCCGTACGAGAGCGCTTCGACAATTTGAAAAAACGCGATGTCGTGCTGGAGGTCAAATCACTCGGCAAAACGTTCACCTCTACACAAGGCGAAGTCGTCGCGCTGAAAGACATCAACTTCAAAACCCATAGACGCGAATTCGTTTGCGTGATCGGTCCATCCGGCTGCGGCAAATCGACCTTGATCCGCATACTGGCCGGTCTGGAATCGCATAGTTCAGGCGAAGTGCTGCTGGATGGCAAACCCGTCACCGGCCCCGGACCGGATCGCGGCATGGTGTTTCAGGGATACACACTTTTTCCCTGGCTGACCGTGAAGAAGAATCTCATGTTCGGTCTGGAGATGAACAACGTCGGTCACAATGCTGCCGAAGCCGAAGCGCGTCAGTGGCTGGATCTGATCGGTCTCACCAAGTTCGCCAATGCCTATCCGCATCAACTCTCCGGTGGCATGAAGCAACGCGTGGCGATAGGGCGTGCACTGGCCAACAAGCCGCGCATCCTGCTGATGGATGAACCCTTCGGCGCACTCGATGCACAAACGCGCACCAAGATGCAGAATCATCTGCTGGATATCTGGCGCAATATAGACATCACCATACTCTTCATCACGCACGATCTGGATGAAGCCGTCTTGCTGGCAGATCGCATCCTGGTGTTAAAAGCGCATCCGGGAGAAGTACAGGAATTGATAGAAGTGCCGGTACCGCGCCCACGCGCATTGAGCCAAACCAGTTCGCCGGAATTCATCGCAACCAAGGCACGTCTGGAAGCGCTGATACATCCGCCGGAAGCCGAAGTACAAGCCAGTGATGAGACGGAGGAAACCGAACCGCATTTAATCCGCTTTACGCATGTCTCGGACAATATCGAATAGCAAGAGCGTATAGAATTTAGCAAAGCTGTTTTGAATCGCAGCCTGCATGCATCACCACTTTAAAAAATGAATTACATGAAGCCCTTAC
Source organism: Herminiimonas arsenitoxidans (assembly GCF_900130075.1). Taxonomy (NCBI): domain Bacteria; kingdom Pseudomonadati; phylum Pseudomonadota; class Betaproteobacteria; order Burkholderiales; family Oxalobacteraceae; genus Herminiimonas; species Herminiimonas arsenitoxidans. The sequence continues at coordinate 2,224,219 of NZ_LT671418.1, forward strand.
TCATCATCAAAACAGGTGACACCTATCCGGAACTGGCCGCAGAGTTCGGCGACTATGAGCACTGGATCAATGCAGGCTTCGGCGAATTGAATCTTCCGGTTCAAGTCATCGATCCGCGACACGGCGGCGTCCTTCCTTCCATCGACACGATTGCCGGCGTGGTGGTAACCGGTTCTGATTCGATGGTGACGGATCGCGCGGCGTGGAGCGAAGACGTCGCCGCCTGGCTGGCCCAACTGGTCAAACACAATACGCCGGTGCTGGGCATCTGCTTCGGCCACCAACTGCTGGCGCATGCACTCGGCGGTGAAGTCGGCTTTCATCCGCAAGGTCTGGAATTAGGCAGTGTGGACATACAAAAAACGCCATCGGCTGCATCAGATATTTTGTTCAAGGATTTGCCGATGAAATTTGCCGCACAGGAAGCGCACCGACAATGTGTGCAAAAACTGCCGCCAAATGCCGTACTGCTGGCGTCCAATGAATTTGAACTACATCAGGCATATCGCGTAGGCGCATACGCATGGGGCGTGCAATTCCATCCAGAATTCAACCGTGAAATAGCGCAACGCTATATACAACGTCTGGCGACATCTTTATCAAAAGATGCCGCACTGATGCCGCAAGCCGTAGAGAGTACTGAAGCCGCATCTTTGTTGAAGACCTTCGGAACTATCGTCAAAAATCAGCAAGACCTCTTGTACCGATGTGCCGCCCCCATGCACGTTGGCTAAAGCATGTAAATCCGACCGCATTATAGGAAAGCTCAGGCTGAATACTGATGCGCGTATCACTACGCAATCGGCCTGACATTGCTCTTCCCAGACCTTAGCTTGGCCAGCCAAATCCATCTGGCATACAACAAATGCAAGATGGCACCTTGTCATTTCTTCCGCACTTCGCCCGCGCGCGAATGTTAAACTTGCTCCCATCGCATCAAGACAAGTTCGATGGCAAGCCACCGCCATTCATCACACAGCTCTTCCGAAAGCTTACGCCGAGAAAATGGCTGCTCTCACAACACATGCACTACCAACCACGCAGCACACAGCGTCTATCTATGTGCTGCATTGCTGTCACGCCAGCACGCTCACGCCTTACGTCATCGATATCCAATGAATACCGTACCAGCAGACGACAAACCACATCCTCAGTCGCTCACCGATCTGTTTGTTTCCTTTACCTTGCTCGCCTTGCAAGGTTTCGGCGGCGTAATGGCCATCGTGCAACGCGAGTTGGTCGAGAAAAAAAAGTGGCTGACACAAGAAGAATTTGTTGAAGACTGGGCCGTCGCGCAAATCATGCCCGGGCCCAATGTGGTGAATTTATCGATCATCATCGGCGGTCGTTATTTCGGTTTGCCCGGCGCACTTGCAGCATTGAGCGGCATGTTGTTGTGCCCACTGCTGCTGATACTCACCATCGCGATTATTTACGCGCCGTATGCCCATGATCCGAGGATCGTGGATACCTTGCGCGCGATGGGGGCTGTCGCTGCCGGACTGATACTGGCAACCGGCGTCAAACTGGCGCGTGGCTTGAAAAACAATCCTCTCGGACCACGCCTGTGCATCGCGCTCGGCTTTCTATGTTTTAGCGCCGTCGCATTACTGCGATTGCCACTGATTTACCCACTGTTCGGACTCGGCCTTATCAGCTGTGTGCTGGCTTATCGAAAGCTCGCACCATGAACGACAGCTTACGTCTCACCATGCAATCCGCCGACTGGTTGCATCTGCTCCTGCACTACATGTCGCTGTCGCTATTGTCATTAGGCGGTGCGATTGCAGCAGCACCGGAAATGCATCGTTATCTGGTAGTAGAACAACACTGGTTAACCGACCCTCAATTCAGCACGTCGATCACGCTTGCACAAGCAGCACCCGGACCGAATGTCTTGTTCGTTGCGCTGATGGGATGGAATATAGGTTTAAATGCGGGCGACATGGCGACGGGATTGTTCGGCATGACCGTGACGATGATAGGAATACTGCTGCCCAGTACAACGTTTACGTATCTGGCAACACGCTGGGTCCATCGCAATCGCGAGTTGCGTGCTGTACGCGCCTTCAAATTGGGGATGGGACCTATCGTGGTGGGTTTGGTGTTTGCCACCGGCTGGATACTTGCCAGCGCACACAGCACACCATCAGAAGATTGGCCGCTCTGGCTGATTACCTGTGCCGCGATGTTTATGATTCTGCAAACCCGCATACACATTTTGTGGCTGCTAGCAGCAGGTGCTTTATTGGGATGGTTGGGTCTGGTGTAAAAAATGGCGCGCTCATCAGCGCGCCTGGCACCTAATTACAGGGTACGCAGTTTTTCTACCGCTTCGGCAATCGCCTTCGGCTCAAACGTGCGTGCGATTTTTCGTGTTGCCGGTACCAACACTTCCAAATCGCTATTCAAAATTTCATTCTTCACAGCCAGCAATTGCGATGGATGCATGGAGAATTCACGCAAGCCCATGCCTAACAGCAAGCGCGTCATACTGATATCGCCCGCCATCTCGCCGCAGACAGAAAGCGGCACGCCGGCTTTGGCCGCAATCGCAATCGTAGTCGATAACAAGTACAGCACGGCAGGGTGCAGCGGGTTGTACAAGTGTGCGACTTCGTGATCGACGCGATCAATGGCCAGCGTGTATTGAATCAAATCGTTCGTGCCTATCGATAGAAAATCCATGCGCTTGATGAAGAGCGGCAGCGTCAAGGCAGCTGCAGGAATTTCTATCATTGCGCCTACCGGCATCTCTGGATCGAACTTGATTTTCTCTGCGCGTAATTGCGTCTTTGCCTGCTCTATCATCAACAAGGTTTGATCAATCTCGAACGCATGTGCCAACATAGGCACCAGCATTTTGACCGGACCAAATGCGGATGCACGCAAGATCGCGCGCAACTGCGTCAGGAACATTTGCGGCTCGGACAGGCAAAAACGAATCGCACGCAAACCCAGCGCTGGATTAAGTGCAGTTTGTTCGGCAAAATCCAATGGTTTGTCAGCACCGATGTCGAGTGTACGTATCGTGACCGGACGTCCCTTCATCGCAATCACGGCACGCTTGTAGGATGCAAATTGTTCATCTTCCGATGGCAATTGATTCGCGTGTCCGGTGCGCCCCATGAACAAGAATTCGGAACGGAACAAGCCAACGCCATGCGCGCCCGCATCCATTGCATGAGCGCAATCGTCCGGGAATTCGATATTCGCCAGCAAGGTAATCGGCGTGCCGTCTAGTGTCAGCGATGGTGTTTTCTTCAGCTTGCCGAGTTTCTTGCGATCACGTATCTGGCGCGCCTGCTTCTCGCGATATTGATCGAGCACGACCGATGTCGGATCAACCACCACCACGCCGGCATCGCCGTCGATGATGATCCAGTCGCCTTGCACTATCAGTGCAGAAGCATTGGAGACGCCGACCGTCGCCGGAATATCCAAGCTACGCGCAACGATGGCGGTATGCGAGTTCTGCCCACCGACGTCGGTAATAAATCCATTGAAGGCGCGGTTACGGAACTGCAGCATGTCTGCCGGCGAAATATCGTGTGCCACGACGATCATGCTGGCGCTGCCTTCGCTGCCATCGGCCTTCGGCAACAGATTGGCACTACCGGTTAATACTTTCAGCACACGTTCACCGACTTGCTGGATGTCGGCTCTGCGCTCGCGCAAATAGGTATCTTCGATTTCTTCGAACTGTGCAGACAATTCTTCAATCTGCGTGACCAATGCCCACTCAGCGTTGTAATAACGCGAGCGTATGATGTCCAGAGGCATTTCGGAAATCATCGGATCGGAGAGAATCAAAGCATGAACGTCGATGAATGCGCCCAGCTCTGCTGGTGCATCTTTCGGCAACTCGTTCCAGATGTTTTGTAATTCGGCATGCACGGTGGCAATCGCCGATTGCAGTCGCGCGACTTCAGCCTCGACTTGATCGTCGGCCACCAGATAATGCTGCACATCGAGCGCGGCTGGCGCAAGAATATGCGCGCGGCCGATTGCGATGCCGCGCGATACTGGAATGCCGTGTAGCGTAAAAGAAGTCATCGGGATCGGTCCGAATCAATAGGGCCTGAAGACAATACGAAAATGAAGCCTGCAGATGCAAGCAAGGCGCTTGCCACGTCTACTGGCTTACTCGCCTTCACCGAATTTATTTTGAATCAGCAGTTCGAGCGCATCGAAGCACTCTTTCTCATCCGGTCCGTCGGTCTCCAGCGTGACCTTGGCGCCCTTGCCGGCTGCCAGCATCATGACTCCCATGATGGACTTGGCGTTGACGCGACGCTTGTTGCGCGTCATCCAGACTTCGCTTTTGTACTTGGCAGCTAATTGTGTCAGTTTGGCCGATGCGCGTGCATGCAGACCGAGTTTGTTGATAATTTCAATTTCTTGTTCAATCATTTTTCTTATAGATTTGAATTCAAATTAATTAGGCGAAAGCCGCACACGGTTGTCTACCCTCACCGCGCCGCCCTGACCACCCGCCAGTGCCATTTCCACTACTACATCCAACGTATCTTGCCGATACGTAATTGCGCGCAACAACATCGGCAAACTGATACCGGCAATGACCGCCACATTCGGTACATTGCACAAGCCCAATGTACAGTTCGATGGTGTCCCGCCCATGACATCGGTAATCACCAGCACGCCGGCGCCGTCGTCGAGACCGACGATGGCCTTCTTGGCGAGTTGCTCGACTTCACGCGTGTCCTGATCTGCGTTGACGTCGACCGCATCCAGCCGTTCCGGACGTGTGCGGAACACATGGGTAGCCGCCGAGATAAAGGCTTGCCCCAAAGGTGCGTGCGTCAATAACAGGATACCGACCATCTATTTAATTAATCCAAACGTTTTTTCACGACAGAATTGCCGACAAAATCCGGCAAGTTCTATCAACTACTTACGAATTCCATGTTTCAGCGTGCTTTTCCAGCGCATCGACGAACATTGCCGCCACATCGAAGCCGGTTTGCTGTTTGATTTCCTGGAAGCAAGTTGGGCTGGTTACATTTAATTCAGTCATGTAATTACCAATTGCGTCCAATCCTACCAGTAACAAGCCTCTTTTTAATAAAAGTGGCGCCAAAGCCTCACCGATTTCGCGGTCGCGTGCCGATATTTCACGTGCGACGCCGATTCCGCCTACCGCCAGATTACCGCGGATTTCAGTGCCCTGCGGAATGCGCGCCAGGCAGTAAGGCACTACTTGTCCACCTATCAACAAAATGCGTTTATCGCCTTCGGTAATCTCTGGAATATAACGCTGCACCATAATGGTTCGATGACCGTTATCCGACAGCGTTTCTATGATGGAGCCCAAATTCAGTGCATCGTCCTTGACGCGGAAGATACCAGCACCGCCCATACCGTCCAGTGGTTTGAGAATGATATCGCGATGTTCTTGATGGAAGGCGCGCACTCGGGCGGCATCGCTGGTGACCAGCGTAGGTGCGATGTATTGCGGAAATTGTGCAATCGCGAGCTTTTCATTAAAGCTGCGTACCGCTTCCGGCTTGTTGAAGATGCGCGCGCCCTGTTGCTGCGCCAACTCCAGCAAGTAGGTCGCGTAGATGTATTCCATATTGAAGGGCGGATCGGTACGTTCCAGCACCGCATCGAAGGCCGTCAATTCTTGCACGACCGGCGCATCCTGACGATACCAGTCATCCTGCTCGCCGCCAGTCAGCGTTACGCGTGACACATTCGCGATGACCTTGCCGCCTTCGAAGGCCATATCCTTGTGTTGAAATACATGGATGGTATGACCGCGGCGTGCCGCTTCGGTCATCATCGCGTAGGTCGTGTCCTTGTAAATCTTGAAACCATCCAGCGGATCGGCAACAAAAGCTAATTTCATTCAATACATCCTGAGAAGCGCGCTGCCCGACTGAGTCTGGGCAAGCATGTTATTGGTGGGCATATTTGCAAACCACTCAATTGTGACACCAAGTCGATTTTTTCACCGAGGAAGTAAATTCGCCACCGGTTAGGGTGGCGAATTTAGCATTAATACACTTCCGGATTAGGGTCTGTTTTTTCCATTTCCAGCGAGGCTGCCAGCAAGGCCAGTCGCGCGACCACACCATACATATAGAAGCGATTTGGCGCCGCAGTACCAGGTTTTGCCTGGTAATCCGGCAATGCGTGCTGATGTGCAAATGCCAGCGGCACGTAATGTGCACCCGGCGCATTCAGATTCTCATCATTGCCACGTTCTGCATGCACACGATAGAAACCGCCAACCACATAGCGATCTATCATGTAGACCACCGGCTCCGCGACCGATTCATTGATGTGCTCAAAAGTCGGCACGCCTTCCTGAATAATCACGTCCGTAACTTCCAAGCCATCTTTGACGACCGACATCTTGTTACGCTGCTTGCGGTTCAGATCCTTGACTTCGCTCGCATCGTGCACGGTCATGATGCCCATGCCGTAAGTACCGGCATCGGCCTTGATGATCACGAACGGTTTTTCCTTGATGCCGTATTCCTTGTACTTCTTGCGCATCTTCGCCAGCAAGGTATCGACATTCGAGGCCAGGCAATCTTCACCGGTATGTTCGTTGAAATTGACGTTCTCGCATTTCATGAAATACGGATTTAGCATCCATGGGTCAACGTCGATCAACTTGGCGAATTTCTTGACCACTTCATCATAGGCGGAGAAGTGATTAGTCTTGCGCCGCACAGCCCAACCGGCGTGCAAAGGCGGCAACAGATTTTGCTCGTTCACGTTTTCCAGTATCGACGGCAAGCCGGACGATAAATCGTTATTCAGCAAAATGGTGCAAGGATCAAAGTTCTTCAAACCGACGCGACGACCGTTGTGCGAGCGCTCCAGCGGCTCCAGCGTCAAGGTCGTACCATCCGGCAATTCAATCGGTGTTGGTCCGGTAACGTCCGGCGATAAGGAGCCGAGGCGTACATTCAAACCGGTTTGGCGGAAGATCTGCATTAAACGGGCGACGTTTTGCAGATAAAAGGTATTGCGCGTATGGCCTTCAGGAACCAGCAATAAATTCTTAGCGTCCGGACAATATTTTTCAATCGCCGCCATCGCTGCCTGCACCGCCAGCGGCAACATTTCTGGCGAAAGGTTGTTAAAACCACCAGGAAATAAATTGGTATCGACCGGCGCCAGCTTGAAACCGGCATTACGCAAATCGACCGAGCAATAAAAGGGCGGAGTATGTTCCTGCCATTCCAGCCGGAACCAGCGCTCGATGGCTGGCGTAGCGCTCAGGATTTTTTTCTCAAGGTCGAGCAGCGGACCATTCAAGGCCGTGACGAGATGCGGAACCATATAAACCTTATGTGCTGAACTATCGTTAATTGAAGCTGATTCTAACGGGAAATACCGATTGCGTCGTCCGCATTGCAATCGGATTTGCTCAATTTGGGATACTTAGATTAGGGCTGAAAAGCTTTTTTAAAGCCCCAAATGAAAAAAGCGCCTCGTTAAGAGGCGCTTTTGCAAACCCCGCTTGCGCGGGGCCCGTCATTTCAGAAACAACAATCAGGAGTGATACGCTGTTTCGCCGTGGCTGGTAATGTCCAGGCCTTCGCGTTCTGCTTCATCAGATACACGCAGACCGATAACCAGATCAACCAGTTTGAAGATGATGAAGGCAACTACTGCAGTCCACACGATGGTGATCGCTACAGCTTTGAATTGCACCATCACTTGATGAGCGATCGAGAAGTCTGCTGCGCCGGTACCGCCGAACGATGGCGAAGCCAATACACCGGTCAGAAGCGCACCGAAGATACCGCCAACACCGTGAACACCGAACACGTCAAATGCATCATCTGCACCCAACAAGCGTTTCAGACCAGTTACACCCCACAGGCAGATTACACCGACGAGCAAGCCAAGGATGATGGAGCCCATAGGACCGACGAAGCCGGCAGCTGGCGTGATGCCAACCAGACCAGCAACCGCACCCGAAGCAGCGCCCAACATTGAAGCTTTACCTTTGAGCATGGATTCAGCAGTGATCCATGACAGAGTCGCAGCGCCAGTTGCCAGAATCGTGTTGATGAATGCCAGACCAGCAATCGGATTTGCACCCAGAGCAGAACCAGCATTGAAACCAAACCAGCCCACCCACAGCAACGATGCACCAACCATCGTCAATGTCAGCGAATGCGGAGGCATTGCTTCTTTACCGAAACCGATACGCTTGCCAACCATGTAAGCGCCAACCAAACCAGCAACACCTGCATTGATGTGAACAACAGTACCGCCAGCGAAGTCGAGTGCACCGTCAGCAAACAACAGACCGGTAGGAGCCCACACCATGTGTGCAACCGGGATGTAGCTGAATGTGAACCACAGTACGCTGAACGCCAGCACTGCGGCAAACTTCATACGCTCGGCGAAAGCACCAACGATCAGTGCGCAAGTAATCGCAGCAAAGGTCGATTGGAACGCAACGAACACATACTCAGGAATGGTTCCCGACAGTGTGTCCGGCTTGATGCCATTCAAGAAGAGCTTGCCGAAGGTACCAACGAAGGAACCACCGTCAGCGAACACCAGGCTGTAGCCATACAGGCACCAGAGAATAGTGATCGTCGAGAAAATCACGAAGACCTGCATCAGCACGGACAACATGTTTTTCGAGCGACCCAAGCCGCCGTAGAACAAGGCGAGGCCAGGAATCGTCATCAAGATGACCAGCATCGTTGATGTCAACATCCAGGAAGTATCACCGGTGTTCAATACTGCTTCCGGCGCGGCCGGTGCAGCAGGTGCAGCTGGCGCTGCAGCAGGTGCCTCTACGACTGCTTTTTCCGTAACAACGACCACCGCTTCAGCAGCAGGCGCTGCTGCAGGTGCAGCATCTTCAGCAATCGCTGGTGCGGCAAACCCAACCGCCAGTAACAAAGCACCAGTTGCAAGGGCACTTGTGAACATTTTCTTCATACTCATCTCATTCCCCTTAAAGTGCTTCTTTACCGGTTTCGCCGGTGCGGATGCGGACGACTTGTTGCAAGTCATAGACGAAAATTTTGCCATCGCCTATTTTGCCGGTTCTTGCCGCAGTTTCGATTGCTTCGATAGCACGATCAACGATCGCATCATCAACAGCAGCTTCGATTTTTGTCTTAGGCAGAAAGTCGACCACATACTCGGCACCACGATACAGCTCTGTATGACCTTTTTGGCGACCGAAGCCTTTGACTTCAGTTACGGTGATGCCTTGCACACCGATCGAAGACAAGGCTTCGCGCACTTCATCCAGCTTGAAGGGCTTGATAATGGCGGTAATCAGTTTCATTGGAACCTCTTACGTTATTTTTAAATTAGAAAGCTTTGGAGATCGACAATACACCGGTTGTACCAGCTGTCTTTTTCACTTTGCCACTTCCGCTAGTAACAGGACCATCGCCATCAACATCTGTACCAATGATAGCTAAGCCAATGGTCGCAAATCCGAAGTCACGCGCGAGGGAAACTTTGTAGTCTGTATAGTCCAAGGAGCCGTTGTGACGCACTTTTTGTTGGCCAACATGGAAGCCCAGAGTGGTTTTGTCTGCGACTTCAAATGCAGCGTTCAACTCAAGGTAACCAGAACCTTTGGAATCAGGCGTAGCGAAGAAATCGGAAACAGTGCTGCTGTACTTCAGAGTGAACCATTTGTACGTACCGGCAGCATACAGCTCTGTCGTATTGTATTTTTTGTTGGTACCAGTGTTGAATGCGCCTGGATAGTAGTAGTACAGAACGCCAACATCACCAGTCAAGTCAGGAGCGATGGTAAATTTGTAACCACCGTACAGATCCATTTCAATGGAGCCATCTGTAAACGAATTACCGCTTACATTCGAGTTCCAGTTGCCGACATAGAAACCGCTAGAATGAGCGTAGTCGAAACCGCCTTGTACGGCTGGTTGTTTAAAGGTTTGCGAAACACCACGGAAGCGATAGTCGCTGACTACAGAAAGATTGCCTGTGAACGAATGTTCTGGCACTGCATCCTCAGCATGTGCCATGCTACCGGCGAACGCACCCATTACAGCAACCGCAATAATCAGTTTTTTCATGATCTTCCCTTTAAAGTTGAATGTAGAAACCAAACGTTGGTTATCTTCGATTCCTATTTAGCAGGACTCATGCCAGCCTTTTTTAGACTAGATGTATTATCATTTTTATCATTTACAGTTGTCGGATCGTATATTTCTTGTTTGCCTACGCCCCGATACGCACTTTTATAGCACGCACAAATCAGAATTGCACCTTTATGGTGCCAAATAACCACTTTATTTCGAGGATATGATGGAAAAGCCAAATTTCTTTAGCGATATGCAAGACAAAATCAATCAGGCTTTGGAAAACTCACCAGCCAAGGACATTGAAAAGAATGTAAAGGCGATGATGAGCCAGGGATTTTCCAAGCTGGATCTGGTGACACGAGAAGAATTCGACGTGCAAGCGCAAGTATTAGCCAACACCCGCGCCAAGCTTGAAACACTGGAAGCACAAGTCGCAGCGCTGGAAGCACAACTGAAAAAATAAGCGCACGCACTATTTATATAGTTCATATCCGATACGACTGGCGACACAACCAGTCTTGTCGCATGCGACTAGCCGTATCGTTTCAGCAATAAGCAGCATTGACATCCAATGAGAATAAAAGGGTCAAGCCATGCGTATGAGCGACGAAGAGTACTTCCGCAGTTGCGTCGCCAAGGAGCGGCACTTGGCGCAACTGCTGGGTCATCACAATGTAGAAGAGTTTTATGAGAGCGCAGGTTCGCTCTGGGAAAACACCAAGCTTTTGCCCAAGTGGACCCGCGACTGGCAAGCCTGCGGACCATTGATAGCCGAATATGACTTGGTCATCAGCTACGACCAAGGAACAACTGATCCGAACGGTAAAGCGGTCCACATCGGCACAACCGTCGTGCATTTTTCCGATCATCCCAGTAAATGCCAGGCAATCAGATTCGCCATCGTAAAAGCGGTAATCGCACAGCTGGAACACACCAAGCACTGCAAACACTGAAAGCAACAAGCCCACAACAAAAACAATCCGAAAAGGAAGGTAATGAGCCTAGCCGTTTTGAGAAGTCGCGCACTAACTGGTATGCAAGCACCGGAAGTCACCGTCGAAGTACATCTGGCCAATGGATTACCCAGCTTTACGATTGTTGGCCTGCCTGAAACCGAAGTGAAGGAATCCAAAGATCGTGTGCGTGCTGCCTTGCAGAATGCTGGCTTTGAATTCCCTGCACGCCGCATCACCGTCAATCTGGCGCCAGCCGATCTACCCAAAGAATCGGGACGGTTTGATTTACCGATTGCGCTCGGCATACTCGCCGCCTCCGGCCAAATGCCGGCTGACACCCTGGATAAGTACGAATTTGCCGGAGAACTATCCCTGTCCGGCGAGTTACGCCCGATACGCGGGGCGCTTGCGATGACTTTTGCGATGCACCGTTCTGGTGATAAAAGCGGCCAACAACGTGCATTCATACTCCCGCGCATGAATGCCGATGAAGCTGCCCTGGTCAACGACGTCACGATACTACCGGCCGATTCGCTCTTGCAGGTGTGCGCACACTTCGCCGCTCTTGACCCAGATGCGCGCCTGACACGCCATATCGCCGCACCCATCAGCATCCGTCCCAACTACCCGGATCTGGCTGAAGTAAAAGGACAGATACAGGCCAAACGCGCATTGGAAGTTGCTGCTGCTGGCGGCCACAGCCTACTTATGGTTGGACCTCCAGGTACAGGCAAGTCCATGCTGGCCGCACGCTTCGCCGGCATCCTGCCGCCAATGACGGATGATGAAGCACTGGAATCAGCCGCCGTACAATCGCTAACCAGCGGTTTCAACAGTGCGCGCTGGAAAGTCCGCCCTTATCGTGCACCGCATCACACTGCATCCGGCGTGGCATTGGTTGGTGGTGGCGGTACACCACGTCCGGGAGAAATTTCACTCGCGCACCGCGGCGTGCTTTTTCTTGATGAGCTGCCCGTTAGGTGACAAGAAAGTGATTGTTTAAAAAAATGAAGGTTGGAATGTATTAATTCCAATTTATCGGTGGCAATGCCTTTTCACTCCAACTCGCCACCAGCGCGAGCACATATCATCGGTATACGTGCTTGCTTTGATCAAATCCAAGTACTTCTGCCGACCAGATAGAGTACTCGTGGATCACGTTCATATTCCATCAGTTAGTTCATCGCAGCGCTTACATCGGCGCTCATGGCTCCGCCTTTTCTGCGGTCATTCCCACACCAGTTGCTGAACGCCTTGCCAACAGCCCATTTTGTAAGCGATTCGATACCTCATCGCATTGTCGCCCGCCATGCGATTTAACAAACAGCGTTCTATCGGCCTGAAACCTTGTTCGCCTCAAGAGCGGAAAACCGATCTTGGTCATGCGGAACCTGTTCCGCGAAGAATTGAAAAATAACGTGAATATCAACAAACTCAGGCCACCTACGTCTACTACGTTTGGCAAACAAGTGTTTTACCAACATGCGGTAAACATTCGCGCATTTGAAAGTTGTCGCCTTTTAAAACTTATAAATAGAAGTGGTACGGATCAACCGTCACCAAATAACATTAATAATAAAAAGGCAACATTATGATTTTCAACCTTGAATTTAGCCAAGTCGGCGATTTTATCGAATCCGTTGTAAAAACCTTGGACACATACCCGGTCGGAGCAACTTTCCTCCTAGTAGCAATCGCCATGGCAATCTATTGGCACCGCAAAAAACCGTAATAATGGCGGCTCGTCGCAATAAAACGACGAGCCGTTGTCAGCGACAAATTACTTTATGGCAACATTGAATTTAAGAAAAACTATTTTTACTTACTTCCATTTTGAAACAAATATTATTATATTTGCAATATTTATTCTCACTCGTGAACTATTTCAATAATTAAATAGACTATTTTTAAATATTTATTACCTTTAAATTCAATTGGTTATGAACTTTATTTAATAATTTCAACGTTCCTCTATCTAGATAGAGGATTGAAGATAGTAAAAAATGAGATCGTCAATACTCATAGGACGAATCATGATTTCTTCTTTGCTTACGTTACTTACTAAATCTCTTATACAGTTGTCTGAGGTATCTATGCGATTAATGCCATTGTTACTATCAATTGGCGTAATTCTTGGCTTTGTAGTTTTGCTTGTTTTGGCTTGGAAAGTAAAACCTTAATGAATATCAAACCTTGGGCAAGAATGCCAAACACTTGGATACGAAACGGCACCATCCTCAAATTCAACTGGGTAGCCGACGGATCCTCCGGTACAGCAGCACTTATATTGTTTTATGCACTTTGCCAATACGCCACTGAGCGGCTAGCGAAACCCATACAAGGAAAACAAGCCGCAGTATCTACACCACTCGAAAATTTAGCGATAAGCAATAACGACAAGAACAGAATCCTTGATATATCAACGTCAGCTACAGTAACCCCTGACATGACATCTCACGCGGCACCACCCTGGACGCTAGGGAAAAGCACTGAAAATTATCTGAGGTCTAGTAGCGAAGAAACAGTCGTGGGAGCGATGGTGGCCAGATTGACTTACGAAGACTTCATACAAATCACTGGGCTATCGAAGAAACTAATTTCCCTAGGCTTGCAAAAGCTTTTAGAGAGGAAGTTGATTCGCCGAATTGATGGCGCAGGATCATATGAGATTTATGGCTTAGGAAGTGGTGAGCAATGGTCAAAATTACCAGGCTTGGAATTGTTGACACCAGCAAAAACAAGTTTTGCTCCCTTTTCGAATTTTTTTATGCGTGGGAGACATGAGTTAAATGCGATGAAACTTTATTTTTACTATGCATCAACTCGTGATCGAGACAACGCATTCAGTACACCCGCATTCCCTACGATACTTTCAAAAACCGGCGTCCCGGAACGAGAAATACCAAAAGCGAATTCATTTCTTTTAACCTCTGGGTTGTTATACCGCACGAGGTCTATGGAAAAAGATGATACAAAACCGCATGAAGCAAATCACTACTATTTGACCGGGTATAAATCTTTTTTTAAAAAATAGAAAAAATACTAACGTATGGCGATAGTGCATGGTACCAGTGCACTAAAGGCATAAAATCCAATTACAAGTTCTACGAAGGGGTAATATAAACAAACGTGTGCCACGGAGAATATTATGTCCTATAGCCCTAGCAAAAAATTCACGATTAGCGGCATTATTAATGACGACACACTTGTGCTTGGAATACCTCATCATCGATTTAAACAAATCCTAGAAGAATCATTCTCCAAACAATTTGAATTTCAAGCTCGTGCTTTGAGCGAAAAAGTAAAGGGCGTACATGGCATGGACAGCGCCCCCGAAGAAAAGCCCTGATCTGAAAAACAAATGAGCATTGATTTTATGCCCAGAGGGCGACCAGATCGACATCATCACTATCAGGCCGTTCTCCTGTTTGTAATGGATCAATTTGAAGCACCATTGGTAGGTCAAATGCAGTCCCCGTAACAACACAACACCCCTTAGCTAAGGTTGGTATCAAAGCCTTTGACAGGCCGTCCAAAGTGGTTATCGTGTTGTCGAGTAAAAATAAATCCCGATCATTGACCAGTCTGTGAATAAAAAAATTGTGCAACTGAGACACGATGGTAGGAGATATATCTGCTGGACGCTGGCTTGAAATCGTAATAAACATTCCGAATTTTCGCCCTTCTTTTATTATTTCCTCAAATAGCTCCAACCTATGATCCTTCCAACTTTCATGCTCTCGCGATGATTGTTGTGAAAGGATGTTGTGCGCCTCATCGATTACCAAATGAATTGTTTTGTTTGGTGGAGTTTGAACAGTCCGCCGATGTTCATGATAATAATTTTTAGCTATAAGCAACGGAAGAACTTTCTTAACTTCGTTGTTGCAACGTCTTAACGAAATTACAGTCAAAACTCGCTCTGGCACAACGGCAGCACCTATCGTTACGACCTTTCTTAGATTGTTTAGTGATGCCTCTATCCTTTTAAGCAGAGGTTGGATGTGTTCAAATTGAACATATCCTTGAACTAAGTCTCTAGATAATTGCAAATTAGCTCGGATGACCAATTGATCAAATGGGTCTACATTACTAACATCTATAGCATCCACAGTTGCAGCAAGTACCGCAGCATACCCTCTACCATCTGCATTTAAATAAGTATTGGCTTGCCCTCTATGGACGAACGAATTGTTGTGCCATGCGGTGATATTGAGAATCTCAGATAAAGCCTCGTCATTGATGATGCTAGCAATTCTTCGAACCAAATCGAGAGTTTCAGACTTTGGCGAAGCTGCGCAAAATGTATGTCTAATTGTCGACTTGATGTAGTTTGAGAAAGCATTGTGATTATTCACATTCCTTCTGCGTCCATCGACAATGCGCGTGAGGAAAGGCCTCTGTGTATTTTGGGTCGCCTGAAACAGAATGCTCAACGTTTCAACGTCCCAAAATTCATTCTCGCTCAAAGTAAATTTATCTCCGCCTACCTCTTGAGTTGAAAGACGGAGCACTTGCTTTGCATCGTCGTTCGTAAGCTGCCCACCAGTATATTCGCCATTAAAATCCAAAAAAACAAAAGTACTTTTCCCTGGCAAGACATCAGCCATTTTTTCAAAAAGTACGGTGTAAAGCTTAGCCAGCGTATTTGATTTTCCACTTCCGGTATTACCGAAAATTCCAATATGGCTATTGAATAATTTTTGCCATGGCATTGAAATAGGAATTTCTTCTTTGAGCATTTTTCCGATGAAGAATCCATCAGCATTATCTCGCCCATAAATTGCGGCGATCTTCTCTTCTTTTAGAAGAAAAACCTCATCTTTAATCATAGGCATAAACTTAATGCCTTCTTTAAACTGCTCATTTTCAAAGTAGCCAATAGGGCGCGCATCTACTTTTCGAACATAGTCCACTTTATGGTCGAAGGTTTCTACTCGACTTTCGTCTAAATATTCTCCCTCTACCAAGCACACAATTTTTCTGAAACCTCGTTGTACATACAAGTACTCTCTAATCGATACTCCTTTGTATTTTTCACCGTCCAGAAAAAGTGTTTCTCGACTAGATTTTTCATCTATCTTCAAGGTAATTCGAATGCCGGATACTGCTATCACCTCACCTACTTTGATACTCATTGCCCAGCCTCTTCTACATTTTCCGCAGGAGCAGGTTCTTCATCAACCGGATTAACGTTGAAAATCAATCTGTTGAATGCTGAAAAATCCAGATTTCCATTCTCAAGTGACATATATTCGACATTTTTATAGATACCAAAATATTTTTTCATGTTGACTAGCTCTAAAGCATTGAAACAGCAAATATAGACTTTGAGACTTCGATTCGATAGAGATCGCCTAACGAGATTTAATATGTGCTCATCTGCGAAAGAAAATCCAAAAGTTATAAGCACAGCATTCGTTTTTTCAAGCTCATAACTCAAAAGCCTAAGCATTTGATAGTAGTGTTCTTCAAATACAGTTTCGTGGAATTTCCATTTAGTTGGATTCACAATCGGTAGCTTTTTATACTCTAACCAAAAGTTTTCTATTTCTTCAGGAGTGAGATCGCCTTCAGGAAGGTCATCAACATTACTATTTATGTCCATTAGACGCTCAGAGAACGGACGCAATTTAGCTAGAGTATCTAGAGATATTATTTCTGCATTCACTGTTGGAGAGTAATCAACCTGAATGCTCGCATCGTTTTTTTTCCAATAAACGGAGCCATGGAGATGTATAAGATTGATCTGCGGAATTCCATGATGGCTCCTCTCGAAAACACCAGTTTGACAAAGGAAGCTATTAAAATTTTTGGCTTGAAGAATCCTTCGCCCAAATCCTCGAGTTCCATCATTCAGCACAAAATCATCGGTTTCTGCTTGGAGTACGCTATCAGCGACATGCGCTAAACAGCCATCATAGTTAGTTGTAAAGACGTTGCACCGTTTATCCATTGGTTTACGATGTTGAAGTATTTCAATGACGGTTTTGATAAAGTCGGCATAATTCTCCACCACCTTCCGTTTGTTCTCATCAGCAACCGTAGCCGTTAGCGAAAAACTGATTACCGGCTGGATGCACGTTACGTAGTAATGCATAAACAGCAGAGTCAATCGCATTTCGTCTTTAGATTGATCGTAGTGTGTGGCAAGTGTCTCTA
The DNA here is from genome assembly GCF_900130075.1 of Herminiimonas arsenitoxidans. Lineage (NCBI taxonomy): Bacteria > Pseudomonadati > Pseudomonadota > Betaproteobacteria > Burkholderiales > Oxalobacteraceae > Herminiimonas > Herminiimonas arsenitoxidans. Next base: position 2,241,413 of record NZ_LT671418.1, read on the forward strand.
TTGTTTGTGGGGTTGAGTCCGCTGCTTTTACATTCAATGCAAGTGTCGGAAATAATCCGTAAGAAGCTCCGGCACCCAATAGAAAATTTAGGTCTTTGTCGTACACATCACTGATAGCAATTCTCTGTTCCATAATTTCCCTCGTCCCATTTGCAAGTCTTTACAGGCATATAAAAAAATTTATCAACACACGGTTGGCGTGCAAGTTCAGATGCTATCTATACTGATGTCAACCATACAAATTTGTAATTACAACCTAGCTTATCCATCCTATATATATGGGATGGGCGAGGCAAAAAAGGTTAAATATCGAAACATAAATCAAAATTTATGACCACGACACACAGCTGATCGCCCTTAAGGCTCTAAACTGATAGTCATTGAAATGTCACGGTGACACAACCAATTAAAAAATTGACTACTAACAAACATGAATTATTAGGTGGAGTGCCACAATGGACAGACAGTGCGCTCATAGCAGAGATCAAAAGAATTCGAGATGCTATTCGTAAATGGGCGAAATCTCATGACCTCTGGTTTGATTGCGGCTTTACAAGCCATCTCGATCATGTAGATTGTGAGCCACCAGATCCACCTATCGTCACCTTACTGACATGTGACGGTGGTCTATATTCAGTCTTAAGCGGAGAAGATCCAGAAGGCTTAGAACGTGAATTTAGTGCTTTGCTCGATACACTTGGCTATCACTATGAAAATATCGACGGCGTTACGATAGCGATTTATGCTGCAGATCCTTTAGCCTCCACAGCCTTTAAGGATTTTTTTCATTGGCAATGGGTCTGCAGTCTAGTAAAGCTAGATACTGCCGACGTTTATCATGAGCTCTACAGTCACTTTGCTCGACGGCCAGATGATCTTCACAGACTTCATTGGCGCGATTTCGAAATTCTTCTCTTTCGTATTTTTCAAAATCAAGGGTTTGAAGCCGTACTTGGACCTGGACGTGGCGATAATGGGATCGACCTTCGACTTTGGCAACGCAATCCCATCGGCGACATCCTTACTCTAGTTCAAGCAAAGTGTTATGCCAAAAAAAATAAAATCAACCTCACTGAAGTTGCCGCTCTATATGGAATCGGCCAGATTGAGCACGCGGATAATACATTATTCGTAACTACATCGAGCTATGCACCGGTCGCTCGCCGTTTTGCTGCTCGAACTTCGGGGTCATTACAATTAGCAGAAAGAAATGACATTGCTCAATGGTGCTCACGCGCGACAGCGGGCATTATTGCGGACAAATCGTCTCTTGTTTCCCCTGCATCAGTACAACGTATTATTGACGATGTTGCGGGACGAAAAGATTCTCGAATAGTCCATGCAAGCTATGGGCGAAATATGATCTTTAATAACTTTGCATTGGTAATAAAAGAGACTCAACATGCAGCCCTTCTAATGAAAATTGCAAATCGTATAGTTTCACATGATGGCTACGAGCAAAGTGGATTTGTAGTTCCGATCATTGACGGGACGACTGCTTCACGTTTTAACGGTGACACGGTATTCCGCGCTAAGCGTAGTACTAAAAACGGTCAAGTTTCGTACTGGGATGGTGAAAATCTTTACCAAGTTTGGGACGGAAAACAGCAATACTTTAGTTTCCTAGACTAGAGCTGTTGGCAACTTTAACCACATTAAATTTCCTAGAGGCAGCACGATTTCAACTGGCTTTTTTTTGTCCATTTTTAGAGTGCGGCAGAAACAATTTTATGTTGTCTAGTTCTGCTTTCAATTCTAGGCATACATAAAGCAACGCCTTATTTCTCAGTTCATAATCCTTTTGTAGTCGTACGCTATGGCTAATTGAGGCATCTGATTTTTTTCTTGGTATTTCGCGCTCTTGTCGGCTTTTCTTGATCTTATCTATGAGTTCGGGATGATGCGTATAAACACTAGATCGATTGACCTTTGCAATTCGGCAAATGCAGCTTACGGTTAAAGGAGAGCGGGGATTGTCTTCAAGTAAAAATTTAATTGCTGTACTTATTTTTTCCGCCACACTTAATTCTTCATTTTTCATTTTGAGATTCCACTGAAGGTTTTTTCTCTGAAAATTTGGACTTATTTAGATTTGAAAGCACTTGCTTCGTCTTGCTAAATCTCTGAATCGCTATTTCCCGCGTTTGCTCTGGCAAAGCATCATTCCCCAAGAAATCTTCTTCTCTCAAATATCGGCTCTCCCACCAAGACCTATGTTTTTCTGTAACCACAAAATTTGAACACGTAGAACAAACCTCCGGAGATCTTTGTACAGGGTTAGGTTCCTTTTCGCTGCCGCGACAAGCAGATAAGGCCTGCGAATATACACAGTACCCCCAATCACAAGGCGCTAATTTCACTCCTTTTTCAATTAGTTCATCCACAATAGAGTCCAAAGTTTTTCGTCCCCGAAATGACGCGCCTGATCGCTCACCATAGATTCCTTTAAGAGCCTGGCTTGCACCTCCACCTATATTGGTGGAGCTAAGAATGTCCATCAGGCCAGCAACCAGATCCTTGCGTCCTTCTTCAGAAATCAATTTTTCCAATTCGATATCAGAACCGACGTAAGCACCATCAGTAACCGCCCGGTGCACATGACCAAAATGATGTGATAGCGCTTCTAGTGTTCGCTTATCTCTTAACACCACAAAACGTGCAAAAGTTTTCCTGGCTGCATGTGGATGCAACCGAACCGATTCAGACATTTTTTCTCGGAATGGAGCTCTAGCAAAATCGTTAATCCGTTTTTTCACCAATGCTGGATTAAATCGCCTGATTTTTTTCTGTAAATTACCTGCCATACAAGCATTTTTTGTGCTTACCAGAAGCGCGGATTCAGAGCCTGATTTTCGCTTGGATTTGTTCATATTTTCCAACAAATTAATGACCGTAACCACGCTCTCAGTAATAGCCCACGTCCTTTCACGACCATCGTTTTTTGCTGCAATTCCTTTGAGATAATAGCTAACGTCACCAAAGGAATCTTTTTTTTCGAGTAAGCATCCGACATTTAATCTTGTAATTTCTCGAAGTCTCATCCCAACTAAAAACAAGATAATGATGAGACATGCTCCCTCCAAAGTTCGACAGGCTTTTTCAAAGACAAATTTCGCCGCCTTTTCCTCCATCTTTAATTGACTTCTTAAATTATCAAATTTTTGATCACTATCAAAAGAACTAAACACTGTTCTCTTCGCAGCATTCTTCTTCGCATTTGAAATCCCCACATGACGTTTGACTTTCGCCGATACTTGGTCTGAAATATTGACTAGGTACCATCCATATTCTGATGCCCATTGAATTGAATCTTTTATCAATGGCAATGCCACGGACTCGTCAAGAGCTTTCCATGGCATGGCTTGACGTATAGGCACTATGGAATCCAATGGGAGAATGGCGGGATCTATTTTGAGTGGAGATGTGTATTCATTTCGGAGACTCCACATTTGTTGGAAGAGATTCTTGTATGCCTTGTGGGATGAAATACTTGAACTCTTCTTCTTACTTTCTGGCGATGGACTATAAGCAATGTAATCCATCAGATCTTGGGAGGACAACTGTCCAAATCGCCAAATATCTCTACTTGTCATCCAATGAACCAAACGGCTTATATGAAAAAACCAGTTACAAACCGTGCCGCTTGAGACACTCAATCCACGCGTAATTCGAGGCATAAGAATCATCGCCATCAGCAAGCCCTTACAACTTTTTCTTAAATATTCTCTTTGATACTTTGTCCCTATTTCATCTTGAAATAGATCCTGCCAATTTACTGAATGAGTCTCTCCGTCAAAAAGTTCGTTTGGCTTCAATACCCACTTTGACCTTCCTAGATGATGAATCAAGTTCTTATTCATTTTTTACTCAATCCAAGGAATTAACGCAGAATTACTCAAAGTCAGCGCCCGCTCTTTTACTTTTTTATCTATTGCTGGAATCAATTCATTCTGAAGAATTAGATATGTAGATTCATAAAGTGCTTTATATCTTTGCCACCATCCTTCAGTCGTAGCTCTTGCTCGAGCTACATTTAATGCCTCATATGCATCTAATAATCTGGCCGCGGTTTTAACGTCATCGAGCGGTATCAAAGCGCCAGGACAAGTTGCGCACTTCATGAATTGTTTACAAAGCGAACCAGGCTTGCTACCGCTCGCAATACCGTTATAAGGATCCTTACATCTAAATCCAAAAACTGTGTCGGCACCATTAGTTACAGCATCAGCAATCAAAAATGTCTGAGTGTCTTGTGAAGGTTTTCTCAAACTTATGCGAACAAGTTCACCTTGAAATTTTCTAATTACTTGATCATGTTTCTCGGCAAGGTCGTCGGTGTCGGTATAGATAGCAGTTGTACCCAATGACATGTGATTCAATCTGGATTTCGCACTCTCCATTGAGCCCCCGGCTCGATGATGTGCGACCGCTCCTGATGCACGAAGACTTCTTAAGGTGAATTGAGGCAACTGATTACGCTTGATAAATGAATGTAACTGCAAGTTTAGATTACTCAATCCGAACCTTCCAAAGGTTCCCCCTCGACAGCGCGTAAGAAATAAATACTTTTGCTCCCACTCTGCGCAACGCAAACGGCTCGAAGCCGTCAGCTCCATGAGTAGTCTAATAATAGAAGGGGAACTCCACTTTTTTCCAGTAGGAAAATCAACGCGTTGCTCTTTTCTACTACGTCCTTTTTCCCATTTCAGATTTTCAAGGTCATTCCTCAAAGGGTGCGGCGAGATGCAGTCTTGCTCCAATCGAAGGATCGCTTCAGGATTGCCGCTCGTTTGGATAAGAATCGCAAGATAAAATGGAAATACGCATTCGCTGGACAGCCAAAGCAACTTGTTAAGTTTCACAATTCCACCGAACTCGTCAACTAGTCTGATGTTCTTCCGATTTTTTCTGCATACTGCATATTCAGGAATATCTCCGCAACCTTGATCTAATAACTGGAGGAGATAAGATGCTTTGCGTCGCTCATCCGAATCTCGTACTTCACCTGCAAAGAGACGCTTGCCGAATGCGATATTTGCTTCTACCACTTCAATTTCTGCATAGCAGGCTGACAATATATTTTTTAATGCATCTCCATCTATAGTCTTCTGCTTCATCGGCAATGGCACAAAAATACGTGGAACTATAAAACCCGTCTCTTTATGTAGTATTCCCGGAACGTTTCTCCTGCACCAAGCAAGCAAAGAAGTAACCATCAACATCGTATTTTTGGCCGCATGTACTTTGTAATTAATTACAAGCCAGTCTCTAAATGAATGCAGAATATTTTTAGGAAGAGGTCTTATTAGTTCCAAGCGTTCTTCTATCAAAAATACGCTAAATTTTTTCAATGCTAGAAAGGCCTGCCTTTTCGTTGATAACGCGGTATGCCCCAAATGAGCCAAGATCGCCCGCTTAAAAGCCAAGGATATATCTGACGGCAGTTCCAAATGACCTATGTCCAGCACGACAATGTCTCCGCCTTCGACTCTAAATTGCAGAATGAGCGATTCATTGCTGACATCCATATTTTTCATAGCGACGCTCCATATAAATAGTCCAGCGCGGTAATCACAGACGCTGAAGAAGTTTCCATGGCTTGCAAGTAGATTTCTGTAGTCACACTGTTCGAGTGCCCCAGTAAAACCTGCAACGTTTTTAAGCTATTTAGTTCCTCACCCTGAGCATTGCTATGTTCAAGAAGACTCATGACGTGCACGGCAAAAGTATGACGGAGATGATGTAGCGTTGCGCTACATCCGATTTGGTCGGCACTTTTTCTGAATCTCTTCGTGAGCGAAGCTCTTGAGATTGGAAAATTCCTTTTGTTCAAAAATACATAATTTTCGAAATCTACTTGCGGTGAACCTCTTTCCATCAGACAGTACCAGTTAGTCTCTTCGACTAACGCAACCGGAACATGTACAGTCTGTTCTCTCGCTCCTTTGCGAAGTATTGAGATTCGCACTAGGCCGTCTGAGGCATTGTCTATTTGATTTTGCGACGGTAAATCGCTTATTCGCAGATTGCACACTTCACTTCTGCGCATCCCCGTTACTACACACCACCTCAGCATCAGCCTGTATGGCGATGGGGTAATCAAACATATTTGTCGGATCTCGTCATGCGACAAGGCTTGGGGCATACGTTGAATAACATTTGGCATCAAGGGCATCGCTCGCCTCAACCGATTAGATCGCCATGCCGTTGAGTGTCCTATTCGTTGATCAACCAGCAAATATTCGCCAAAGGGGGATCGCATACGTCCTGTGCGTTGCCCCCACGAATGAAAGCTAGTTACGACTGCCATTCGTTGGTTTGCAGTAGCACTGGAGTATTTTCTTCGTCCGCCACTTGTCACTTGGTTAACGATATAGGATCGATAAATGCCGAACGTCTCTTCAGTCACATCTATTAACAGTACCCGATTAAGAAATAGAAACGCTAGCCATGGCAAAATACTCTCAGCATACGTACGAACAGTGTCACCCGTTCTGCTCCTACTTCTCAATGAGATATCTGCGAGGAATTGAGTAGGCTCCCATATAGGCACCCCTTTCTTGTCCGTTATAACTGCAATAAGGGGCAAGTCAAAATAGCGGGGTGGAATACTTAGATTCGCATCTAGACCAGCTAACTCTAGTGCCGCAACAAAAGAAAATAGCTGTTCACGTGGCTTGATCTGCACCATTTCGAACGGTTTTATTTCTTCCATAATCGCCTCCCCGACTTGCCTCGTTAAGCCATCTTTGAGCTTAGCAGCTGATATGGGAAAACGATGGACAACATACAAATTCGGGTGCCTTATGCCCGAATTCAGCCGCACAGTACTGGAAGTATTACGCGAACCGCTGGAGTCAGGGCAAATCACAATCTCACGCGCAGCGCGGCAGGCGGACTTCCCCGCGCAATTCCAATTGATTGCAGCGATGAATCCCTGCCCATGCGGTTACCTGGGACATCCATCAAATAAATGTCGCTGCACGCCTGATCTGATCACACGCTACCAAGGAAAAATCTCCGGCCCTTTGCTCGATCGCATAGATATGCAAATTCAAGTTGGCGCACTGCCACATGAAGACTTGCTCAAGCAATCCAATGGCGAACCATCCGCACACATCGCGCAACGTGTAGCACACGCCTCATCTCGGCAAAGTGCACGTCAAGGCAAAAACAATAATCTATTGTCCAGCAGCGAGATAGAACATCATTGCAAACCCGATGATGCTGGCGAACAATTGCTGCGCACTGCAATGACTCGCCTTAACTGGTCGGCGCGTGCTTATCATCGCGTATTGAAGGTTGCTCGCACCATTGCCGATCTGGCCGATGCGCCAGTGATTGGGCACGCCCATGTGGCAGAAGCGATTCAATATAGACGCGCCTTGCGTGAGCAGTGAACGGGCATTCGTAAGATCATCCACGGCAGCATTGCGAATGAGCAACACTGACATGTCACTGGCATGGGAATTGCTAATTCAGAGATCTAGAACAAGTAACAGAAGGCCGTCATTAATCACGACGCCTTCGTTCCAACAAGTTTGCGTGATGACGTTGCCGGTCGATATTCTTCCCTTTTATCGATCGGCAATCGAGCGCTTTATGTTTTGCTTTTTAAGGTCAGAGATACGTCGCGCACTCAGCGTGCTTCAACAATTTCCGGCTCACCGTTTGGATAAGGATGCAGGCAATACTCCTTGCCAGTCTTGCCCTTCATGTGTGGCTGCGGCCAAGTACCGCGAATACGGTACAGAATATTTGCTGAGAAAAGCACAGGGCCTTCAACGATCTTCGGTTTTTTCAAGCCGCTCTTTTGCAGACAAGCTTTAGCTGTTGCGCTGTACAACTCATCCCACGCTGCAGGTGTAGAGGCGATTGCTGGTGCTGTGATTACAGCAAGAATACCGAGTAGAAAAATATGACGCATGTCTCTTACTCCTCAAGTCATCCAACGTGGGAAAAATTATTCCTCGACCGGAACTATCGTCGTCTCGTATAACTTCGCCAAAGGTTTTTTCGCCTTGGCCCACGCGACTGCTTGCTGCGCTTCTGCCAAGGTCATGACTGAGGCTTTATCCCGACTGCGGATAAAAGAGACTCCTTCAAAGACGCCTTCTTTGCTTTTCATTGCTTTCGCATATACAGGCAAATCTTTTTCCTGCGGCTCTGTTCTGCGTTGCTGAACGATGTAATGTTGATCGATGTTAGTCATAATAATTTTTACACAATATTGAAAATAAATTGCGCCATCAGCGCACGTGCTCTGCATCAAAAGCCAGCATATTCCACGTTACACCCATGCGCACATCGGATTTCAGTTCGACCAATTGCCGCGACAGATAAAGCTGATCTTTATCCTTGCGTAATTTTTCGCCCAAGGTGTCTTTCAGAATACCGGCACCTGCCATGATGCGCTCGATATTGCCGTAACTCTGCAACAGCTTGGCGGCCGTCTTCACGCCCACTTTGGAAACGCCGGGAATACTGTCCGAGACATCGCCCATCAACGCCAGCAAATCGCCCAGCATCTCAGGTGGCACGCCGAATTTACTTTCCACCCATTTGCTATCGTGCCATTCACCCTTGAAGTGATCCCAGACAATTGCGCCCTGCGCGATCAAGGTATGCAGATCCTTGTCTGTCGATGCAATGATGGCTTCGCCGCGCCCTTCGGCCAGCCAACGCAGCACACCAGTTGCAATCACATCATCCGCTTCCACTTCCGGCACAGACACCACATGCAATCCCAGCTCAGATAACTGCGCATAAAAATCGGGGAGGCGCTCTTTTAATACAGATGGCATGGCTTCGCGATTTTCGCGATAGCGCGCATATAGATCGTGCCGCCACGTATGCCCGCCAAAGTCGAACGCAGGCAATACATGCGTAGGCTGATGTGTCGCCAATAATTTTCTGAACGATGCGAGGGAATGGCGCAAGGCGGCATCCGCTTTGGCGGATGTATCCGGCTCGACATTGGCTTCATACACACGTCGCACAATGTTAAGGCCGTCTATCGCGAGCAGTTTTCCCATGAAATGAAGCCTTATTCAAACGACAGCGCAAAGAAACTCTTCGCGCCAAATAAAGATAGGCATTCTACAAGCGTTTAGAACGCCGAAATTGCATATTGAATTATGCATATAGCAACAAAATGCCTGTCTCTTGTCGCATATTTGCGATAGTCGCCAATAATCACAATGTTTCCACATGGCAATTTTTAACATTTAAGTCATAATGGCGACCGATTCATTGCTAGTGCGCCTTTGCTTTTGCACATCAGCAAACACGCCTGCCCACCTCTCAGCATGACGGTCGAACACTTCGACAAGATGCAATGTACGTTCCGCAGCATATCCATTTCACCTGCCGTACCTTGGAAACACCATGAAAATCACAAATCTTAAAATCAGTACCCGGCTCAGTCTCGGCTTCGCTTTACTGCTCACCTTGATGATCGTCATGACAGTCGTTGGCATCTTGCGCTTGCAAGAAGTCGGCAATGCCACCAATGTCGTCGCCGATGAAATGCTGCCTAAGGAACGCTTGGCACAAGAATGGGTAAACGCGGTTGCACTCAATAGCGTACGCACCTTTTCCGCCGCTAAAGCGACAGATGCTGCGGACGAAAAGCTCTTTCAAGATCAGATGGCGACACAAAGCGCGCGCGTCAATGACATCCAAAAAACAGTTGAAGGCTTGATCAAAACACCGGAAGACAAGCGCCTGTTCGAACAAGTTCTCAGCGCACGTGCCGTCTATCGGGATAGCCGCCAAGAAGTCTTCAAGGCAAAAAAAGAAGGTCGTATGGCCGACGTTAATCAGGTCACGACAGACATCATGCTGCCTGCGATGAATGCCTATACCAAATCGATAGAAGCCATCCTTGATAACGAAAAACGCCTGATCGATGAAGCCGGCACATCGATTAATGCTGCATTTGTATCTGGTCGCAGCTTGCTGATAGGCTTGTTATTAGCCGCTGTCGCGCTCGGCATCTTCTTCGCATGGCGTCTGGCGGTCAGCATCACGCGACCTTTGAATCACGCTGTCGATGTCGCCCGCACTGTTGCCGCCGGCGACCTGTCCGTACAGATTGATGTCGCATCGAATGATGAAACAGGTCAATTGATGCAAGCCTTGAAAGACATGACACGCAGCCTGCACAAAACCGTATCAGAAGTTCGCAACGGTACAGAAACCATCGCCACGGCATCACGTCAAATCGCGTCTGGCAATCTGGATTTATCGTCGCGCACGGAAGAGCAGGCCAGCTCACTTGGAGAAACTGCGGCATCCATGGGCCAGCTGACATCGACCGTCAAACAGAATGCAGACAATGCGCGTCAGGCCAACAGCCTGGCAGGCTCCGCCTCCGATGTCGCTGTCAAAGGCGGCTCCGTTGTCTTAGAAGTCGTACACACCATGGAATCGATCAACGAATCGGCACACAAAATCGTCGACATCATCAGCGTCATTGACGGCATTGCCTTCCAGACTAATATCCTAGCCTTGAATGCTGCAGTAGAAGCCGCCCGCGCGGGTGAACAAGGTCGCGGCTTTGCCGTCGTTGCGACCGAAGTACGCAATCTGGCACAACGTTCTGCCGCTGCCGCCAAGGAAATCAAAACACTGATAGGCGACTCCGTCAGCAAAGTCGAAGCTGGCAGCAAACTGGTGAACGAAGCTGGCAGCACGATGAATGAAATCGTCGACAGCGTGAAGCGTGTGACGGACATCATGGCGGAAATCATGGCTGCCAGTCAGGAACAAAGCTCCGGCATCGATCAAATCAATCAAGCGATCGGGCAGATGGATCAAGTCACGCAACAAAATGCCGCATTGGTTGAAGAAGCTGCTGCGGCGGCCGAATCGCTGCAGGATCAAGCCAGCAATCTGGCACAGGTCGTCAGCCGATTCAAACTGGATGGTCACCAACTCGCATTGTCCGACGCGTTTGAAAAAGCACCGCGCATGCATACCGCAAAACCAGCCATACGTGCACAAGCTGCCAAACCATTGCTGACCAACTCTGTAAAGAAAGATAAAGTTGCCGTCACTAGCGGTGGCGATGACTGGGAAGAATTTTAATTCTTAGTGAAGCAAACCCGCATAAAAAGACCAGCGCATACGCTGGTCTTTTTTATTCACGTCACTTGCAGAACAATTTCGTGTCACTTCCTCGCATCCAGACATTACAAGACGCGGTATCACTGCGGTGTACCATACACGTCCGAACGCATTGCTCACATCTATCGCCATGAATTTTGCTGCAAGGTTTATCCTTAAAATCACACTCGTCACCGCAGCACTCACACTCGCGGCGTGTTCACCCAAATACGATTGGCGCGAAGTGCGTAGTAGCGATGCACCTTACGCGGTCGCCTTGCCTAGCAAACCGACCACGCTCACTCGCAAGATCGATTTGAACGGTATACCGGTGTCGATGACGATGACAGCGTCGTCCATCGATGGCATGACCTTTGCGGTCGGTACCGCAGAATTGCCGGATGCCATGCAAGCGCAAGTGTCACTCACCGCAATGAAAACCGCACTGGTCAACAATATCGGCGGCACCATCAAGCAAGAAAAAATGTCGACGATGGCGCACGGCGCAGCAGCAGGCCAACTCGCCGTCATGGAAGTGGAAGCAAACGGGCCAGCCAGCGCCGCGACCAATGATCAGAAACGCGTTTTGTTTGCCCGCTTTGTCGCAAAAGATAAGCGCGTATATCAACTGGTTGTAACCGGCTCTGAAAAAGCCGTCACACGCGAGCTGGTCAGCACATTTTTTTCATCTTTCAAACTGAATTGAAAACAGTGCCGCACGGCATGCAACTCTGCTAGAAGAGTTATTAAAATCGTGCTAATGTTTAATCGTCGTTCACTTCAAGGAGGCTGCTCATGTTAATCACGTTCAAATCCAAAGCTGCCGCCGAGGTATTGATGTATGAAGAACACGCAAAACGTATTCTCGATCTCCTACACAAAGACCATAAACGCGGTGTCATCACCGCAGCAGAAACAGCAAATGCCATTAAATTGCTGGAATCGGAAATCGTGGAAAGCAAGGCCCATTTCGCATCCGAAGCCGTGCAACGCGATGTTGTCGCTCATCACGGCGAAAATGGCGACGATAATGAACACGAGCAACCGCAAATCGTCCACTTCTCGTCCCGCGCCTATCCATTACTAGAAATGCTGCGCGCCGCGCATGCAGAAAACCGCGATGTCATGTGGGGCGTCTAATACTCACTCTTTTTGATTGAAATATTGCCACCCGTTTCCACGGTGGCAAGAGCAGGGCAGTTTCCATCTTGCAAACTGCCCCGTTCTTAAATATTTTCTGCATTTCATGCCCATTGCATAACAAATGCACGGCGTTCCAGCCAGATAGGCTGGATTAACGCCAACATGGCACGAGCTACCTGCAATATCCCAAACTTTTTGTAATTTATCTCGCCTTGATGCGCGCGCACCGGCTTGCGCCGCTACAATCACGTCATTGAAAATTCAAGAACCCATGCATGGCATCAGGCATCGGGTTCTGGCTGGAACACTCCGTGAGCGACCTCACTATCGCACTCGGCACACCTGGCTTTAACGAAAAACTAACGTGACAACCATTCATTTAAAGCCGGACTCGCTTTCCTTCAGCCTGCATGGCGCAGCGCAAGCTATCGCCGCTGTCGGTCGCGGCGTTGCATTACCTCAAGCGCTGGCGCAAATATTTGCGAAAACCGGCGCAACGCCACAAGCACGCGGCGCAATTCAAGATCTTTCTTATCATTGCATGCGCCACATCGGACGCGCCGAAGCCTTGCTCGATGCAATGACCACCAAGCAAACCGAGCCGGCAATTTTGCACGGTTTACTGTGCTGCGCGCTGGCACTGATTTCCGATCCGAATGAAACCGAGTCCGACGCACGTTACAGCGCATTCACGGTTGTCGATCAAGCCGTGACTGCCGCAGCCGCAGATCCCGACATGGCGCATGCCAAAGGCATGGTCAATGCTGTTCTGCGCCGCTTCCTGCGCGAACGTGATGCACTGCAAAAAAGTGTCGGCGGTACGCAAAAAGCACGCTGGAATTATCCAGACTGGTGGATAGATCGCATGCGATCGGCTTATCCTAAAGATTGGCAAGCCATACTCGAAGCCGGCAACGCAGCACCGCCTCTCACCTTGCGTGTCAATAAACGTAAAACAAACATAGCCGATTACCTTGCCACTTTGGCGCAACAAGATATTGTTGCCACCCAAATTGGCCCTGATGCCGTCAAGCTGGCGCAACCTACACCGGTGAATCAAATCCCCGGCTTCAGCGATGGTTTGGTCTCAGTTCAAGATGCCGCTGCGCAATTAGCCGCCTCATTGCTGGACTTGCAGGACGGCATGCGCGTACTGGATGCCTGCGCAGCACCTGGTGGTAAAAGTGGTCATATCCTGGAAACCGCGGATGTCGAATTGGTCGCGCTGGACAACGATCCACGCCGCATGACGCGTATCGAAGAGAACCTCACACGCCTTCAGTTGAGCGCGTCCTTGCAAACCGGCGATGCCAGCGATACCAGCTGGTGGGATGGCAAACCTTTCGATCGCATTCTGGCTGACGTTCCATGCACCGCTTCCGGTATCGTGCGACGTCATCCGGATATACGCTGGTTGCGCCGCAAGGCCGATACAACACAACTGGCGACAATTTCAGCTGAAATCCTAGACAACCTTTGGCAGATGCTAGGGGCGGATGGTAAATTGCTGTTTGTCACTTGTTCTCTGTGGCCGCAGGAGTCGGAAGCGCAAGCAGCAGCATTTGCTGTACGCAATAATGCGATCCGTTTGCCTGCACCTGGTCAATTATTGCCGACCGCAAATACAGAGAATGATCATGACGGCTTGTTTTATGCCCTGTTTCAGAAATCAGCATCCTGAACTTTTAACGCAACCTACTTAACTTATCAGGCAGATTGATCTGCCTTCCCAAGACGCGTGAAACGAAAACTTTCTCTTTCTTTCTACTGGCTGTGCGCCATTGTGATGCTGGCGTTCTCGCTGCAACACACAGCTGCATATGCGGCTGAAAGTATAGAGATAGAACAAGCACGTCTGGAAGACAGTAGCGAAGGTTATCGTCTATCCGCGACTTACTCCTTTGAACTGAGCCGCGGCCTGGAAGATGCCTTGATGCGCGGCATCCCGCTCTACTTCACGACCGATATCGAAATCACCAAGCCACGCTGGTACTGGTTCGACGCTAAAGAAATCACCGAGAGTCAAACCATCCGGATTTCTTATAACGTCCTCACCCGCCAATATCACGCCGCGATTAGTGGCCGTCTGCAGCAAAGCTTTGCCACGCTGGATGATGCCTTGTCCATGGTGCGCCGTCCGAATCGCTGGGTGGTTGCCGACAGCAATGCCTTGAGAGTCGGGCAAACCTACGAAGTTGCGATCCGCATGCAACTCGATGTCGCCCAATTACCCAAACCCTTCCAGGTACATGCGATGAACAGCAGCGACTGGCGCCTGTCATCGAGCTGGAAGCGCTTTACCTATACGGCAGAACGTCAGTGACCAGACTGCTTCGATATCTGCTCGTTGTCGGCGGGGCAGTTGTCAGTATCTTGTTGTTTCTGCTCGCATCAGCATCTGAAAACTCCAACCTGTTCGAACAGAATTACCCGTGGCTGCTGATACTCAATGCGGTCGTCGCAGCAGCTTTGCTAATCTTGGTCGTACTGCTGCTAGTGCGTCTGTTCAAGCGCTACAAACGCGGCAAGTTCGGCTCCAAACTGATGATGCGACTGGTATTTTTATTTGCCATCATCGGCATTTTGCCTGGCGTCGTGATCTATACGGTATCGGTGCAATTCGTTTCACGCTCTATCGAATCGTGGTTTGACGTACGCGTCGAATCAGCACTGGAATCCGGCCTCAACCTTGGTCGTGCCGCACTCGACTCATCATTGAATGAGTTGCAAACGAAAGCGCGCAATATGGCGCTGGAATTATCCGATCTATCGGATGCAATGCAGATCACGCAGCTATCACGCATGCGTGATCAAAACTTGATGCAGGAAGCCGTCATCGTCACCAGTAACGGACAGATGATCGCCAGCTCAGGCTCGCAATTAAGCGCACTATTACCCGATCTGCCCACTGCCGCCATGTTGCGTCAAGCACGCCTGACCCGCGCGTATGCGGTGATTGAAGGCAATAACGATTTTCAGGATGACATCCCGTCTATCAAGAAACCCAAAACCAATACGCTGACGGCAACCAATGCCGCCGATAGTTTGCATCTGCGCGTTGTGGTCGAAATCCCCAACTCCAGCAAGGCGCTATCGCTGCAAACTGAATCGCGCTATCTGCAACTGCTGCAACCAGTCCCGGCACAGCTTGCAACAAATGCAGAAGCATTGCGCGTGGCCTACAGCGAATATCAGGAACGTTATCTGGCACGTACCGGCTTGCGCAAGATTTATATCGTGACGCTGACGCTGACCTTGCTGCTCGCCATCTTCGGAGCCATCGCCGGCGCCTTCCTGATCGCCACTGACTTGGCAAAACCCTTGCTGCTGTTGGCCGAAGGCACCAAAGCCGTCGCCGAAGGCAATCTGTCGCCGCGCCCTATCATTGCCACCTCGGATGAGCTCGGCACACTGACGCAATCGTTTAACACGATGACGCGCCAGCTATTTGACGCGCGCGCATCGGTTGAAAAAAATCGCTCAGAACTGGAAAATGCCAAAAGCTATCTGGAGTCGGTACTGGCCAATATGTCAGCCGGCGTGATGGTTTTGGATCGCAACTTCAAACTAGTTACTTGTAACGAATCAGTTGAGCGCATACTGCAGCATGATTTTGCCCAGCACATCGGCAAACCACTGAAAGAAATCGACGGACTCAGCACCTTCGCGCAAGTGATCACGCAATCATTCTCCGAACAAAGTGCACAATCGGCAGCCGGCCGCGCTGGAGCCGAGACCTTGCATTGGCAGCACCAAATTGATGTGCCGCGCCGTATGGGTGGCCCGGAAATGGAAAACGATATTTCCTTGTTGGCACGTGGTTCGCGCCTACCTGGTGCAAGAGAAGGCAGTTATGTCGTCGTGTTCGATGATATTTCCGACGTGATTTCTGCCCAGCGCTCGATAGCCTGGGGCGAAGTTGCCCGCCGCTTGGCGCACGAGATCAAGAATCCGTTAACACCGATTCAGCTATCGGCCGAACGACTGCAGATGAAGCTGGAAGGAAAATTAAGCGGGCCGGATGCACAAGTCCTCGAGCGCAGCACGACTACCATCGTCAATCAGGTCTCTGCGATGAAACGTATGGTCGATGACTTCCGCGATTACGCGAAGACACCGCCGGCCGTTTTATCGTCGCTGGATTTGAACGCCTTGATCGAAGAAATTCTGCATCTTTATCTGGCCGGAGATGAACGCGACATCATCCATGCTTCACTGGCACAAGACTTGCCAATGATCATGGGTGATCCGACCCAGTTGCGTCAGGTTATCCATAATTTGCTGCAAAATGCGCAAGATGCGGTAGCCGATCGCGGCGTACAGGACGCTGCTCCGCGTATTGATATCATTACCGAGGAAATTCATTATCGGAGTTCAGATGGCGCCGTCAGCAACGCTGTACAACTGACGATCACCGACAACGGCCCCGGCTTCACACCGAAGATACTGGCGCATGCATTTGAACCCTATATCACCTCCAAACCACGTGGCACCGGCCTGGGATTGGCGATGGTCAAGAAAATTATCGAAGAGCACGGTGGGCGCATCGATATAAAGAACCGCAGTGATATGAACGGTGCGAAAGTGGCGATTTTACTGTTAAAGTTATCTTCCGATGAAAGCTGAAATAAAACACAGCGCATTGGGAGGGCAATCAAGGTGAGGGAGGGAAACAGATGGCAAATATTCTAGTTGTTGACGATGAAATGGGCATACGCGAATTGCTCTCGGAAATCCTCGGGGATGAAGGGCATGTCGTGGCAACCGCAGAGAATGCACAGCAGGCGCGCGAGCTCCGTGCAGCAGCCAAGCCTGACTTGGTCTTGCTGGATATCTGGATGCCCGATACCGACGGCGTCACGCTGCTCAAGGAATGGCAACGCGACGGTATGCTGACCATGCCGGTCATCATGATGTCTGGTCATGCCACCATCGATACCGCAGTAGAAGCCACCCGCATCGGCGCACTTAACTTCCTTGAAAAACCAATTTCACTGCAGAAATTGTTGAAGGCCGTGCAACAAGGCCTCACACGTGGGCAGGAAGTCACACGGATCGCAACGATGCCAGTACGCGCACCGCTCGCGTCTGTTGATGGCCACAACCATCTGTCGCTGGATAAATCTGTACCTACGGCTTCCAGCCAAATGTATCCGCAGATCGTGCCGTCCCCATTGATGTCGGCCGATACGCAATTCTTTACCGCTTCGTTTGAATTGCCTTTGCGCGAAGCGCGCGACGCCTTTGAACGTGCCTACTTCGAGCATCATCTCGGCCAGGAAGGCGGCAGCATGACGCGTGTAGCCGAAAAAACCGGTCTGGAGCGCACACATCTGTATCGCAAGCTCAAGCAGCTCGGCGTTGAGCCAGGCAAGATCGCAAAAAAAGGACTATGACACTTGCGTCTCTGGTCCTGGGCGGACGCGCCACCATCCGCGAAGCCACGATCTACACCCGCATCGACGCCAATCTAGACACTGCCATCATCCTCGAAGGTTTGCCCGACGGGCACAGCGACCTTGACGCATTGGCACCCAATACCAAGCTGAAGATCGCACGCATCGCTCCCGGCTGCATGTGTTGCACTGGCAACATGATCATGCGCGTTACTCTCAACCGCATGCTGCGTGACAAACCGGCACGACTGTATATCAGCGTCGCCAACAGCGAACACATCGCGCAACTGCGTCTCTTCCTCACACAAGCGCCTTACGACAGCTTGCTCACGCTCACCGACGATATCGTGTGCGACAACGCCGCGCCGCGCTAAGAACCCTTTACGATCTTCTGAAAACCGAATTCCCTGCGTCAACCCGATGCGGGAATGACGCGTTCTTGCAAGAGATAACGAACAAACTCTAAGCGTTATCACGTATTACCTGGTTAATCTTGCTTCACAGCACTTAATTTCTGTTGTTACACGCCGTTACCAACTTATGGACGGAATGAGTGTCCAACACTTGAAATTGCTCCAAGTAGCGCCACTTCCCTATCAACGCGATGATTTCTTCATTGCAATAGCGACAGGAGAATTATATGAACGTGATCTACAACAGCGAGCAATACAGCGTCGTGGAATTCGGCGTTGACGATGGGCAGGACGCCCTGCGTTTTGGCGGCTTTGAAATCATGGATAAACCAGCCAAACGTGAAATCTTCATTGCAGGACCATCTGCAGAATCGTTTCGTCAGAATGTGCGGGAACTGATTGCGACAGAACCTAGCGTGGAAGAGATCGATGAATTTCTTGGCAATTACGATTCATTCATGAGCCAGGCTGTCACGATACATTAAGCTGTTTTCTGCTGCCTGCATTGGCTGGATGCGCCAATGCAGGCATAATTCCCGCTTCTTTTTCTAGCGTTCTATCGCGATGTACGCGAATTCCCATTTCATCGTCAGTCGGCAAACCGAAACGCACCTGCAGCTACAAGCACAGGTTGCACGACATGCAGCACACACTTTCCAAAAACCGGTCACTGCCTACAATCGCAGCGCATTTGAACACAGCATTGCAACATGGCAAGCCGCTGGCGCACCACCACTGATTCTGGACGCTGGTTGTGGTGTCGGTTTATCTACATTTAATCTGGCCGCACAATTCCCTGATCATTTCGTGATTGGCGTCGATCAATCGGCGGATCGCATTACGCGCAACACGCAATGGCCGGATGCCATTCCATCGAATTGCCTGCGTGTACGTGCCGACTTGGTAGATTACTGGCGTCTGCTGTTACAAAGCGGGATACGTCCGACAAGACATTACATTCTCTATCCGAATCCATGGCCCAAGATTGGCCATCTGGCGCGGCGCTGGCATGGCCATCCGATATTTCCGACTATCGTCGCCTTGGGTGGCGAGCTGGAATGTCGCAGCAATTGGCAGATCTATATAGAAGAGTTTTCTGCTGCGCTGACACAATTGACGCAACAAACTGTCAGCAGCGAACCCTATGTGCCGGATCACTGCATCACGCCATTCGAACAGAAATATCTGGCGTCCGGTCACACACTATGGCGTTGCCGGACACAGCTTGCGCATGCCTGAAACGCATCCAGCATTAATTCTTTTCTCGTAATATTTCGAGCAAGCGCTGTCCCGCCACTTCCAGCGGGCCACTATTATCCAGTCGTATCACTTGCGGCTCGTCCGGCGCTGTAAATTCCTTGCCGCGTTTAAGGCGTTTCAGCAAAGCCGGGCCTTTTTCACGCTGCCGTGCTTCCAATCGTTCACGCAACAAATTTTCATTCGCCTCAACCCAGACAACAATTGCATCAGGAAATGCCTGGCGTAATTGCGGCACGTAGGCGCGAGAACCATTGATGATGACATCGCGTCCAGCTTTCAAATCAGCCTCAATCCCACGTCGTATGCCATAACAAAGATCATTGGCTTGCCACACCATAGAAAATTGACCACCTGCTGCCAGCCGCCAAAAAGTCGGGACATCCACTGCTTCGTGCGCCTCATGTGATTGAGAAGCACGCGTGATTGTTCTTTGCGCAAACATCACTTGATCATTGTCGGAACAATGTTCTCGTACCCACTGCAGCAAGGCATCTTTGCCTACGCCGGAAGGTCCGACACAATAAAATAGTCGTCCGCTCGCTGGCAACGTCGCGCGTTCACTCTGCGCAGAAAAAGGAATTCGCTTCCACTCAACAAAAGGTGCGCCTGGATAATCTTCACGTGCGATCGTCAACGCATCTATCACCAATGGTGCCTGCTCCAGCGCTGCGGAAAAATGTTGCTCGGCCGCTTTGCGTATCGCGTAAATCACATCGGCATCGACAGGCAAGAGCGCATCACTCAAGGTCATGTGGAAGCGAAAAAACTCTTCTGTATATGGATAACCCCAGCGTTGCAAAAGCGCACTCTGTCTTGCCGTCAGTCCCGCACTTCGACGTTGCGCCAATTCCTGTTCCGTTAAAGGCGCTCGCAATAAATCGAAATAGGTAACGCATCGCATCGCCAGCCCGCCGATTTCATCCAATGGACCATTAACCTGCAATGCCAGAAAATCCGCCAGCGGTCGCACACGCGGTTCGTCCAGCACGATCGCTTTTTGCGTCGAACAAAACGCCGCTACCATTTCCAGCAAATGCGCTTCACTAAAGCCTTCGAATAAGCGAAAGGGTGCTTTCAACGTTGCATGAAAGCCGTAGCGACGCGCATCTGCGGTCAAGCTGGTCAGCAATAATTTGGGAATACCGGGAATGTTGATTTGTGCAGATGACTCTGCCACCTGTATCTCGCGCCCCAGCCAATGACTGCCGGCTTGCGTCCAGACGGAATCGACGGGAGGGGTGAAGTAGAGTGCGTAGCGTGCCATACCTGCAGATGATACGCGCACAGCATCAGACGACGAGTCAATATCGCAACGTGCGCCTTGCTCGAGGCCGGTACTGCCGTGCATCAGCATATCCCGAGTGCGCATAACTCACCTGATGGTGGATGGATTGCGTTCATGCTAGTGGACGATTATGACCAGATTTTGACATTACAGGCCGCACAAGCAATAAGGTCGGTATTTTTTACTCGCATGAAGAAAATACGACAACAACCATTTTCAGCAGGCTAAGCGGTAACACGCACGTCATATTATTTTCTTCGACAGATAAGGCCCACCCGCAGTCGTGAGATACTGTGGCTATCATTCAGCTTCAACCAACGGAAATACATGTGCCAGCTTCTTGGAATGAATTGCAATGTCCCGACTGACATTGTGTTCAGCTTCACCGGCTTCGCGACACGCGGCGGCGGTACCGATGTCCACAATGACGGATGGGGCATCGCATTTTTTGAAGGCGCCGGTGTGCGCCATTTTGTCGACTATCAAGCCGCAATAAAATCGCCGGTAGCAGATCTGATTCGACGCTTCCCGATCAAATCGAAAAATGTCATCGCCCATATCCGCAAGGCGACCCAAGGCCATGTTGCTCTGGAAAACTGCCATCCCTTCGTGCGCGAATTATGGGGTCGTTACTTTGTCTTCGCACATAACGGCGACCTGAAGGACTTCAATCCTGAACTGAACGGCCCATATCAACCGGTAGGCACGACTGATAGCGAAGCGGCCTTTTGCTACATCCTGCAAGAGTTACGCCGACGTTTTGACGATGCCTTGCCTATGCTGCCGGAATTAACCGCAGCCATCGCCGAGTTGACCAAGGAAATTGCGCAGCACGGCACTTTCAATATGATGCTGTCCGACGGTTCTGCCTTGTTCGCGCATTGCTCGACCAATCTGCATTACATCGTGCGTCAACACCCGTTCGCGGAAGCAACCTTGTGCGATGAAGATGTGAAGGTGAATTTTTCTGAAGTGACGACGCCGAATGATCGCGTCGCCATCATCGTGACTGAACCGCTGACCACGAATGAGAAATGGACACAATTCCAGAGTGGTGAATTGAAAGTGTTTATCGACGGATTACCGCTGCCCTAAACGCCACATATTTTTCAGATCAAGATGACATAAAAAAAGCTGCAGGAAATTTCCTGCAGCTTTTTTATTAATGCCTGATGATTAAAACAATGATCGACTCAGGACAAATTCGGCGCCAACCAACGCTCAACATCTTCCTTCCTCGCACCGCGACGCGCCACCATATCGTTGACTTGATCGTCACCGACCTTACCAACTACGAAGTACTTCGCTTCCGGATGTGCAAAGTAAAAACCCGACACCGCAGCACCAGGGAACATCGCGTATGAATCAGTCAGCATCATGCCGATTTCTTCCGCCTGCAAGGTTTGGAACATTTCTTTTTTGACCGTATGTTCCGGGCAAGCCGGATAACCAGGAGCAGGGCGAATGCCGCTGTACTCTTCCTTGATCAGCGCTTCATTCGACAGCTTCTCGTCGGTAGCATAGCCCCACAAGTCTTTACGCACACGTTCATGCAAATGCTCGGCAAAGGCTTCTGCCAGACGATCTGCCAATGACTTCAACATGATCGATGAATAGTCGTCATGCGCATCTTCAAAGCGCTTCTCGTACTTTTCAATACCGAGACCAGCAGTGACAGCAAACAAACCGATGTAATCGGCAACACCGGATGATTTCGGTGCAATGAAATCAGCGAGGCATTGATTCGGACGTGCTACGCCATCGATCACTGGCTTCACTGTCTGTTGACGTAAACCGTAGTAAGTGAAGGCAACCTTGGTGCGCGTTTCATCCGTATAGACTTCGATGTCGTCGTCATTGACCGTATTCGCCGGCAACAAGGCAATCACGCCATTGGCTTGCAACCAACGACCTTCGATGACTTTTTTCAACAAGGCCTGACCTTCAGCAAAAACCTTGGTCGCCGCATCGCCGACTACTTCATCTGTCAGGATCGCAGGATACGGGCCAGCCAAATCCCAAGTCTGGAAGAATGGGCCCCAGTCTAT
This sequence comes from Herminiimonas arsenitoxidans, assembly GCF_900130075.1. Lineage (NCBI taxonomy): Bacteria > Pseudomonadati > Pseudomonadota > Betaproteobacteria > Burkholderiales > Oxalobacteraceae > Herminiimonas > Herminiimonas arsenitoxidans. Next base: position 2,264,067 of record NZ_LT671418.1, read on the forward strand.
GTATTGGGCTATCGTCGCCAGATCAACATTCTTGAACACGCGACGACCGATGAACTTAGGTTTGACCGGCGCGTACTGGCCGGTGAATTCCAGTTTCATCTTATTGGCACGTGCTTGTTCCAGCGTCAGCATAGGCACGGCTTTTTTATTCGCATGCTGCTCGCGTATGCGTTCGTAATCGGCCGCCACTTCTGCGATGTAGGCGTCACGTTGTTCCGGTGTCAGCAGCGATTGCGCGACGGAAACCGAACGCGATGCATCTGGTACATAGACGACAGGGCCGTCATAGTTGTGCGCGATCTTGACTGCGGTATGCGCACGGCTAGTCGTCGCGCCACCGATCAACAAAGGCATTTTCAAACCACGGAAGTATTCATCACGCTGCATCTCTTTCGCAACGTAAGCCATTTCTTCCAGTGAAGGCGTGATCAAACCCGAGAGACCGATGATGTCGGCGTTCTCTTCTTTAGCTTTTGCCAGAATTTCGGAACACGGCACCATCACGCCCATATTCACGACTTCAAAGTTATTACATTGCAGCACGACCGATACGATGTTCTTGCCGATATCATGCACATCGCCCTTGACGGTCGCGATGACGATCTTGCCTTTCGGTTTGCTAACGATGCCGGTCTGCTCTTGCAGCAAACGCTTTTCTTCTTCGATGTATGGAATCAGATGCGCAACGGCTTGTTTCATCACGCGCGCGGATTTCACGACCTGCGGCAAGAACATTTTGCCCTGACCAAACAGATCACCGACGATGTTCATACCATCCATCAACGGACCTTCGATCACGTGGATAGGACGACCGCCATTACCCAGCAATTCCTGCCGCGCTTCTTCGGTGTCTTCAACTATCCATTGCGTAATACCTTGCACCAACGCATGCGCCAGACGTTGCTGCACCGTGCCGCTACGCCATTCCAGCGTCGCTTCTTCTTTCTTGTCGCCAGCCTTCAAGGTCGAGGCGATTTCAATCATGCGTTCGGTCGCATCTTCGCGACGATTCAGCACGACGTCTTCGACGCGCTCTTTCAACTCTGCTGGCAAATTGTCATACACGCCGACCATACCGGCGTTGACGATACCCATCGTCATGCCGGCCTTGATCGCGTGATACAGGAATACCGTGTGTATCGCTTCACGTGCCGGATCGTTGCCGCGGAAGCTGAAGCTAACGTTGGACACACCGCCGCTGATTTTTGCGTGCGGCAGATTCTCTTTAATCCAGCGTACCGAGTTGATGAAATCAACCGCGTAGTTATTGTGTTCTTCGATACCAGTCGCAATCGCGAAGATGTTCGGATCGAAGATGATGTCTTCCGGCGGGAAGGCAACTTCTTTCACCAGCAAGTTGTACGCACGCTCGCAGATCTCGATCTTGCGCTCGAAGGTATCGGCCTGGCCTTTTTCATCGAAAGCCATGACGATCACAGCCGCACCGTAACGACGGCACAGCTTGGCTTCATGCAGGAATTTCTCTTCGCCTTCTTTCATCGAAATCGAGTTGACGATGGCTTTGCCCTGCACGCATTTCAACCCTGCTTCGATCACCGACCATTTCGATGAATCGATCATGATAGGTACGCGTGCGATATCAGGCTCGGATGCGACCAAATTCAGGAAGCGCGACATCGCTGCCTGCGAATCCAGCATCGCCTCATCCATATTGATATCGATGATCTGCGCGCCGTTCTCGACCTGTTGGCGTGCAACGGCCAATGCTTCATCGTATTGCTCGTTGATGATCAAACGTGCGAATGCCTTGGAACCGGTGACGTTGGTACGTTCACCAACGTTGACGAACAGCGACTGGTCATCAATGATGAAAGGCTCTAGGCCAGACAATTTCATTGTTGGTGCTATCGTCGGAATCACACGTGGGGCGATATTTTTTACGGTCTCAGCAATGGCCTTGATGTGATCCGGCGTGGTACCGCAGCAACCACCAGCGACGTTGACGAAACCGCTTTCTGCGAAATCTTTCAGCAGCGACGAAGTAACGTCCGGTGTTTCATCAAAGCCGGTATCGCTCATCGGATTAGGCAAACCTGCGTTCGGGTAGATACAAACGTAGGTATCGGCGATCTTCGACAACTCTTCCGCATACGGGCGCATCAGCGCCGCACCAAGTGCGCAATTCAAACCGACGGTCAGCGGACGCGCATGACGTATCGAATGCCAGAAGGCAGGCACAGTTTGTCCCGACAGAATACGACCGGATGCATCCGTGACGGTGCCGGAAATCATGATAGGGAAACGCTTGCCAGACTCTTCAAAAAATTGGTCGATCGCGAACAATGCCGCTTTGCAGTTCAACGTATCGAAAATGGTTTCGACCAGCAGCACATCGGCGCCGCCTTCTACCAGCGCGCGCGTCTGATCCAGATATGCAGCGACCAATTGATCGAAGGTGACATTACGTGCGGCCGGATCGTTGACGTCCGGTGAAATCGATGCAGTCTTCGGTGTAGGCCCCAAAGCGCCAGCGACAAAGCGTGGTTTGTCCGGTGTCGAATACTTGTCGCATGCTGCGCGCGCCAGACGTGCCGATGCCACGTTCATCTCGTAAGCAAGATGAGCCATGTGGTAATCGTCCTGCGCCACCGTGGTCGCACCGAAAGTATTACTCTCGATCAGGTCGGCACCAGCGGCCAGATATTTTTCATGAATTTCGCTGATGATGTGCGGCTGCGTCAGCGACAACAATTCATTGTTGCCTTTGACGAACAGCTCTCTGCCTGGCGGCACATGTACACCAGCAGCAGCCAAATCTGCAAAACGCTCGCCGCGATAATCCTCTTCCGTCAGCTTGTATTGCTGAATCATGGTTCCCATCGCGCCATCCAGAATCAGGATGCGGCGCGCCATCAGGTCGCGCAGAAGAACTTCAGTAGGGCAGAGAGCGTCGCGTTTCATCGTCAATTCTTTATCTATTCGTTATCGGTGCAGCCACATAAAAGCAAAAACCCGGACACAGGCCGCGCCGGGTTAACTAGTATGAAAACTAGGTGAAATTATACGTTAAACCCTCTGTTCTTAGCCGCTTCTTATCCTTTTCACAACAGACGCAAGCCCGGCTGTCAGCCACTACAGCGCTGGTGCTGATTCGACCAAGTTGCCGTCTGTCGCATGTTTCGACTTGGACATTCGTGACTCATTCATTTTCAGGGTTAGACATTTGGCTGCGCCGCCAGCCTTCATGAATTCCGTCAGAGCAATCTGATGCACGTTAAAACCCCAGTGTTCCAGTTGCGCACACAAGCTCAGCGACGCCTGATTCAGGAATACATGCGTACCGCTGTTGACTGCATTACAAGCGAAATTAAGTGCGTCTTCCTGCGATACGGCAAAGCGTTTTTGCGCTGGCACGCGTGCCGCAATACGCGCTTGTGCAGCGGCGTCAAAGGCATCCGGGTAATACAGCAAATACCCGCCTTGCAAAGGACAGAAGCAAGTGTCCAGATGATAAAAACGCGGGTCAGCCAGTTTCAAAGACTGCACTTCAATATTCAGCATCTCGGCGATCAAAGGCCCACATGCCACATCCGAACGATGACCGTTGCCGAACCACAGCAGATCACTGCCTCTATCCAATAAAGCGTCACCAGCACCTTCAAACGGTAATTCATGCGGCATATGCAACACGTTCAATCCACGCGCAGCGAACCATGCAGCAAAGTGCGCTTCCTCAGGCTTGCGCTCGACATGACGGAAACTCGACAAAATCACGTTGTCCCCCATTACCAGCCCGCCATTCGCAGTAAACACCATGTCCGGCACACCCTCTGCCGATGGCATGCGCTCAACGCGCGCCACGGCTTGCAAAGCATGAACCAGCTCCAGCCATTGTCCTTGCGCAGTCAGGCGATCACCATGCGCTACATTCCCTTCCATCCACGGATTGATGATGTAGGAAACCTCAAAGTGCTCAGGTGCGCACGTCAGAAAGGTGTCGAGATGCTTCATGTGCAATCCTCCGTGTGTGGCGTGGGCAAAGTGGCGAATACATATTCGATGATGCGCAATGCTGCATCGATTTCTTCTGCGCTGATAATCAAGGGCGGTGCAAAGCGGACAACGGTGTGATGCGTCTCTTTCGACAACACGCCGTTTTCCATCAGGCGTTCGCAAAAGCTGCGTGCCGAAATAATCTTCGGATCCAGTTCCAGGCCGATCAGCAATCCCTTGCCGCGCACGCTGCGTATCGCCGGATGCTGTAGCGCATGCAAACCATCGCGCAAGCGTTGCCCCAGTCGCTGCGCCATTGCGATCAATTCACCATCACGCAGCAAGGACAGCGCGGCATAACCAACTGCCGCAGCCAAAGGATTGCCACCGAAAGTGCTGCCGTGATCGCCCGGTGTAAATACATCCATCACATCGCGTCGCGCCAAAAATGCCGAGACCGGCAACAGACCGCCGCCCAAAGCCTTGCCCAGTATCAAGCCATCCGGTTTCACGCCTTCATGATCGCAAGCCAGCAAACGTCCGGTGCGGCCCAAGCCGGTCTGCACTTCATCACAAATCAGCAAAACATTGTGACGGGTACATATCTCGCGACATTGCGCCAGATATCCATCCGGTGGCACGATGATGCCGCCTTCACCTTGTATAGGTTCGACCAGAAAAGCAGTAGTGCGCGGCGTGATCGCCGCTTCCAATGCTGCTGCATCGCCAAAAGGTATCGTCACGAAGCCGCCATCAAACGGGCCAAAGCCATCACGGTACTGCGCCTCGGAAGAGAAACCGACGATGGTCGTCGTACGTCCTGAAAAATTACCGTGGCAAACGATAATCTCGGCTTGTTGATCGGGAATGCCTTTGACCTTGTAGCCCCATTTGCGCGCGGCCTTCAAAGCAGTTTCCACCGCTTCGGTGCCGCTGTTCATGGGCAAAGCTTTTGGCATGCCGGTCATCTCGCACAGTAATTGCAAAAATGCGCCTAACTGATCGGTGTAAAACGCGCGTGAAGTAACAGCTAACTGACCAGCCTGATGCGTGAGTGCAGCAACCAAGTCGGGATGACTGTGCCCGAAGCTGACGGCGGAATAGGCAGACATCATGTCCATATAACGCTTGCCGTCTTCATCCCACAACCAGATACCTTTGCCTTTGGTCAATACGACCGGCAAAGGCTGATAGTTATGCGCGCAATAGCGATCTTCCAATGCGATGCGATGACTGCTCACGATGACGCTCCCTCAAAAGAAAACCCTGCGGAACGATGCAATTCACCCTTACATGTTAAGGCTAATGCAGAGAAATATTTCTGCGTTATTGAACGTCATTTAGGTATAAAGTGAACGAATCGTGCACGTATAGAGGTATTTATGGAAAAATTCGACCGCTACGACCGCATCCTGCTGGAAACCCTGCAAAGCCACGGACGTGCCTCCAATGTGGAATTATCGGAGCGCGTCAATTTATCGCCGCCGCAATGTTACCGACGCGTACAAAGACTGGAACAGGAAGGTGTAATACGCGGCTATAGCGCGCAAGTCGACGCGGCTGCGCTCGGCCTCGGCGTCACCGCTTTCGTGAATTTGAATATTGCGCGCGAACAGTTCAAACAAGTGCGCGAATTGGAAAAAGCGATCCGGCAGTTCCCGGAAATTTTGGAGTGTTACACCATCTCCGGTGACTTCGACTATCTGCTGAAAGTGGTCGCTGTTGACCTCAAATCGCTATCGGCATTTTTAACCGACAGACTGATGCAAGTCCCCGGCGTAGCTGGCGTGCGTTCCATGGTGTGTCTGGAAGAAATCAAACCCGCCAGCCCTTTACCGCTACCGGATTAAACTACTCCGCCAAACGACCGCGCTCGCCGCAACCTTGCAGCTTGCGGTTACCGATCGTGACTTCAGCCGTCCATGGGTACTGTGCACCCGACATATTGTCGGTACAGCTTTGCTGCAACATGCGGATCTGTATAGCGGTGCGCTCGTTCTTCGCTGCGAAGGTACGCGCCGCGCCATCGTTGCCAAATGGGGTATAGGCGAAGTATTCGGCTTCTTCACCCAGACTTTCGAAGCGCAGCTTGCTGAAGTCTGCAGTGAATTTCCAGAACGGCTCATTACCGTGCGCCCACCAGATCACCACGTTGGCCATCTGCATATTTCGTTCTGGCTGCGGCGCTACCGTTTTCTGCTTAATCGCATCTGCACTCTGGCAGGCAGCTAAAAACAGCGTCAACAAAATGATGCTTCTTTTCATCGCATATCTCCCGTCGAACAAGACTGCAACATTTGCCAGAAACTTTGCAAAAACGATTTACTGGAAGCGCTTGTCTTCCAGCGCAAAGCCCTTCAGAAACTCCACCGCCGATAAACGCTTGCCGCCCGGCTTTTGCAATTCCGTCACGCGCAATGCACCATCGCCACAGGCAACCAGCACACCGTCATGCGGATTGGCCGCGATTACCTGGCCTGGCGCTAATTGATTGGAAGCAGGTACCGCTTCCGCATGCCAGAACTTGATCAGCGTGCCATCGCAAGTCGCAGCAGCACCGGGGAAGGGATTGAAAGCGCGTATCTTGCGCGCCAACACGACAGCGGACTGCGTGAAATCCAGCGTCGCTTCATCCTTCAAAATCTTCGCCGCATAGTTCGCACCATCCGGTTGCGCTTCAGCAGGCAAATCACCATGTTCCAGCTTGCACAAGGTATCGACGATCATCTCGCCGCCCAGCTTGGCAAGCTTGTCATGCAAACTCGCGGTCGTATCGTCCGCCGTAATCGGCAAACTTTGCATAGCCAGCATAGGGCCGGTATCCAAACCCAATTCCATTTGCATGATGGTGACGCCGGTTTCCGCATCGCCCGCTTCTATCGCGCGATGAATAGGAGCAGCACCGCGCCAGCGCGGCAACAAGGATGCGTGAATATTGATGCAGCCACGTGGCGGAATATCCAGCACCGATTGCGGCAGGATCAAACCGTAGGCAGCCACTACCATCACATCATGCGGTGTTGCTTTCAACAAGGCATGCGCTTCTGCTGCAACGTCGGGATATTTGCCATCGAGGCGCAGCGACACCGGCTGCGCGACCGGAATGTTATGCGCCAGTGCAAACTGTTTGACTGCAGACGCGTGCAATTGCATGCCGCGACCGGCAGGCCGATCCGGCTGCGTCAAGACGAGCGGAATTTCAAAACCTGCTGCGTGCAGCGACGCCAAGGCGACCGCCGCGAATTCCGGTGTGCCGGCAAAAATAATTTTCATGAGGGGATTGTAGTACGAGCAGCACAGGATGCGAACCCATGCGTGCGGTATTGATGGGAGACAACGATACCGGACTCACGCCGAGTCCGGCAACAACACTCAGGATTGCGCCGAACGCTGTTTGTTGGCGCGATTGATCTCGCGCTCTTCTTTCAACATCTTGGCCTTGATGCGATTGCGCTTGAGCGGCGACAGATATTCAACGAATACCTTGCCTTTGAGGTGATCCATTTCATGCTGGATGCATACAGCCAGCAAGCCATCTGCCTCCAGTTCGAATTGTTTGCCGTCTGCATCGAAAGCACGAACCTTGACTTGAGCATGTCGTTCTACGCCGTCGTACACGCCGGGAACCGACAGACAGCCTTCGTCATAGACCTGCATTTCCGGACTGGCCCAGATGATTTCCGGATTGATATAAGCACGCAGTTCGGTATGCGTTTCCGAGGTGTCGATCACGATGATTTGCTCATGCACATCGACTTGTGACGCGGCCAAGCCTACGCCCGGCGCTTCGTACATGGTTTCTGCCATGTCGGCGACCAGCGTCTTGATGCGTTCATCGAACACGGTGACCGGCTTGGCAATTTTATGCAGCCGTGGATCGGGGTAACGCAAGATATTTAATATGGACATACGTGCTTTTGCGCAACAAGGCGGCAGGTTAGGAGCGTGGTTCTTCTTGCTACTTCAAGGATTTATGTGCAGAATTTGATTCAATTTGGCAAGTTTTTTCACGAATTCGTTTGTTCGTTATTAACATGCTGCAGCACAGCGTCAAAATTGGCCCATTACCGGACAAACCATGAAAAATTTTAGCACAGCTGCACTCTTCCTCACACTTGTCTCTGCCGTTTTACCCGCAACAGCCTTCTCCCAAACACCGTCAAATGCCGTCTCAGGCAATGCCCGCTGTGCTTTTCTGGCCAATGCACCCGATCAACATGTGGTCGTGCGTGGCGACACCTTGTGGGGTATTTCTGGCAAATTTCTGGAACGTCCTTGGTGCTGGCCACAAGTTTGGGACATGAATCGCGAACAAATTCGCAATCCACACTGGATTTATCCGGGCCAAACCGTTTATTTTGACCGCGTTGCAGGGCGCTTGCGCCTAGGCAAAGAAGTCGGCAGCGACAATAGCGGCGTGCCTACCGTGCGTCTGTCCCCACAAGTACGCTCCACCGATGCAGCCTCGGATGCGATTTCTGCCGTTTCGTTTAAATCGATAGAACAATTCCTGACCAAACCGTTGATTGTTGAAGTCGACGAGCTGAAAAATACGCCACGCATCGTCGCGACACAGGAAGGCCACGTCTTTCTTGCCAGTGGCGACAAGGCCTATGTACGCGGCGACTTGCAGGGCCGCACCTCATTCCAGGCTTTCCGTCCGGGCAAGCCTTTGAAAGATCCAGTCACCAAACAAATCATCGGCTATGAAGCCATGTACCTCGGCACCTTGAAACTGCAGCGTCTGAGCAAAGCAGAGAACGAACCACACACCTTGACGGTAGTAACAGCCAAGGAAGAAATGGGCGTAGGCGATCGCCTGATTCCGGAAGAACCGACGCCATTCATCAACTACGTACCGCATGCACCCGAGCAGCCGCTTGAAGCGCGCATCGTATCCGTCTACGGCGGCGTGTCGCAAGCCGGACAGAACCAGATCGTAGCAATCAATCGCGGCGCCAAAGATGGTGTCGATATCGGCACCGTGCTGGAACTGCGCCGTCTCGGTTTGATGGTGCCGGATCGCACCACCGGCAACGGCCGCGGCTTGATCAAGCTGCCGGATGAGCAATACGGCGAACTGTTCGTCTTCCGTGTCTTCAACAATATCTCTTACGGTCTGGTGATGCAGGTAAGGGATACGGTGCAAGTTGGCGACATCGCCAAATCGCCGGAATAACGCTTCCATCACAGGTCGCAACGATGCCTGCATCGGACGATATTGCACACTGGCTCCGGCTGGAGCAAACGCCCGGTGTCGGCCCTGAGACCGCACGCAAACTACTCAGCGCGTTCGGTCTGCCGGAAAACATCTTCAACACCCATCTCTCCGCATTACAAGCCGTAGTCTCGGATCGCATCGCGCATGCGCTGCTGGCACCGCTTTCGGAATCAAGCAAAGCACTGATAGCACGTACGCAAGAATGGGCAGCGCAAGCAGACAATCATGTCCTCACGCTAGCCGATGCAGACTACCCAGCAGCACTGCTTGAAATCTCCGATCCGCCTATCCTTCTTTATGCAAAAGGACGCATCGAATTATTATCGCGTCCTTCGCTAGCCGTCGTCGGCAGTCGCAATGCAACCGCACAAGGCATAAGCAACGCTGAAAAATTTTCCGAAGCACTCAGTCTGGCAGGATTAAGCATCGTCTCCGGTATGGCCTTAGGCATAGACACCGCAGCACATCACGGCGGCTTGCAAGCGATACAAAAAACGCAAAGCGCCGGCTCCACCATCGCCGTCATCGGCACGGGTGCCGACATTGTTTATCCCGCACGCAATCGCACACTCGCGCATCAAATTGCAGCAGCAGGTTGCATCCTCAGCGAATACGCGCTTGGCGTACCGGCCATCGTGTCCAACTTCCCGCGTCGCAATCGCATCATCAGCGGTCTGTCGCGCGGTGTCTTGGTAGTTGAAGCTGCCTTGCAATCCGGCTCGCTAATCACGGCGCGCATGGCAGCCGAGCAAGGGCGCGACATGTTTGCGATTCCCGGCTCGATACATTCGCCTTTATCGAAAGGCTGTCACCAACTAATCAAGCAAGGCGCAAAGCTGGTGGAATCGGCGCAGGATATTTTGGAAGAATTGAAATACGCGCCAATTGCGATGACAGCAAATGTCCCTGCCGAGCAAATTGAAATCGATGCGCCCTACGCACAGGTATTGCAAACGATGGGCCACGATCCGGTTGATGCCGACACGCTAGCCATGCGTTGCCAGCTCGACATCGCGGCCATCAATGCGCATCTGCTTTCCCTGGAATTAGATGGTCTGGCAGAAATGTTGCCCGGCGGCTTATACCGACGCATTGCCTGAAGATTATCGTTAATGAGTGTTTAGCTAATGCTTCAGCACACAAACGCAACGATCATTTCAATTTGACATCGCATCCTTGTGCACAAAATTTCCGTCCCTATTGGCATCAGCATTTTTAGTGGTATCCTTCTTCTCAGTAAGCGCTGTTTTTTGATCTGCCGCTGTCGTAACACCTCTTTGTAGTGTGTGTTGTGTAAAGAGCGTGATTCATACGCATCCGATCCAGGCGGCACCAGCAATGGTGACGTCTTAACCCAAGCGCTACGGTGAAGCCATGTTTGACGTTCTAGTCTATCTGTACGAAACCTATTACCGGCCCGATGCCTGCCCGGACTCTGAGGCGCTGGTAAAAAAACTATCCGCTATCGGCTTTGAAGAAGAAGAGATCGAGAAGGCTCTCGGCTGGCTAACTGCGCTCGCCGAGACCACGAACGAACTCTCCGACTCTTATCCGCATCAGACGGCGTTCTCGTTCGGCATCCGCATCTACGCGACACAAGAAATGGATGTACTCGGTACGCCTGCGGTCGGCTTCATTCAATTCCTCGAATCGGCCAAGCTGATCAACCCGGTCCAGCGCGAAATCGTCATTGAACGCGCATTGGCTGCCGGCGAATCGCCGATTTCGCTGGAAAAGCTGAAGGTCATCGTGTTGATGGTCTTGTGGAGTCAGGGCAAGGAACCGGATGGTCTGATATTCGACGAGTTGTTTCTCGACGATGACGACGCCCCACCACGGATGCTGCACTGAAGTATGCCGTTCCAGCATGTCCGCTCACCCCGGACATGCTTCTTCAACAACACACCAGCTTTCTTTTTCGCATCTCTTTTGCCTCCCGCTTGCGGATTTCCCAGCAACGCGCTTATCATTGGCCGCTTGACGGCTATGCAATTATTATATTAGGCAGCGTTTTCATGAGAAATCGCCCGTTTGATAAGCTGCAAGCCGCATGTTGTGCAGCATATAGCGCGTATATTGACGCGTCCATTTCGAGACCCTATTTACTATGACAAAGACCCTCATCATTGCCGAGAAGCCATCCGTCGCGAACGATATCGCGAAGACGCTCGGCGGCTTTACCAAGCACGATGAGTACTTTGAATCCGACGAATACGTCCTTTCATCCGCCGTCGGCCATCTGCTTGAAATCGCGGTACCGGAAGAATACGACGTCAAACGCGGCAAATGGTCATTCGCGCATTTGCCGATGATTCCACCGTATTTCGCACTCAATCCGATCGCCAAGACCGAATCACGTCTGAAAATACTGAACAAGCTGATCAAGCGCAAAGATGTCACCGGCCTGATCAACGCATGCGATGCCGGGCGTGAGGGTGAACTGATTTTCCGTCTGATCGCACAACACGCAAAAGCCAAACAACCGGTCAAACGTCTGTGGCTGCAATCGATGACGCCAGGTGCGATACGCGAAGCATTCAAGAATCTGCGCAGCGATGAAGAAATGTTGCCACTGGCTGACGCCGCACGTTGCCGTAGCGAAGCTGACTGGCTGATCGGCATCAACGGCACCCGTGCAATGACGGCCTTCAACTCGAAGGAAGGTGGCTTCTACCTGACCACCGTTGGTCGCGTACAGACACCGACGTTATCCATCGTGGTTGAGCGCGAAGAGAAGATCAAGAAGTTCGTCCCGCGTGATTACTGGGAAGTGCGCGGAGAGTTCGTCTGCGCCGCCGGTATTTATCAAGGTCGCTGGCTGGACACTTCATTCAAGAAGGATGAAGTCGATCCAGAACGCCGCGCCGAACGTCTGTGGAGCAAGGCAGCCGCTGAATCCATCGTTGCGGCATGCCGTGGCAAGCAAGGCAATGTCACCGAAGAATCGAAGCCGACCACGTCCATGGCACCGGCTCTGTTCGACCTGACCAGCTTGCAACGCGAAGCCAATGCGCGCTTCGGCTTCTCTGCCAAGAACACTTTGAGCCTGGCACAAGCACTGTATGAAAAGCACAAGGTCTTGACCTATCCACGTACCGACTCACGCCACTTGCCGGAAGATTATCTGCCGACCGTGCTGGAGACGTTGGAAGTCATCGCCGAAAACAATAATTACCACCAGTTCGCCAAGCAGATCACGGACAACAAGTGGGTCAAGCCGAACAAGCGGATTTTCGATAACACGAAGATCAGTGATCACTTTGCGATCATTCCGACCACGCAAGCACCGAAGAATCTGTCCGAGCCGGAGCAAAAGCTGTACGACTTGGTGACGCGTCGCTTTATGTCGATCTTCTTCCCTGCGGCAGAATTCCAGGTCACGACACGCTTTACCGAAGTCTCCGGTCATCAGTTCAAGACTGAAGGCAAAGTCATGACCAATCCCGGTTGGCTTGCGGTTTACGGCAAAGAAGTCATAGACGAAAAAGATCCGGAAAACAGCGGCACGCTGGTTCCGGTCGCTAAAGGCGAGAAGGTCAAAACCGAATCGGTAGTTGCCAACGGCCTCGTCACCAAACCACCTGCACGCTATTCTGAAGCGACATTGTTGTCGGCAATGGAAGGTGCCGGCAAGCTGATCGACAACGATGGCTTGCGTGATGCGATGGCCGGCAAAGGTCTGGGTACACCAGCGACTCGTGCTGCCATCATCGAAGGCTTGCTGAACGAGAAATACCTGTTGCGCGAAGGCCGGGAAATGATCCCGACCGCAAAAGCATTCCAGTTAATGACTTTACTGCGCGGCTTGGGCGTGAATGAACTGACCGCACCAGAACTGACCGGCGAATGGGAATACAAGCTGTCGGAAATGGAACGCGGCAAGATCAGTCGTGAAGAATTCATGCGCGAGATTGCACAGATGACGCAAATCATCGTCAAGCGCGCCAAGGAATACGACAACGATACGATCCCAGGCGATTACGCGACATTGAAAACGCCATGCCCGAATTGCGGCAGTGTGGTGAAAGAAAACTATCGTCGCTTCGCCTGCACCAAGTGCGAATTCTCGATGAGCAAAACGCCGGGCAGCCGTCAGTTTGAAATTGCTGAAGTCGAAGAACTGCTGACCAATAAAACCATCGGGCCGCTGCAAGGCTTCCGTTCGAAGATGGGACGTCCGTTCGCTGCCGTGTTGAAAATCTCGCGCGATGAAGAGATCAAGAATTTCAAACTGGAATTCGATTTCGGTCAAAACGACGATGACGAGAATGCCGAGCCGGTCGATTTCAGCGGCCAGACTGCACTCGGCCCTTGCCCGAAATGTGCGGGCAACGTGTACGAATTACCTCTGTCCTACGTTTGCGAAAATTCAGTCGCCAAACCGAAGACTTGCGATTTCCGTAGCGGTCGCATCATCTTGCAACAGGAAATTCTGCCGGAACAAATGAGCAAACTGCTCAACGAAGGCAAAACCGATTTGTTGCCTGGTTTTGTCTCGCAACGCACACGTCGCGCGTTCAAGGCTTTCCTCGTACGTGGCAAAGACGGCAAGACCAGCTTCGAATTTGAACCACGTAAAGAAAAAGTACCAGCCAAAGGCAAGGCAGCAGCGGTCGCAGATGGCGAAACAGAAGCCAGCAATGACGCACCGGTAAAAGCCGCTAAGAAAACAGCTGCCAAACCAGTTGCCAAAAAAGCTGTCGCCAAGAAAAAACCGGCCGCCAAAAAAGCCGCCGCGTAAAAAAGAAAGATCGTACTGCGCATCGCACGCATGCGCAGTACACTTGAGTTGTATCCAGGTTAAAACAAGTACGCGAATATTCATTGCACGGCAGCAGAAGCATCCATCAAGCTTGAGCATTAACAATGCGCTTACGTGATGGAACGAGTTGCATCAATTTTCGACGCAGACCTTGTATCACCAACCGAGGGGAACTCTCATGGATCAACTTGAACCCACCGTCCCAAGCAAAGACGATTGCAACATCGCCATGCTCTCCCATCTACTGGGCATTTTTACCGGCTTTCTCGGCGCACTCATCATCTGGCTGCTCAAGAAAGACGATTCCGCATACATCGCATCACAATCCAAAGAAGCATTGAACTTCCAGATCACGATCACCATCGGTTTCATCATTGCGTGGCTACTGGCATTCATCCTGATCGGCGTAATTTTCGTGCCTATCTTGCTGATCGTTAATCTGATTTTCTGTATTCTAGGTGCTGTTGCAGCATCCAAAGGACAAGCTTATCGCTATCCGTTTGCGATTCGTTTGGTACAGTAAAATTTATGCGGTGCGAAAAAGAAAAGTGAGACTCTCTTTTCTTTTTCGCGATTCACAACACATTCAATCTCACTCCAAATATGGCCACAGAAAATTTCCTTTCACTGCCTACTGATCTGCCGGTCCCGTACAACGATGGTGCCTGCAATCACTTGTGTGGACTAACGCTGCCATCTATCACCTTGCAAGCAACGTCCGGTGCGACAGTCGATCTATCGAAAGAGCAAGCTCCCTGGGTCGTAGTCTATTGCTACCCGCGGACTGGCCGGCCAGGACAAGAATTGCCTGGCGGTGCAGATGCGTGGAATGCGATTCCTGGCGCGCGTGGTTGCTCGCCGCAATCCTGCGGCTATCGCGATCATTATGCTGAACTGCAAGCCCTGGGTGCTAGTGTGTATGGCCTCAGTACGCAAGACACAGAGTATCAAAGCGAAGCGGTAGAACGATTGCATTTGCCCTTTCCCTTGCTGAGCGATGAACAACTCACGCTAGCGAAAGCGTTGCAGTTACCGACCTTCACGTTCGCGGGCCTGGAATTGATCAAGCGCCTCACACTGATCATACGTGCCGGTCGAATCGAGGAAGTGTTTTACCCAGTGTTCCCGTCGGATGGCGATGCGGAACATGTGATTGCATGGCTGCAAGCGCGCAACAATCAATAACCGCGTTCGCTCTCGCGGCTATTCCTTAATTAACCGCGATATCTTCCAGCGCCAGCAGGAAGCGCTTGCGCTCCAATCCGCCCGCGTAGCCAGTCACCGCGCCAGATGAGCCAATCACGCGGTGGCAGGGCACGATAATCGATATCGGATTTTTCCCGATAGCTGAGCCGACAGCGCGCAATGCCTTGGGATTGCCAAGTCGTTGCGCGTGCTGCGCATAGCTGACACTTTTACCAAATGGAATAGCGCTCAGTTCTTGCCAAACCGAACGCTGAAAATCCGTTCCAGCCAAATCCAGCGGCACATCAAACTCAGTCCGCTTTCCGGAAAAATATTCGTCCAGTTGTTGTGCCGTACGCTGCAAGTGCTGTGCTGCGGCCGATTGTGTCAGCGCTGCTTGCCAGCCATCTTTACCTTTGAAGTGCTTGTGCTCTTCAAAATAAATACCGCAAATCCCATTATCCGTCGCAGCGATCAGCAAGATACCAACCGGGCTTGGATGTTCGATATAGGAAATCATGATTACTCCTTCGTCGATATCAACATCGACCTGTTCATTTAATAAAATCAGCTCTTCAACTGATTGAGTTCCACAACAACAGCGCTGCATACGCGCGCCATGGCGACCAGTTTGTCGCGCGTTCGAGGAGCTGCTTTTCCGTCAAACGCTCTCCGCCTTCCACTTCCACCGCCGCTTTTTGCAAACCCAAATCGCCAGCAGGAAAACCATCCGGAAAACGCAACGCACGCATGGCGATGTATTGCGCCGTCCATTCACCTATGCCACGCACCGTTTTCAAATGCGCGACGGTTTCTTCCAGCGATACACCCGGTTTCATTTTCAAACCGCCTTGTGCTGCAAATTGCGCCAGATTAAGAATGGCGCCAGCACGCGCCGTCGGCATTCCAATCGCGGCGATATCCGCCACCTGGGCATGAGCGAGTTGCTCCGCCGTAGGGAAGTGATGACTGAGCCCTATGAAAGGCGTATCGGCAGGCGTACCAAAGCGCCGTACCAATCGACCTGACACTGTAGTCGCTCCGGCTACACTGACTTGCTGCCCCAGCACCGCACGGATGGCCAATTCAAAGACATCGAAGGCACCCGGCACACGCAGACCCGGCACCTTGCTTATCTGCTTGGCCAACAAGGGATCCAGCGACAGATGTGCCGCGATGATTTCCGGATTGGCATCGAGATCGAACTGGCTGCGTACACGTGCCAGCAAGGGCATCAACACATGCGCAAGGTTGGCAGGCAAAGACAGTTCGAGCTGATTCTTGGCCGATAAATTCGTAATGCCTAGCCAACCGCTGATTTCATCCAGCTGCACGCTGCGCACATACGACATGGTGCCGGGCGCGTGCTCTATCACGGCTTCGACACCAGGTATGGCACGCCCTGAGAGGTAACGCAGCATCGCTGCCCACGCGTATGGCGGGCGATAGGCAAGACGCAATGTGATCGCTTCCTGCCCATCGTTGGCAAGCGTGCCCGCTGCGCGACGTATGCTGGTCGGCGCCATGCCATAGCGCGCCAGGAACAGGGCGTTAAAGCGCCGTATGCTACCGAAGCCGGCGGAGTAAGCCACGTCGCTCATGGGCAAGCAGGTTTCCTGCAGTAATTTTTTGGCGAACAGCAGGCGCTGCGTCTGCGCCAACTCGACAGGCGTAACGCCAAAGTGCTCCAGCAAGACACGACGCAATTGGCGCGATGACAGGCCAACTTCTTCCGCTAATCTTTCCGTATCACCATCGTTCAAGGCACCGGCAGCTATCCTTTGCCAGACTGCATAAGCAAGATTTTGTTGTAGTGCATACGGTGCCAGTTCGGGACGGCAACGCAAGCAGGGGCGAAAGCCCGCCGCTTCGGCCGCCGCGGCCGTGCTGAAATAGGTACATGACGATGCACGTGGAGTTCTGACTGAACAAACAGGACGGCAATAGATGCCGGTAGTTTTTACGCCGACAAAAAACACGCCATCGAAACGCGCATCCTTCGCCGCCAATGCGCGATAGCAACTCTCTGCAACCAAGCTTGCATCGGGTGTTTGATCGTTGAATTTTCGCATGTCCATGGCGTATTTATACGCGTGGACTTATGCAGCGTCTAGCCGTTTTCGGACAAGATCCTCGGAGGGGTAATTTCATGCAGATGACGATCTGCCGGTCGCAGAAGGATGCATCGCTGTGGATGCATCCCGACTTACATATTACTTGCCGACTTGTTTATGTATCTGGAATGCCAAGGAGATATGGGCGAATTCGATCAGGATTTCTTTCGTGCCGCCATTGAAGGTGCTGAAAGAATTACCGGTACGTACCACCAGACGCGGCGGGAATAACCCGCTGAGGAAAGGGATGCCTATCATCTTCGCGCTGCGTACATCGCGCCATTCGACTTGGCGATTGTAGAGCCAGGTTTGCGTAATGCCTTTGTCATCGATGGTGATGGTCGAACGCAAAAACCAGTAATAACTGACGACCAGCATCAGTGCCGCGCACAGCAGCAAGACTTTGACGCTGAGGCCGTATTCCAGCAAAGGATAACGTCGCATGATATCGGCTGCGTACACCAACAGACTGATCGAAAACACGGTAGCCAGCAACTTGAACCAGCGGCTGTATGAAGGTCCGGTGACGGTTTTTTCCGGCTTGTAAAAATTCATTGTCATATTATTACTGCTCGATTCGTGAACGTGGCCGAATGATCGCACATCTGACCGCCACAGTCGAAAATGTCATCTCCATCAATGATGCACGGCCTCACGCCGACGAATGATTTCGCCCCAGATTTGTCGCTTGCCTTGATCGTCGATTGCACCCCACTCCGTGATCTCTTCTATCGTGCGCAGGCAACCTGTACAAAACGTCGTACGAGTATCGACACGGCAAATACCTATGCACGGTGATGGCAAAGGCGTCGCAGTTAGATCGAGAAAAGAAATCAGATCGTCGAGATCTTCAGGGCGCGCGGGTTTTCTGCGCATGATGGTCGAGCCGGATGGTAGTAGATGCCCGACAGTATAAGCGGCCGCCTGCCAGAATGGACAGACAGCCGCTTATCGAAGGAAAGCACCTCAGGCGGCGAGTGCGACCGTTTGGGAACGTTGCAGCAGGACCGGTATCGATTTCGAAGTCGGCGTGTTACATACATCGCCCACGCTGTTGAGAGGAACCAGCGGATTCGTCTCTGGATAATAAGCACCGATACAGCCACGTGGAATGTCATATTCCACCAGCAGGAAGCGATTGGCATGACGTTCTATACCGTCATCCCACACCGTGCTCATATCCACCCATTCGCCTGCTTTGAAACCCAGCATCAACAAATCTTCCGGATTGATGAATACCACGCGACGTTGACCGAACACGCCACGATAGCGATCATCCATCGCATAAATCGTCGTGTTGTACTGATCATGCGAACGCGTCGTCATCAAGGTCATCAGCTTGCTACCATGCTGCTGCTTGGCACGACGGATCGGCGTGTCCTGTTCGATATTGTGGACGATGAAATTTGCTTTGCCGGTATCAGTCAGCCACTCGCGTTCACGTGAAGCAACACGCAAATGAAAGCCACCCGGCTTGGCGATGCGCTCGTTGTAATTTTCAAAACCATCGAAGATGCTTTCCATCGCATCGCGCACCAGCGAATAATCTGCAGCGTAAGCCAACCAGTCGACCTTGTCAGAACCAAGCGTCGCATGCGCAATGTTGGCTGCGATCGCGGTTTCCGACATCAGGTTTTTCGATGCAGGCGTGTTCATGCCGTATGAGATGTGCACCATGCTCATCGAGTCTTCCACCGTCACACCTTGCGCCACACCGTTTTGCTTGTCGATCTCGGTACGACCAAGTGTCGGCAAAATCAAAGCATCCTGGCCATGTACCAAATGACTACGATTAAGCTTGGTCGTGATATGTACGGTCAGACTACATGAGCGTAGTGCTTCAAACGTACGCGGCGTATCCGGCGTTGCCATCACGAAGTTGCCGCCCAGGCCGATGAATACTTTGACGTGGCCTTCCAGCATTTCATGGATGGTTTCCACGACGTCGTAACCGTGTTCGCGTGGTGGCTCGAAGTTGAAGACCTTGCCCAGCCGATTGAGGAATTCCTGCGAAGGTTTCTCTTCAATACCAACCGTGCGGTTGCCTTGCACATTTGAATGTCCGCGCACCGGGCACAAGCCTGCACCTTCGCGGCCGATATTCCCGCGCATCATCATCAGGTTGGACAGCATGTGCACGGTCTGCACCGAATTCTTGTGCTGCGTAATACCCATGCCCCATGTTGCGATCACGCGCTTGCCGTTGACATAGATGCGGCTCAGCTTTTCTATATCGTCACGCGAGACGCCGGACTCATCGACCAGCTCTTGCCAATCCTGCATGCGCAAATCCGCAGCAAAGTCTTCGAAACCGGCACAATGTTCTGCAATGAAAGCTGTATCCAGCACGCGTTCTGTGCCTTTCTCTACCGCTTCATCATCCAGTTCCAAGGTGCGTTTCGCAACGCCTTTAATCAAGGCGAAGTCACCACCCAACTTAGGCTGAATAAAAGTAGATGCGATCTTGGTGCTCGATAGCGTCAACATTTCCACCACGCTTTGCGGATCGGCAAAACGTTCGAGACCACGTTCGCGCAAAGGGTTAATAGAAACAATGACAGCGCCACGCTTCGAGCATTCACGTAACTCACCCAGCATGCGCGGATGATTGGTTGCAGGATTCTGTCCAAAGATCAGCAAGGTATCTGCATGCTCAAAATCATGCAGCGTGACCGTACCTTTACCAACACCAACGGTAGATGGCAAACCACGACTGGTCGCTTCATGACACATATTCGAGCAATCAGGAAAGTTGTTGGTGCCGAACATGCGCACAAACAATTGATAGACAAACGCCGCTTCATTACCCGCACGACCAGACGTATAGAACGCGGCTTGATGCGGATTGTCGAGTTTGTGCAAATGGGAGGCGATCAGTTTGAATGCATCGCTCCACGCTACCGGCACATACTTGTCGGTAGCCGCGTCATAGCGCATAGGATCGGTCAGACGACCATGTTGCTCCAACTCGTAGTCGGATTGCTCCAGCAATGCAGCGACTGTATTTTTTTCAAAGAAGGCAGGCGTCACGCGTTTGCTGGTTGCTTCCGCCGCCACGGCCTTGACACCGTTTTCACAAAATTCAAAGGTCGATGCATGCTGACGATCAGGCCATGCACAACCAGGACAATCAAAACCTTCCGGTTGATTTTGTTTGAACAAGGTACGGTAATTTCCACCGGAGACTTTTTCCTTGATCATATTGATGGCGACATACTTCACCGCACCCCAACCACCGGCTGGGTGATCATAAGTTTCAATACTGCCTTGCGACTTCAACTTTTCCACAACAAATTCCTTTGATCCGGCGCACCGTCATGCGGATTCATTCATGCATGAGCACCTTGTGTGCCGAGTGAGCAAAGCTTAGAGCGCTACGTCATTTTGATGAGCGTACACATAGCTTGAAATAAAAAGAGTACAGTTTGAAAATCGACGTATCTGTGCTTTTATTCCTGCTTAAGTAATTAGCAACAAGCGTCGGAGAACCGCATAAACACTAGGGTATTTGAGTAATGAATATGAGTCATTACAGGCAAAAAAATTAACATGACAAGCATCAGGGGCATTTGTGAAGTTGTATGAAAAGCTGGCAAAAGATATTGAAGAGCTGATCGAGAACGGCGTGTTCCGACCCGGCGAACGACTGCCGTCGATACGACAAACCAGCCAGCATCATCGCCTCAGTATCACGACTGTCGTGCACGCATTTCTTTTACTGGAAAGTAAAGGCATCATCGAAAGTCATCCGCAATCGGGTTACTTCGTACGCGTCACGCCACAATCAGCAAACGGGAAAGTGCCGCAGGAATTGCGCACCTCGCGACCGCTCGCGATATCGTCACAAGTGGACGTTAGTCATCTAGTGCTGTCCACGCTGCGCTCCATTAATGCCGATGATGCGGTTCCACTCGGCTCGCCGTATCCCGACCCCAGCCAGTTCCCATCAGAAAAAATCAATCGCTATGCCTACGGCATCACACGACGCCAAACCAAATGGGGCGTGACCGATGCGCTGCCGCCTGGCCATCCGGATCTGATACGCCAGATCGCACGCCGCTATCTGGAAAACGGCACCGCCATCGATCCGAATGAAATCGTCGTCACAGTAGGCGCCACCGAAGCCATCAATCTCTGCTTGCAAGCAGTCGGCAAGGCTGGCGATATCGTCGCGGTTGAGTCGCCCACCTTCTATGCGATGTTGCATGCGATCGAACGTATGGGCATGCGCGCGATAGAAGTCGCCACGCATCCGCGCGAAGGTATCGATCTGGTTGCACTGGAAGAGATACTCGACATGCATCAGATTGCGGCGTGCATGGTGATGCCGAACTTTCAAAATCCGCTGGGTTTTCAAATGTCGGATGAAAAGAAGCGTGCACTGGTCAAGCTGATTACCGAACGCAATGTGCCGGTCATAGAAAACGATGTCTATAACGAGTTGTACTTTGGTGATGCACATCCGACTTCGCTCAAATCCTACGACACCGAAGGCTTGGTACTGCACTGCGCTTCTTTTTCAAAAAGCCTGACCTCGGCCTATCGCATAGGCTGGGCGATGCCGGGACGTTATCGCGATCAGGTTGAAAAACTGAAGTTCCTGAATACGCTGACGACACCCACCATTCCGCAACTTGCTATTGCCGAATATCTGGAACACGACGGTTACGAACATCATCTGCGCCACATCAGAAAAATCTACGCGCAACAAGCGAACATGATGCGCGCCGCAGTCAAACGTTTTTTCCCGGAAGGAACGCAGACTTCAGAACCCAAGGGCGGTTATGTCTTGTGGGTGGAACTACCAGCGTTGGTTGATTCGATGAAGCTGTATGAGCTGGCCTTGCAGCATGGCATCACCATCGGGCCGGGTTATATGTTCTCCACCACCAACGGTTACAGCAACTTCATCCGCCTGAACTATAGCTATCCGTGGTCAGCCAGCATAGAAGAAGCGCTCAAGACTATCGGCAAGCTGGTCGTCGATTGCATGCGCCAGGCAGAACGTGCGGTTGATGCGCGAACGCGTGAAAACTATAATATGAGGTAACACGCAGCTTTCAAGCTGTCGTGCGTATGCAGCTCCATAGAGAGCGCATCGGAGACGAGATGTTCGATTGCAACAAGCATCGCCTTACGGCGAGTGCTATCGGACATCAGCATTTATGCATAAAAAGGAAAGCGGACCATCATGGCCAACGCGGACGCATCGCAACACGAGGATGAATTGGATCCGGTCAAAGTCACCATCCTGCGACACTTATGGGAAGCATCGCAAGAGAGCGCATTGTGGTCATTGGCCAAACTCAGCAAACGCTCGTGCATACCAATGAGCACATTACGCCGCACACTCAGTGAGTTTGAAGATGCCGGCATCGTCGATGTAACGACGCATGAAGACGGACGTATTTTTGCGTCGCTGAATGCGACCGGGATAGAAATCTTCCCGACACTATTCAGCACGCAATAAGCGTTACGCTCAAGCCAATAACGTGACCATCAAGCGCGCGGCGCAAACAAGATGATGCCCATGCCTGCCAACGTAACGGCAACGCCAACGAAATCCCAGTTGGTAGGCTTGATGCCATCGACCACCCATAGCCAAGCCAATGCAACGGCAACATACGCGCCACCGTATGCTGCATAGACGCGGCCTGCCGCTTCTGGATGCAGCGAGAGCAACCATACAAACAAGACCAAACTAAGCGCAGCAGGAATCAGCAACCACACTGATCCCGCCTGACGTAACCATAGATACGGCAGATAACAACCGACAATCTCAGCGATGGCCGTCAAGACAAACAGGCCTATCGTTTTCATTTCAAACATTTTGACTTTCCGATACTGATGGTTCGTTTACCAAATGCCACTCCCACATTTCGCCATACTCGGGATGCTCTAATACATACACGAAGCGGAAACCGAGATTACGCAAAATCGCATTCGAAGCATTCTCTTCATTCGCAGTATGCGCAACGACTATCAACGCAGCTTGCTCTGCCTGCACGATCTCCAGCAACTGCCGCACCATCAGCGTAGCGATTCCCTTGCCCTCTGAATCAGGGAAGGTGAAGTAACCAATTTCCACCTTGCCATCCAATGGCGGTGCCTTGAATGCGCATGCACCAACCACCTTCCCATTCTTCTGCGCAAGATAGCCTACCCACGGCAAAACAAAACCTGCATCCACATATAAAGAGGCCGTTGCAGCACACACTTGTTGCGCGATGTTATCCAGCGCACCAACCTTGCTGACGGGAGAACCTTGCGAATTAATTTGAATGAGATCGATATATGTCATGAGAGTTGGATGAGCTTACTTTTTGTAAGCGTGGTGTAAGAAAAACGGATGCAATCACAACACTATGATCACGCGCAAAAAATAATTGAACCATTTAATCAGATTAATTTGATCGTCACAAATCGATTTACCGTTGGTTCAATAGATACATAAAGACGATATCAATATCAATTTAGAAATCACTCGTACACAGCAGCGACATTCGTTTTAAAAAATAGAATTCCCCTCTGGAAAGACCATATTTTTTCGCGCAAAAAAGAAACTCAAAACAATAAAAAAAACAATGAACGTGAGCTGTTCAAAAAATATTTAACACTTGCTCTTCATCTGTCATCACATCGAAAAATGCACCAAAAAGAGCCTCCTTGCTTGCTGCATTGCGACTTGACTTATGCGCACGAAAGGGCATTCTACTCCCGTCAGTACTGCCGCCATTTCCCAATGGATGCGATCTGTCGGTTCATGAATCAAAGTGATTTCTAAAAAATATAATAGGAGATACACAATGAAGAAAAGCCTCAAACAGAATCAGACTTCCCCTTCCACACGTCGCAAGTTTCTTGGTACCGCAACAACCGCTGGCGCAGCAGCCGCACTTAGCTTTCCGATGATCTCTACTGCGCAAACTGTCACACAGATGCGCTTTCAAAGTACCTGGCCTAGTAAAGATATTTTCCACGAGTACGCCCAGGACTTTGCCAAAAAAGTAAATGACATGACCGGCGGCGAACTCAAGATTGAGGTGTTGCCAGCTGGTGCAGTGGTGCCTGCTTTCGGTTTGCTCGATGCGGTGTCAAAAGGTACGCTCGATGGCGGCCATGGCGTGATGGGTTACAACTACGGCAAACAAAGCGCGATTGCGCTGTGGACCTCCGGCCCGGTATTCGGCATGGATGCGAACATGGTATTGGCTTGGCATAAATATGGCGGCGGTAAAGAGTTGCTGGACAAGCTCTACACATCCATCGGCGCGAACGTCACATCCTTCCTCACTGGCCCGATGCCGACACAACCGCTAGGCTGGTTCAAAAAACCAATCACCAAGAAAGAAGATCTGCAAGGCTTGAAGTTCCGTACCAACGGCCTGGCGATTGATTTGTTTACCGCAATGGGTGCAGCAGTGAATGCGCTGCCAGGTGGCGAAATCGTACCAGCGATGGATAGAGGTTTGCTGGATGGTGCGGAGTTCAACAACGCCAGTTCTGATCGCGTACTTGGCTTCCCTGATGTCTCCAAGGTCTGCATGCTGCAAAGCTTCCATCAAAGCTCCGAGCAGTTCGAGATCACCTTCAACAAAACCAAGTACGAAGCACTACCGCCAAAAATGAAGGCCATCATTTCGAATGCGGTGGAAGCATCGTCGGCCGATATGTCGTGGAAAGCGATCGATCGTTATTCCAAAGACTATCGCGAAATGCAGACCAAGGATGGCGTGAAGTTTTACAAGACGCCGGACTCTCTGCTGCAGACACAACTCACTGTCTGGGATGAAGTAGTCGCGAAAAAGGGCGCCGACAACGCCTTGTTCAAGGAAGTGGAAAAATCGCAAAGAGTCTTCGCCGAACGTGCCATGAAATGGGACATGGACACCAATAACAACAGGCGCATGGCATACAACCATTATTTCGCGCGCACCGCTCCGAAGAAAGCTTAAGCGGCATCGATCGCGTTTCTCACGACACCATCCAAAGTATCGGATGGTGTTTTATTAAACGCAGACAAACGTCGCATACGCGACAACACCACCTGTCTTTGAATCGGAGCCTTTATGCAGAACCTTTTATTCTTCATCGATAAGGTCAGCAGTTGGGTAGGCCAACTATTTTCCTGGCTTATCGTCATCTTGACCTTTCTTATCACGTGGGAAGTTTTCGCACGTTATGCACTGAACAGTCCCAATCCATGGTCTTTCGATCTGATGATCATGGCGTATGGCACGGCCTTCATGATGGCAGGTGCTTACACGCTGGCAAAAAACGGCCATGTACGTGGCGACGTCTTATACGGTTTTTTCCCACCACGCTTGCAAGCCAGCCTGGATCTGACACTGTATTTTGTTTTCTTCATTCCTGGCGTCATCGCGTTGGTGTGGGCTGGTTATACCTACGCGGCTGAATCGCTGGCTATCAAAGAGCATTCAACTCTTACCGCAAACGGCCCGCCGCTTTATCCGTTCAAAATGGTGATTCCTATTTCTGGCGCGCTATTGTTGATGCAAGGCTTCGTGGAAATCATACGTTGCATCATTTGCCTGAAAGAAGGCGAATGGCCATCGCGTGAAAAAGACGTGGAAGAAGTGGACGTCGACAAACTCAAGGCGATGGTGCATGTGAAGGATAAAGACATCGCCGAAGTAGACAAACTGATCACCAACAACGCAGGAGGCAAACCATGAGGAAAGAAGTCTGGTTCGGCCTCTCCATTCTGTTTGCCATCGTTCTCGGCCTCTTCATCCTGATGCCGTCGCCAGAGCACATGACCAGCGGCCATCTTGGCCTGTTGATGCTGGCGCTGGTTGTGGTTGCCATCATGCTGGGTTTCCCTACTGCGTTCACACTGATGGGCATGGGCGTGATATTCGCCTGGTTTGCCTTCTACAGTCGAGACCCCAACCTCGCCACGCAACAAACGCTGGACCTGATGGTGCAACGTGCGTATTCAGTCATGGCCAACGATGTTCTGATCTCCATCCCGCTCTTCATCTTCATGGGATATCTGGTCGAACGCGCCAACCTGATCGAAAAGCTGTTCAAGAGTCTGCATATCGCAATGGCACGCGTGCCAGGTTCATTAGCTGTCGCCACCATCGTGACCTGCGCCGTCTTCGCGACGGCAACCGGTATCGTTGGTGCCGTCGTCACGCTGATGGGCTTGCTGGCCTTGCCGGCGATGCTGAAGGCTGGATACAGCACGCAGTTGTCAGCGGGTGCCATCACGGCTGGTGGTTGTCTGGGCATTCTGATTCCGCCTTCCGTGCTGTTGATCGTGTACGGCGCGACAGCCGGTGTATCGGTGGTCAAGCTGTACGCTGGTGCCTTTTTCCCAGGCATCATGCTGGCGGGTCTGTATATCGGTTACGTGATCATCCTGGCGAAGCTCAAGCCTAGCGTAGCGCCACCTCTGTCGGCAGAAGAACGACATGTGGATCTGCCCGGCTTTGCGGAAAAAATCTCCACCACGATCAGCAACAATGTCTTGCCCGGCCTGATAGGTGCACTCAAGGGACGCCGCAATGCGGATGTCTCCACACGCACCTTGTTGCAGCAACTGGGCATTGCTTTGTTACCGGCACTGGCATTTACGCTAGCCATGGGATTGAGCTATCGCATGGCCACGGCACCAGATGCAGCCAAGACCGAAATGATCGAGATGGGTATCGGTGCGCAAGACTTGAGCAGCGAGATGCATGCCGATGATAGTTTTGGTGAACCGGAAGGTGCACTGGCCGAACCAGCAAGCGAAGCCGCACCTGCTGCGCTTGCAGAAACGCATGACACGGCGGCACCAACAGCCATGCCATCGACTTCGGTCGAACCTGCTG
This sequence comes from Herminiimonas arsenitoxidans, assembly GCF_900130075.1. Taxonomy (NCBI): domain Bacteria; kingdom Pseudomonadati; phylum Pseudomonadota; class Betaproteobacteria; order Burkholderiales; family Oxalobacteraceae; genus Herminiimonas; species Herminiimonas arsenitoxidans. The sequence continues at coordinate 2,291,145 of NZ_LT671418.1, forward strand.
CACCTACCGCACCAGCTGAAGCGAAATCTGCACCTAAAGGTTTCTGGATCGCCTTCGGTATCGGCCTCGCTGCGATGGTGGTGTTCTATGCCTACTTTACCTTTGCGCGGCTAGAGATTTTCAAGATGCTGTTGGGATCGCTGTTCCCATTGGCCTTCATGATTCTTGCCGTACTGGGTAGCATCGTGTTCGGACTGGCAACACCGACCGAGGCAGCGGCTATGGGTGCATTCGGCGGCATAGTGCTGGCGGCATGTTACCGACGCTTCAACTTCAGCATGTTGAAAGAGTCCGCCTATCTGGCAACGAAAACCAGTGCGATGGTGTGCTGGCTGTTTGTTGGCTCCAGTATCTTCTCGGCATCGTTTGCCTTGCTCGGTGGGCAGGAGATCATCAATGACTGGGTGTTGTCGCTGGACATGACGCCATTGCAGTTCATGATCCTCGCGCAAGTCATCATCTTCTTGCTGGGTTGGCCGCTGGAGTGGACGGAGATCATCGTGATCTTCATGCCTATCTTTATCCCGCTGCTGCCGCACTTCGGCATCGATCCGCTGTTCTTTGGTCTGCTGGTCGCGATGAATCTGCAAACAGCCTTCCTGTCGCCACCGGTGGCGATGTCAGCGTTCTATCTGAAAGGTGTGGCACCGGCACACGTGACGCTGAACCAGATCTTCCTCGGCATGATGCCCTTCATGGCGATACAGATCTTTGCGCTGATTCTGCTGTACATGTTCCCGGCCATCGGTTTGTGGTTGCCGAACGTGTTGTACAACTAAGCAAACGTGCAATACAAAAACGGGATGCAAGCTTATCGCTGCATCCCGTTTTTATTGGTCAAACGCTTTACTCTGATTAGCCGCAGCCCGGTGCGCGTTTTGCTGCAATCGCATTACCGGCACGACTTACTGCTTTGCGACCCAGTTTCTCCGAGATGAACTGTCCTGCATCGACTACCGCATTGAGATCGATGCCAGTTTCTATGCCCAAGCCCTGCATCATGTACAGCACGTCTTCCGTTGCAACGTTACCAGTCGCACCTTTGGCGTACGGACAACCACCAAGGCCCGCTACCGAAGCGTGATAAATCGAGATACCAACTTCCAGACTCGCATAGATATTTGCCAAAGCCTGACCGTAGGTATCGTGGAAGTGACCGGACAACCTATCGATAGGAAATTCTTCTATCGCGCGCTGCATCACTGTTTGTACATGACGCGGTGTCGCCACGCCTATGGTGTCAGCGATATCGATTTCATCACAGCCTAGCTCGCGCAATTGACGCACGACATCGGCCACGCTATCCGCTGTTACTTCACCTTGATATGGGCAACCGAAGGCGCAACTCAGCGCACCACGCAAACGCAGATTATGTTGCTTGGCCGCTTGCGCGACATCGCGGAAACGCGCTATCGATTCGGCGATAGAACAATTGATATTCTTTTGCGAGAAGGCTTCCGATGCTGCGGCAAAAATCACCACTTCATCGACACCCGCGGCGAGTGCGGCTTCAAAGCCTTTCATATTCGGCACCAATGCAGAATAAATCGCATCGGGTCGTCGTGTAATGCCAGCCATCACTTCCGACGAGGTCGCCATCTGCGGCACCCACTTCGGCGAAACAAAGGAAGCTGCCTCGATATTCGGGAAGCCGGCTTGCGACAGGCGATTCACCAGTTCTATCTTGGTGTCAGCACTAATGGTTTGCTGCTCGTTTTGCAAACCGTCGCGCGGACCGACTTCGACGATCTTGACGGATGCTGGCAGTTGTTTGGCAAGATTCAATTGAGGAACCTCATTAGAAGGAAAAACGGCCGGTCGATAAAATCAACCGGCCGTAGCTATATCGTCAAACGATATTTAGGAACACATGATTACGACGGTGTAACGTCGCAGCGTGCATCAATCGCAGTGCTGCGTGTATGCATGCCGAGCTTCTCCAACAACTCCTGATCAGCCATCGCTTCCGGATTGCCAGTGGTCAGCAATTTGTCGCCGTAGAAAATCGAGTTCGCACCAGCAACGAAACATAAAGCTTGAATCGCTTCACCCATTTCGCGACGACCTGCGGACAAACGCACACGCGCTTTCGGCATCGTGATGCGAGCGACAGCGACAGTACGTACGAACTCCAATGGATCGATAGGATCGGTACCGTGCAAAGGCGTGCCTTCAACCTGCACCAGATTGTTGACCGGCACTGATTCTGGATACGGATCCATATTGCACAATTGCGCGATCAAGCCTGCGCGTTGCAAACGCGATTCGCCCATGCCGACGATACCGCCGCAGCACACCTTGATACCAGCGCCGCGCACGCGACCCAATGTGTCGATACGGTTTTGGTAATCACGGGTCGAGATCACGTTCGAGTAAAACTCAGGTGCAGTATCCAGATTGTGGTTGTAGTAATCGAGACCGGCATTTTTCAATTTCTCGGCCTGGCCTTCGCCCAGCATGCCGAGCGTGGCGCAAGTTTCCAGGCCCATGGCCTTCACTTCACGCACCATCTCTTCAACTTTTTCCAGATCGCGGTCTTTTGGTTCGCGCCATGCTGCACCCATGCAGAAGCGGGTTGCGCCGTGCGCTTTGGCTTCACGCGCTGCGGTCAGCACTTCTTCCAGTGGCAGAATTTTTTGTGCTGTGACGCCAGTGTCGTAACGCGCAGCTTGCGGGCAATAGCCGCAATCTTCCGGGCAGCCACCGGTCTTGATCGACAACAAAGTCGCCAGTTCCACTTCCGTTGGATCGAAGTTTTCGCGATGCACGGTTTGCGCACGGAAGATCAAATCGTTGAACGGCAGATTGAACAAGGCCAACACCTCATCCACCGGCCACGCGGTTGGAACGATAGGTGCGACAGGCGCTTGAAAAGTTACAGGTTGCGACGACATCGAAAAACTCCTGACTAAAATTTAAATCGGGTATTCGCCAGATCAGGCCTTGGGCCAATTCGGCAAACACGAAAAATCCAGATACGAAGCAGCGGCAGCAGGCAAGGGCGCAGCCAAACGCGGCACACAACCCAGCAGCGGCGCGGGCAAACGCGCAACCAATGCTTCGACATTATCCTCAGCAAATGCCATGCCCGCATCGACTGTATTGGCTACCCAGCCCACCAACTTCAGCCCACGCGCAGCAATCGCATCGGCGGTCAGCAGGGCATGATTCAAGCAACCCAACCGCAGCCCGACCACCATTATGACCGGCAAACCCAGTTCTTGGGCTAAATCCGCAGTATCAGCATGATCAGACAAAGGCACGCGGAAGCCGCCGACACCCTCGACCACCACGGCATCTGCCAGCTCACGGACTTGCGCATAACAGCTCTTAATATGCGCGATATCTATAGAAACACCTTGCAACTTCGCCGAAACATGTGGTGCAGCCGCCTCATGCAACAGATATGGCGTCGCCAATTTTGGTGGCAAAACCACGTTGGCAGCCTGCGCCAACGCGTCAGCGTCGTCATTGTGCCAGACCTGACCAGCACTTGTCTGAATTGCAGTTGCTCCAGCGGCAACGCTTTTGATCGCTGCCGCGCGTACGCCTCTTTCCACCAACGCATGCAGCAAGGCAGTGGAAATCATCGTTTTACCGATTTCGGTATCGGTGCCGGTCACAAAACAATTAAAAGTAGCTGTCATCTCAATTCTGCTTTTCCAGTTGGTGCAACACATCGACAAGCTGCGCGACATCGGCGGCGGTATGCGCTGCCGACAAGGTCACACGCAAACGTGCGGTACCGGCAGGTACAGTCGGCGGACGAATTGCCGGTACCCAGATATTTTGTTCATACAAAGCCGCTGCGATTTTCATCGCCTCATCATTCGCACCGATGACGACAGGTTGAATCGCGGTATCCGATGCCAAGGCTTGCCAGCGTTGTAGTTGCAAAGCACTGCGCCATTGCGCAATCAAGGTCTGCAAATGCGCACGACGTTCTGCGCCTTCCGCACCTTCGATAATATCCAGACTGGTCAGCAGCGCATGTGCGACTGCCGGTGGTGCAGCCGTCGTATAAATATACGGACGTGCACGTTGCACCATCCACTCGATCACACTCTTATGCGCGGCGACAAATGCGCCAGCCACACCAGCCGCCTTGCCCAAGGTCCCCATATAAACCAGATTAGGTGAACGCAAAGCAAAGTGCTCCAGCACACCGCGCCCATGTTCACCAAGTACACCAAAGCCGTGCGCGTCATCCACCACCAACCACGCATCATGCTGTTCGCACAAAGCCAGCAATTGCGGCAGGGCGGCCAGATCGCCATCCATGCTGAACACACTATCGGTCACCACCATCTTGTTGCTCGAAGTACTAGCGGCGAGCAAGGCAGCAAGTTTTTCCAAATCACCATGCGGATAGACATGCACATTCGCACGCGACAAACGCGCACCATCGATCAGCGACGCATGATTCAGTGATTCAGAAAACAGATCAGCACCGCTGCCGGACAATGCACTCAAGATTGCAATGTTAGCCATGTAGCCGGTGCAAAAATACAAAGCACGCGCATCTACTATCTGCGGCGATACAAACTCAGCCAGACGTTCTTCCAACTCGGCATGCGCGCGTGAATGGCCGCTGATCAAATGCGATGCACCACTACCGGCACCGTAGATGCTGGCACCTTCCTGCAAGGCATTCACTATGCGTGGATGCGCAGCCAGACCGAGATAATCATTGCTGCAAAAAGCCAGCATCTCGCGACCATCAACTTGCACGCGTGGTGCGCATGGCGATTCAGTTGTGCGACGGCGACGACGCAAGCTTTGCGCATCGAGCTGAGCGAGTTGCTGTTCCAGTCCTGCGATCAACTTGCTCATGTGCGCATTACCTTTTCAAAAACAGTGTGCGTACGCGCTGCCAAACCATCGATCTCTTCATTATTCAAAATGTAAGGCGGCATCATGTAGACCGTGCGACCAATAGGGCGCAACAACAATTCATGTTCAAGCGCAGTCGTGAAGAAACGACGCGAGAAAGTCGCTGCCGCATCCGCATCATCGACCACGGCATCGAATGCCCAGATCATCCCGCGCTGACGGAAGTTGCTGACTTGTGCATGCGCAGCCAGCGGTGCCAAAGCATCGGTCAAGCGCGCAGCACGCACGCGATTGGCATTGATCACATCATCTTCATCGAAGATCGCCAGCGTCGCCAATGCAGCACGACATGCAAGTGGATTGCCAGTGTAAGAATGCGAATGCAAAAATCCACGTGCTACATCGGTATCGTAAAACGCCTGATAAATCGCATCGCGTGTCATCACCAAAGACAAAGGCAAATAACCGCCGCTGATACCTTTAGACAGACACAAGAAATCCGGCCAGATCGCCGCTTGTTCACACGCGAAGAAAGTGCCGGTGCGACCGCAACCAACGGCAATCTCATCCGCGATCAAATGCACGTGATAACGATCACATAGCGCACGTATTTCCTGCAGGTACACCGGATCGTACATCGCCATGCCGGTCGCGCATTGCACCAGCGGCTCGACGATGATGGCTGCAATATATTTGGAACGATCTTGGAACAAGGCTTCCAGTTCGACAGCAGCACGACGTGCCACATCGGCGGCCGATTCACCATCGCGTGCGGCACGCGCATCGGGACTCATCACCACATGCGCATGTTGCAACATCGGGCCGTAAGCATCGCGGAAGATAGGTACATCAGTGACTGCCAGCGCGCCTATTGTTTCACCGTGATAGCTGCCCTTCAGGCAAACGAACTCGCGCTTCTCGCTCTGCCCATTATTGCGCCACGCATGAAAACTCATCTTCAATGCAATTTCCACCGCCGATGCGCCATCGGATGCGTAAAAACAATGGCCGAGCACATCGCCGGTACGCGCCGCCAATTGCTCCGACAATTGCACTACCGGCTCATGCGTAAAGCCGGCCAGCATCGCGTGCTCCAACAAATCGAGCTGCAACTTCAATGCGCTATTGATACGCGGATTGGCATGACCGAATAGATTGACCCACCACGAACTGATGGCATCCAGATAGCGATCGCCGTTGGTGTCGTACAACCATGCGCCGCGACCGTGACTGACAGGCACCAGCGGCAAGGTTTCGTGATGCTGCATTTGCGTGCAGGGATGCCACACGCTGCGCAGACTGCGCGCGACCAGATCGGATTGCTTGCCTGATGGTGTTTGATTCATTGCGTCCAACATGACTCCAGATATTCTTTGATGACTCAATCGGGGAACACGCCGTCTATATAAAACCAGCGCCCGTCTTCTTTTACAAAGCGGCTGACTTCATGCAAACGTTGTGCGCGTCCGCCACTCTTGGAGCGCGCGACGAATTCGACCGTAGCCTCATCCTGCCCGGGGACGAATTTTTTGACTTCCAGACCCAGCCATTTAGTCGAAGCATCATGCACAAAATCCGTTAGCGGCGGCCGCGTCGATGCGTGCCAGGTCGCATGTACATAGTGCATCAAACCCAAGGCGTAAGCGCTGTAACGTGAGCGCATCAGAGCCTCGGCCGTCGGTGCTGCTGTGCCGTCGTGATACGGTTGGCAACAAAGCGCATAATCTCCGTTGCCACAAGGGCAAGGACTTGCATTTGGTTTTGTCATGATCTTGTTTCACTTGCCTATCATGCAATGGCGCGGTGTGATGTAACACCGTTTAGAATGACACCATGCATTTCCGACGGCTATTGTAGGCGCGCCCGCAGTGAATGTGAATCTTATTGGCTAGCCACGGGACCACGATGAATTTGCTTGAAGCACAACTAAATTACCCATTTGACGACACCTTGCCAGATCTTGGCAGCACGTTCGAGATCACGCCCGGCGTAAAGTGGCTGCGCATGGGTCTGCCATTTGCGCTCAACCACATCAATCTCTGGCTGCTTGAAGATGAGTTCGAATCGGAGAACGGCACCGTGCGCGGCTGGACCGTCATCGATTGCGGCATCTCCAACGACGCCACGCGCGACGCCTGGGAAAGCATTTTTGCCACGCAGTTAAACGGCCTGCCCATCGTGCGCGTCATCGCCACCCATTGCCATCCTGATCACGTCGGCCTCGCCGACTGGATCTGCAAGCGCTGGGATGTGCCGCTGTGGATGACGACCGGCGAATACACCTTCGCCCGCATGATGTCCGCCGCGCTGCCAGGCGCTGACGGCACAGCGATGTTCCCCTTCTTCAAACGCCACGGTCTGGCCGATCCGCAAATGCTGGCAGAACTGGAAGGACGCCGCAGCTATTACCCGACGCTGGTGCCTAGCGTACCGATCTCATACATACGCATGCACGACACGCAAAGCTTCCGCATCGGCAAGCACGCATGGCGCGTCATCACCGGCTTCGGTCATGCACCAGAACATGCGGCGCTGTATTGCGAAGATTTGAACCTGCTGATTTCCGGCGATATGGTGTTGCCGCGGATCTCGACCAATGTCTCGGTCTTTGCAGTCGAACCGGAATCAAATCCGGTGCAACAGTTTCTCGATTCATTATTGAAGTTCAAAGACTTGCCGGAAGACACGCTGGTACTGCCATCGCACGGCAAACCTTTCCGCGGCTTGCATACGCGCATACAGCAATTATTCGATCATCACGCAGCTCGATTGGAAGAAGTATTAGCGGTTTGTGTCACACCGCAATCGGCAGCAGACATCGTGCCGATTATGTTCGTGCGCAAATTGGATGCCCATCAATTGAGTTTTGCACTCGGCGAAGCGCTGGCGCATTTGCACAAGCTTTGGAAGGATGGAATGTTGAAACGGATTATTTCTAGTGATGGTGTGATTCGGTTTCAGACTTATTGATCTGAGCCAAAATAGGAATAGATTCACGCATTTCGAAAAACTATCCTACAAATTTTTAGTAACCCATCACTAAAGTTGCGATAGCAAAAATTGCAAAGATAATTGCTAGCAATATCCAAATGTAAAAACTCAAGCTAATGCGAGAACTCCAGCGTTCTTGCATTTCAACGCGTTCAATCCCAGACAAATGTTCGAAGTGATTACCCGCCATGACTTTGAAGGGCTGTTCTTTGACGTTTTTACCCATGCGATATCCAACGATAGCTAGCCAACCAGCCCCTAGAGCTAACAAAAGGAAAAGTATCGTGAGCATTCGTAACCCTTTTCAAAACATGATGGATCAAACAATACACCCATCCACAGAGAAGTCCCGCCTACCAACTTGCGCAGAAACTTATATTCCCCAGCTATCAGTCCTGAACACTATCGCCGCGTCTCGGCTTTAAATTCCGCTTTGACGCTGCCGATTTTGCGGTGCGTGAAATGGATCAGAAATGAAAGCTGTCTGAGCGTAGCGAGTTCTTTCATTTCCCATTTCAGGTACTGCGAAATCGGGAACCCAAAGGGCAGCGGCTTCGCGGTCGCCTTCTTTTGCTTACTTTTCTTGGCGAAGCAAGAAAAGTAAGTAGCCGCCGGGCTACCCCCGGCATGCTGAGCCAATTCGTATTAACTAAGGCTTGCGAGACTTCCTCGGCGCATTCGCAAACAACAAATCGTAAAGCCAATTAGGCAACGTACGCAGCACCTTAGCCACCACACCCATCTGCCAAGGAATAACACGATAACTGCATCCACTAGCTATCGTAGCAACAGCAACTTCAGCAAACCTCTCCACCGGCATCAAAAACGGCATTGCGTAATCATTCACCTGCGTCATAGGCGTATCGATATACCCCGGTGCTATCGTCACAACCTTCACACCACTCTTCTTCAACTCCACACGCAAAGATTCGCAATAGCTGATAACAGCTGACTTGGACGCGCTGTAAGCACCTGCACCCGGCAAGCCGCGTATGCCAGCAACGCTACCTATGCCAACCAGACGACAGTTTGTATCTCCGGCAGCGGCTTGCACCTGCATGGTGGTGATGAAGGGCGAGAAGGTGGCGACAGTTGCCATCACGTTAGTAGCGAATACTTGCTCGAAAACTTGCAGGTCTTCCGCATGTTCCGTCAAAGTGCCACGCGAGATACCGGCGTTGGCGATAACGATATCGATGCCTTGTGCGTACTGGATGAAATCAGCAGCGGCTAGTACCAGCGCGGCGTGATCATTTACATCGAGCGGATAAATTCTGTGACTTGCTGCGCCGGGAAGGCTGTCGGCGAGTTCATGCAACACTTCACCGCGACGCGCGACCAGTCCGAGAATGGCACCTTGCTCTGCGTACTGGCGCGCAAGAGCTGCACCCAGTCCGCTGGATGCACCTGTGATGAATACGCGTTGCACATTATTAGTCATGAATGCTCCCACATGCGCTCCAAATAAAAAATCCGCAATCTTGCGAGTTGCGGATTTTACTCATGCGATCTTTTGCTGAAAAAATCAGCGAGGTAATCTTACTTTGCGGATTTTGTAACCAGCCAGTCCATGACTTGCAAGGTTGCGTCATGCAAGACGCCTTCCGGACGATTGCCGAGCGATGCGCCGACAATGGATGGCGAAGTGATGTAACGACCATCGATCGCGATCATAGGAACGCCATCAACCTTGTACGCGGCTTGCAATTGCGTCGCGCGTTGTACCTTGGTTTGTACGCCGAAGGAGTTGTAGACCTCGGCAAACTTCTTAGGATCAACGCCTTGCTTGGCGATGAAGTCGGCGATCTGTTTATCCGTATCCAGCGGTTGGCGTTCTACGTGGATCGCGCGGAATACTTTGCCGTGGATGGAGTTAACCAGGCCCATGGCTTCCAGCGAATAGTAGAGCTTTTGCTGCGGAATGAAGGTATCGCGGAAAGCGACTGGCACACGTTTGAAGACGATCTTGTCGCCTTGTTTTTTCACCCAGGATTCGAGTGCTGGTTCGAGCGCGCTGCAATGCGGGCAGGAGTACCAGAAGAATTCGGTGACTTCGACTTTCTTGCCGCTATCGGTTTGCTGTACTTTTTCCAGCGTACGGTAATCGGTGCCATTGACCGGTGCGGTCGGCGATGCGCCGGCGGTCGCAGCAAACAGACTCAGACTTGCGACAGCCAACAGGTGTTGAATAAAACGCATGAGATTCCTTTCAGTTATTTGCCGATGCGCACCACTGCGACATCGACGCCATTATCAGACAGCTTACCGCGTACTCGGTTCATTGTTTCCAACTGACCAAACGGGCCGACACGCACACGATACAGTGCGCCGGTTTCCGCCTTATATTCGGAGACAGTTGCCTCGAAACCCAGCAAAGCCAATTTTGCCTTCATGTTCTCTCCATCTGCTCTTTCGCGGAAAGCGCCAGCTTGCAGATAGTAGATCCATTTTTCATCAGCGCTCTCGGCCTTGGCTGTAGCTTCTACCTTGGCTTGCGCTTTGTCTTTTGCCTGCGTTGCCTTGTCGACTACCGGTGCTTTGGTGGTATCAATAGATGCAGACGGGTCGGTAGTCTCTACCGGTTTAGGCTGCTTCTTGCCGTACAAAGGCTTGTTCGGATCGGACAAGTCGTTGGTGGCTGGCGGCAGCTGCGTCGAGCGTTCTGGCTGCGCACCGGTTTTATTGGTGAACGGCAATGGCGTTTTGGAAATGACCAAAGCCACACCAACCGCTATACCCAAACCGATGATGAGGCCAAGTATCAAGCCGAGCAAAGTACCGCCGGCCTGCTTTTTAATATCCCGCTGTTTCATATCTTTACTCATAGAGTTCCTGTTACATCCGGGTCGGTGCCGAAACACCAATCAAGGCCAGACCGTTACGTAATACTTGTCGTGTTGCATGCATCAGGGCAATGCGTGCCATCTTCAATGAGACATCATCTACCAGCACGCGTTCTGCATTGTAGTAGCTATGTAATTCGCCTGCTAAATCGCGCAGATAAAACGCGACCTGATGCGGGCCCAATTCTTCCAATGCCTTTTGCAGCATCTCTGGATATTCGGCGAGCTTGGCGAGCAGCGATGCTTCGCGCGGTGCGGTCAATGGCGACAGATCGACATTCACCAACGCGGCTTCATCAAAGTCAGCACCTTCAGCTTGTTTCAACACCGAGCAAATACGCGCGTGTGCATATTGCACGTAATAGACCGGATTCTCGTCGCCTTGCGTCAATGCGATATCGACGTCAAACACGAATTCGGTATCGGCCTTGCGCGAGATCAGGAAGAAACGTACTGCATCACGGCCGCGGGTCAGATCGCGTACTTCGCCTTCAACTACTTCGCCATTCGACCATTCGATCAAATCACGCAATGTGACGTAGGAGCCGGCACGTTTGGAAATCTTCACTTCTTCGCCGTTACGCATGACGGTGACCATCTTGTGCAAGACGTAATCCGGATAGCCTTGCGGAATACCGATATCGAGCGCCTGCAAACCGGCGCGCACACGCGCTATCGTGCCGTGGTGATCGCTGCCCTGCACATTGATTGCTTGCGTAAAGCCGCGTTGCCATTTGACTGTGTGATACGCGACGTCAGGGACGAAGTAGGTGTACGTACCGTCGGACTTCTTCATCACGCGATCTTTGTCGTCGCGGTAGTCGGTGGTACGCAACCACAGCGCGCCATCCAGCTCATACGTCTTGTCTGCCTTGATCAAGGCATCGACTGTTTGCGCAACTTTGCCGTCGTTGTACAAAGACGATTCGAGATAGTAGTTATCGAACTTGACGCCAAAGGCTTGCAAGTCCAGATCCTGCTCGCGACGCAGATAAGCGACGGCGAATGCGCGTATCGATTCGATGTCATCGATGTTGCCGCTGGCGGTTACCGGCAAGCCATCGCTGGCAGAAACTGTTTTCTTCGCGAGGAAGTCGTTGGCGATGTCTTGTATGTAGTCGCCGTTGTAGGCCGACTCAGGCCAGCCATCTACACCCGGCTTCAAACCTTTGGCGCGTGCCTGTACCGAAGTTGCGAGTGTGGCGATCTGTACGCCGGCATCGTTGTAATAAAACTCGCGGGTGACCGCATAACCTTGCGCCTGGAACAAAGACGACATCGCATCGCCCAATGCGCCCTGACGACCATGACCTACATGCAAAGGACCGGTTGGGTTGGCGGAGACGAATTCGATGATGACTTTTTTATCATTGCCGAGATTGCTCTTGCCGTATTCCGCACCTTGCTGCAAGACGGCTTTGACCACGCCTTGGCGCGATGCTGCGGTCAGACGCAGGTTGATAAAACCCGGACCGGCGATATCAGCCGATTCGATCAGATCACGATTAGCCGGATTGTCGAGCAGTGCGGCGACCAGCGCCTGCGCTACTTCGCGTGGATTTTTCTTGAGCGGTTTGGCAATTTGCATTGCCAGATTGCAAGCTACGTCGCCATGCGATGGATCGCGTGGACGTTCCAATGTGATGGTTGGCTGCAAATCGGTACCGGCCACCAGTGGTGCGACGGCGGCTTGGAAGAGTTCGGTGAGGCGTTGTTTTTGTGCTGCGAGCATGGAGTTGTTTCTGACGGTACAAGACCGAATATTGAATAGGAATAAACGTAGACGGAATTATACTGGCTAGCCAGCTCTCATCCGTCCAATTTGTCGCTGCAATACGATCCGATAAAGCGTGACATCTGGAAAGCCTGCGGCTCCCACGGCACATCCGAGAGTCGATGTCCCGCCAAAAAGATGTAAGTACACGCTATCACGATTTCGCCTGATTCTATTACAACATCTACAGAATCGCGACGATATTCACTGCCTTCGAAAGCGTCCAGCGCAGCGATATCTTCCGCATCCACATCGAAGTAAACCACGCCTTCCACCGCCGCATCCGACCGCGTAATCATGCCGGGATAAGTATCGTCAGCCAAGGCATATCGGGCATAACCTTGCGCCGTCGCTGCTGCGGATCGGTAATCGCCGCGCACGACGCGCTGCCAGATTTCCGGAAACATCAGGGAGCCGTAGGTAAATATATGCATAACAACTGATTGAATAAATGAAATAGATGCAACAGAGAAACATGACTGCGCCGAGGCGCATCCATAGCATCCTGACATGTGACTTCGTATTCTAAGGGAAGTGCCTGTTTCTGGCGCGGCGTGAAATTGCTTGGCTCAACTGCTTGGATGCGGAGGAAAAATCAACCCGGATACACGCGATGGCATCCGGGCAAGTTTGTTACTGGCGAGTCGTGTTGGTATGAAACGGCGCCTCGTCATCCGACGACATGATGCCGTCCAATGCCGCTACGCGTTTTGCCAGCGATTCTGCGCTATCGACCAGACGCTCGGCCGCTTCCGCCACCAGCGCAATACTGCCAAAGGCAATCGCTTCGGCCACGCCCGCATGCAAGAGCGCCGTCACCGACAGGTAATCGAAGGTTTGGTAATGGCAAAACCAGAAGCGTCGCGACAAACCCTGAATCGAACGCAAGCTGCCGGTGAGGAATTCATTGCGCGCGCAATTCAGGCACAGTTCATTGAATTCCTTATCGCAACGGATGAACAACATCTTGTCGGCGGATAGTGCCGAGCGCCGGAAATTTTCCCCCAGCATGGCGAACTGACGACGTTGCTCCTGCGTTGCGCGACGCGCTGCATTTTGAAAAACCAGTCTATCTATTTCACGCCGTACTTCCAGCAGACGCAGTTGCGCGACCGGATTGATCTCGGTCACATAAATGCCGCGCTTGGGCTTCACCACCAGCAAATGTTCAAAGCAAAGCTTGCGCACTGCTTCGCGCACAGGCGTGCGACCGAAACCGGCGATGTCGCTCAGGAAGGCTTCATTGACATCCGTGCCTGGTTGAATCTCCATCGTGACGATGGCTTCTTCTATACGACGGTAAGCACGTTCTGCCGAACTGGCAACCGAAGGACGTGGCGACGTTAAGGGCTGACGCTCAAGCTGGATGTCGGCGAGGCTGACAGGTTTGGGAGCAATACGATTAGACATGTATATATTCTTTTCTTTTTTCTGATTCTTGTTGCACGGATTTTATTACGTGGAAAGTCGTGTCTCTACCCATTTGACGATACCATCTAGGGTACGAAAATCTTCTACTGAACGCGCCTCAACGGGTGCAGCCATTTCATCAAACATGCGACTCAGCGCACGACCGGGGCCTAGCTCCAGCACTACGGTCACACCGCGTTCCACAGTCGCATTCATGCAATCCTGCCAGCGCACCGGCTCGGCAATTTGTGCCGACAAGGTAGACGCGATCGTGCTCGCGTCCGTCGGTATGCCATTTATACCGGCCAGTACCGGCGCCGCAAGTGGATGCAAAGTCATCGTCGTCAGCAATTGCCGGAAGGGCTGTACCGCCGCCTGCATGACCGAGGTATGCGACGGTATCGCCACATCCAGCGCCTTGCACCAATGACCAGCGGCTGTGATACCTACAACTGCGCGCTCGATATCGGCACGTACACCACCAAGTACGAAATGATCTTCACCATTGATGATGGCAAGTTCCAGATCATATTGTTGGCATAGCATGCGCATCGCTGCGGCATCCAAACCTTTCACCGCCAGCATGCCTGCATCCTTAGGCGCAACCTGATCCATCAAGAGCGCACGTTGTGGCACCAGCACCGCCATCTCTTGCACATTCCATGCACCGGCACATCCATAAGCAGCAAGTTCTCCGACGCTATAACCGATAAATAATTCCGGCTGCGGCAAACTTTCTTGCAATGCGGTCCAGGTTGCAATCGCTGCGCCGCAGATTAGTAATTGCGCATTACGGTTATTAAATAAATTTTCACCGCGTGCTGCAAGATCGACTACATCGATGCCCAGTGCATCGGAATAAGTTTTCAACCAATCGCGCGCAGCGGAAGACTGCAAGGCGAGATCGAACATCTGCGGATGCTGTGCGCCTTGACCTGGGCATGCAATCGCCAATCCGCTCATACGGTCATACTCCGTTCGCTCAAGCCATCAATGAACAAGGTCGCCGCCAACATATCGGCAGTGCCGCCCGGACTCAAACGACGTGCAATGAATTGATGATGTATCTGCGCCGCACGCTGCTGCCAATCCAGCGTGTATACGCCACCGTCTGCAAGGAAGGAAAGCGCAGCAGTGCGCGCATAGTGCAAACCATGTGCACCACCTCTATGCAATAAATTCGTATCTTCCAACGAAGCCATGATGGCGAAGAAAGCCTGGCAACGTGCAGCAGTATCGTTGCCACCTGCATTACGCACAGCCATGATAGCGGGCAAGCCAATTTTGAAAACGTGTGGAAATCCCGCAGCCGCTTCACCGCGTGCGCCACCGACAGCATATTGTCGGCACACGACACTGCCGTTGCTATTGCTGCCGTTCCTGCTATCTGCCGCCTTGATGTCATCGGCCCAACTATCAATCAGCAATTGCGGCAGATCAACACGATGCTCACTCACATCGGCGTTGCCCAAGGTCGCGCACAACAAACCAAGATTGAAGATTGCACCGCGATGCGTATTGATGCCTGCAGTTGCGCGCAACATTCTGGCTTCCGCTACCAGACCTAATTGCACCAACTCTGCGAAGTCAGCATCACGTGCACCGGCTTGATAAATTGCGCTGAAAAAATGGCGCAGCGAAAACAGACTCTTCACAAAAGATGCGGGCGTCATGTCATCGTGACTGCCGTTGTCTATCTTGCTGACCAAACCCGGCTTGGGATACAGACACATCTCATCGTAGAGAGCGCGCACGGCAGCTTGTACGACTTGTTGCGTACGCAGTGTCGTGACTGTGGTCGATATCAATGCCATGCCGGCTGCTTCCATACGCACTCCATCGATGTGAGCGTGACGCCAGCCAAGGTTTTGACCAGCACCAATCGGGTATTCGCCAACAATTCTTTCCATGCGACGGCACGACCATCCGGAAAAATCATTTCGCCATCCAGTCGTACGTTGCCTTCTTTTTCCACCGCATCCAGCAAACGCAAAGCGGCACGCGCCTGTTCTTCCGAATCTGGAATTACCAATAAATCGATATCCGAATTGTCCGCCATGTATTGCGTACCGCTCGCGATTTGCCAGGCTAAAGAACCGTACACACGCAACGTCAAACCTATACGTTCTGCATCGGACTGCAAATGCAATAACGTATCGTGCCAAAGTGGCGGCAAGTTGTTTTCAGATGACAGTGCTTCCGATAACGATATCGCATCGTCGACATCGCGTATAACCGATGCCGGCACACAAAAGGAGAGTGAACGCGCCGCCTCTGTACGCGGCATACGCAAACCAAGTGGTACAAGATCTGCACCATCATCAGGCTGCCTGCTACGCGCAACAAAGGGTAAACCACGTGCAGCATGTTGCTGTATCGCCTCACGCTGCGTCGCATTATTCAAAAATATACATTCAGCCGCATCTGGCCAATTAAGCCAGACGCGTGCGTGTCGCTTGAATGCGAATGAAGGCGATTGCAGCTTGATCATTTTTGTCAGGTTCTATGCTCGCGCACCAGTTTTGCTATCTTTACTGCACCCGTGCGGCCGCCACGACTGGTACCTAATTCGCGACGATGATCGATAGTGTTTTTCTTTGCCAATGCTGTTTTCAAACAGACGTCCAGCGGACCTTCCCAAATCGCTTCGACCGCACCCAGTGCAACGAAGTTATGCGCACCCGGTCCGAGTATCGGTGAGGTACGGCAGAGCGCTTCCAATTCTTCCAGCGGTAATTTGGTAATACGCGACATCGCCGGCAAAGCCATCACGCGGATCTGCGCACCGGGCACGGCATAGGTCTCGTCTGCCATCATGCCGAACGACAGGAAACCGCCGCTGACTGCTTCGCTATACACCACGCTCAACAGTTGATGCCCACGTGTACGCGCCACTGCAAAGCATTTCGCCAGATGCGCGAGGAAAGGGCTGTTGCCCAATAATTCATCACGACGGGAAAGCTGCTGCCCCTGCGTATCAACCAGCATCAGAATAGGCGCGCCAGGCTGCTGGTTCATGATGTCTATCACCACATCCGATAACTGCAAGGCGATGTCCACACCGATGGCGGCGTGACCGGAAGTACCGATCACGGCTATCGTCGCGTCGCCTATCCGTCCTTGTCCACTCAGCACTGCACCGTTGGCGCTGACTGTATGTCCGTCCGGAAAAAGCTGATCACATAATTCTTTCCACTCAAGCATGTTCTTCTCTCCTGACGTGCGCACTCATCTCAAGAAATTCCGGTATCTCTGCCAATGGCACATTCTTAGGTTCGGCGACACCCAATGCCTGCCAGATCTGTGTCGCATCGGCGCAAGCAGAAAAACGTTGCATACGTGATTGCAGTGCCTGATGTTCTTGCGTGATGGTTTCCAGCGTCAGCGGTTTTGACGCGCCCAGCAAACTGACTGCAGCATCGCGGAATGCAGCGACATCGTCCGGCACGATCATGTCGGCATCACCCATCAGATAGCGATGCTTGCCACCCATGGTGCGCCAGACCAAAGCGCGATCACGTGCATCGAACTCTTCTACACCTTTGGCTGCTTCTATCACTTCGGGGCCAGACACCGACAAGCGGCCTTCTTCCGAAATAATCATGTGATCGCAACATTTGGCGACGATGCCTATGCCGCCGTAACAACCGTTGGAACCGCCAATCAAGACAATCACGGGTATGCCTGCATGACGCACGTCAAACACCGCGCGTTGAATTTCTGAAATCGCGATCAAGCCTGCATTGGCTTCATGCAGGCGCACGCCGCCGGTATCGAGCAAGAGCAACACGGCAGCAGGACGCTGTACCAGCGCACGCTCCAGCAAGCCGGTCATCTTGGCACCATGGATTTCTCCAACCGAACCGCCCATAAAGGCAGGCTCTTGCGCCGCGATCAAAACCTTGGCACCACTCAATAATCCTTCACCAATCACGATGCCATCATCGAATGCAACCGGTTGCCCAAGCACAGGAAGATGCGGACTGAAATGACGTTCCGACGGCGGCAGAATTTCACGGAAGCTGCCGGCATCGAGCAGATCGGCGACACGTCTGCGTGCCGTCCGCTCAAGATAACTTTTATGCTGTTCGCTCATTGTGTACTCCTGAATTCTTCCACCGCTTGCATCAGGCGCAAGCTCACAACCGCAGGCGTGGCACCCGCATCGTTGATGGTGATGACCAGATTGGCGAGGCGATAACGTTCAGCGCAAGTGCGTGTAACCGCACGCCAGGTTTCATCGAAACCGTGCACCGAGGTTTCAATCACGAACTTCACCTTGTCGTTCAACTCCGCTGGTTCGAACAGCACTTCCAGATTGCCGGAACCAACTACGCCGACCAGACCGCTGCCTATGCTGTGATCCGGGTTGGCACAAGGACCGATTTCAAATTCAAGTGTTTGCATGGATGCCTACCAATTTCTGAATCTGTTAGGGGGTTGATAGAGATTGCCTGACCATCTGACCAAATCCTTCATGGACTTCGCGGCCAGCAGATCACGTGTCGCCAGCGAGACATCGACACCTATATCTTCCGGACGCTGAATCACACCGCGATCGCGCAAGTTATCGACTACACGTTGATCGCGCTTCATACCGACTT
This sequence comes from Herminiimonas arsenitoxidans, assembly GCF_900130075.1. NCBI lineage: Bacteria > Pseudomonadati > Pseudomonadota > Betaproteobacteria > Burkholderiales > Oxalobacteraceae > Herminiimonas > Herminiimonas arsenitoxidans. The sequence continues at coordinate 2,309,600 of NZ_LT671418.1, forward strand.
CGGTAAAGCCAGCGACACCGCGCACCGCTTGCTCGCGCTCTTGCGGATTGCTGCATTTATGCAAATGCGCGATGCCTTCTTCGGTCACGATCTGCGTGACGTCATCGCCATAAATCATGACTGGTGGCAGATCGAGCGAGAGGTCTTCCATCAACTGCCATGCATCCAGCTTTTCGGTAAAAGTAGGACTCATTTTTTCGCGGAAAGATTCGACCATCTGCACTACCAGCTTGCGGCCGCGCGGCATGGTGGCGCCTGTGGCTGCCGCCGATTCCTGGCCGGCCTTCAACCACGGATAACTGACGTGACGACGTGCACGTGACTCGGAACCGAAGTTGGGTGCGCCGCCAAAACCAGTGATGCGATTGAGCGTAGCGGTTGAGCTATTGCCTTGCGTATCAACCTGCAAAGTCGAGCCGATGAAGAGGTCAGCGTAGTGACCTGCGATCTGACAGAACACGCGATTCGAACGCATGCTGCCGTCCGGCCCGTTGAAGAACACATCGGGACGTGCTCGCACGTACTCTTCCATACCAAGTTCTGAGCCGGCGCAATGTATGCCTTTGACGAAACCGGATTCAATCGCCGGAATCAGTGTCGGACAAGGATTGACCGTCATGTAATTGCAGATCTTGCCGCGCAAACCGAGTGACTCGGCATACGTCGGCAGGATCAATTCAATCGCAGCCGTATCGAAGCCAATGCCGTGATTCAAGCGCGTAACGCCATACGGTGCATACAAACCCTTGATGACCATCATCGCCATCAGAATTTGTGTCTCGGTAATCTGTGCCGGATCGCGGGTAAAGATCGGTTCTATGTAATGCGGCTTGGGTGCCTGCACCACATACGAGACCCAATCACCAGGCACATCGACACGCGGTACGGTATCAACGATTTCATTGACTTGCGCGATGATGATGCCGTTCTTGAATGCTGTGCCTTCGGCGACAGCCGGCGTGTCTTCGGTATTCGGCCCGGTGTACAAATTGCCATTGGCATCTGCACTTTGTGCGGCTATCAGCGAGACGCGCGGTGTCAGGTCCATGAAGTAGCGACCGTACAGTTCTAGATAGGTGTGGATCGCACCGACATTGATTTTTCCAGCTTTGATCAGGCGCGCCAGCCGCACGCCTTGTTCACCGGAGTAACAAAAATCAAGGCGCGATGCGACTCCACGTTCGAACACATCCAGATGCGAGGCCAAAGCCAGATTCGATTGAATGATGTGCAGATCGTGCACAAGATTTGCATCGAGTTTGGATAAAGCCAGTGCCAGAAAATCGGCATGCTTCTGGTTGTTGCCTTCGACGCACACGCGGTCACCAGATTCTATGACCGAGTGCAGCAATGCAGCGATATTCTCTGCCGCGACTACTTTGCCGTTGGCGTGCGGCGCACCACGTTTAAGGCGCGCCGCTGTGTTACGTGCCAGCGTATCCCACTGAAAGTCCGGGGACATTTTCATGCTACGACCTCCACTACTTTAGTGCGCTTGCCCAGCAAGCTGGAAATCAATGGCCATACCAAGGTAATCAATGCCAGCGTAGTGATCGTGCCGACCAGATAGTTGGACCAGAAGATGCTCATGCCACCATGCGACAACAACATGGTTTGGCGGAAGGCGTCTTCTGCCTTGTCGCCCAACACCATCGCCAACACCAAAGGTGCCAATGGATAGTCCAGCTTCTTCAACACATAACCAACTGCGCCGAACAAGACCATCAACCACACATCGAACATCGCGCCATGCACGGTATAAGCACCGATCGCACACAACAAAATGATGATGGGAGCAACGATGGTGAAAGGCACACGTAGAATCGCAGCGAAGAAAGGCACGGTACTCAAGACCACGATCAAGCCGACCACGTTACCGAGATACATACTGGCGATCAAACCCCAGACAAAATCCTTCTGCTCGACGAACAGCATCGGCCCCGGTTGTAAACCCCACACCATCAAGCCACCCAATAACACTGCTGCTGTTGCCGAACCCGGAATACCGAGTGCGAGCATAGGCAGCAACGCTGTCGTGCCGGATGCATGTGCTGCGGTTTCCGGTGCTAATACGCCTTCCAGGCTGCCCTTGCCGAACTGATCTTTCTCTTTTGAGAAACGTTGTGCGATGCCGTAACCCATGAAGGATGCCGCCGTCGCACCGCCTGGCGTGACACCCATCCATGCACCGACCAGAAAGCTGCGAACCAGCGATGCCCAGTAACGCGGCAACTGACGCCATGTCTGCAAGACGACCTTGAGATTAATACCAGCCTGCTTGCCGCGGAAGGCCAAACCTTCTTCCATCGTCAACAGAATTTCACCTATGCCGAACAAACCGATCACGACAATCAGGAAGTCGACACCACGCAACAGCTCATCAAAACCAAACGTCATACGCAGGCCGCCAGTGATGGTATCCATACCGATGGTGGCAAGACCGAAACCCAGCATCATCACGAGTATGGTTTTGAATGGCGAACCGCCACCCATGCCAACAAAGCTGCAAAAAGTCAGCAGATAAACTGCGAAGAATTCCGGTGGACCAAACTTCAACGCGAACGAAGCAACCAGCGGTGCGAGGAAGGTGATCAAGACCACCGAGAAAAACGCACCGATGAACGAACCGCTAAAAGCTGCAGTCAATGCTTCGCCGGCTTTGCCTTTCTGCGCCATCGGATAACCGTCGAAGGTCGTTGCCACCGACCACGGCTCGCCCGGAATGTTGAACAAAATCGAAGTAATCGCACCACCGAACAAAGCGCCCCAATACAGGCACGACAACAAAATGATGCCGGCCGTCGGCTCCATCGAAAACGTCAGCGGCAATAGAATCGCCACGCCATTTGGCCCGCCCAATCCCGGCAATACGCCGATCAGGATGCCCAGCGTGACGCCTATGAACATCATCAAAATATGCTGTCCCGTGAGGGCGACAGAAAACCCGTGCATCAAATAACCCAACTCTTCCATGAATGTCTCCTTCTATGGATATCTTTATTAGCGGTATTCAGTACCCGAATGCCGCTTCAAGTGGGCCCTTGATCAACGGAACCATGAATTGAATTTCGAACAACCAGAACACGACTGCTGCGACTGCCAAACTGACGCTTGCCGATTTCAGCCAACTGTATTTACCCAACACGCGCATGAAGCCACCGATCAACAAAATCGCTGCGATATACATGCCGAGAAATTGCGCCACGATGACGAAGCCGATGATAGGCACCAGTACTTGCAGTACCGGCTTGATCTGTTCACGCGTGACGAAAGATGAATTGCTGAGCGCCTTGTTGCGTGTGCTGTTGTACATAACGAACAAGGCTGCAATACACATGATCACGCCGATGCGGAAGGGGAAATAACCGGACTTGGGTCCGGTAGTTCCCCAGCCTGCGCCGCGGTGATAGCTATCCCACATCAGCACACCACCGGCGATGAAAAATGCCAGCGCACAGGCGAGTTCCGCCACACCGTGTTTGATAAGAACACGGCCCTCTTTTTCATTGCTATCCATTTGTAGACGCTCCGTTTATTGAGGCGCTGCCAGGAAACCTGCTTTTTTCAACAAGTCGTAATGCATGTCTGCATCGGTCTGGAGGAATTTCTGCAAAGCTGGGCCGGTGAGGAGGGCATCTTTGAAAGCATTGCGATTGGAGAATTCTTTCCATTCTGGTGTTGCAACTATCTTCTTCATCTGATCGACGTAATAAGCAACCTGATCCGGTTTGACACCAGAAGGCAGGAACACACTACGTTGCATCAGATAAGTCACGTTCAGGCCAACCGATTTGCAAGTTGGAATGCTGGACCATGATTCCGTCGCAGTAACTTTGTCGGTTTGTGCCATCGGTTTGTCATCGAACACACACAGCGGACGCAGTTGACCAGCACGCCATTGCGAAACGGCTTCAACCGGATTGTTGACGGAGACATCGATGTGATTGCCGACCAATTGCGTCGCCACATCGCCGCCGCCTTTGTATGGGATGTAATTGAATTTAACGCCTGCTGCTTGTTCTATCGCGGCGAACAAGAGATTGTCTTCACGCTTGGAACCGGCACCACCGGCACGAATTTCACCTGGCTTGGCTTTGGCTGCTGCCAACAATTCAGCGGCAGTTTTATATGGTGAAGCGGCATTTACCCACAGTACAAATTCATCCATCACCAGATTGGCGACCGGCGTCATGTCTTTCCATGTGAAAGGGACATTCGCCGTCAGCGGCAACATATACATGTGCGATGCAGAAATCAGAATCTTGTTTGGATTGCCTGGCGAAGTTTTCAAATCGATGAAACCTTCCGCACCACCGGCACCACCTTTAGGCGTCACGATGTATGGCTTGTTGGCAAGACTGTGTTTGACGACGATACTGGACATCAAACGTGCCATTTGATCGGTGCCGCTACCGCTACCGGAAGGCAAGACCATTTCGACGGCTTTGGTTGGTTCCCACGCGAAGGCCGTGGAGCAGAGCATGGTTGCGGCGACGAAAGAAAGCGACGCACGTGTGGCGTTGAGGCGGTTGAACATGTTTTGTCTCCTGATTATTTTGCCGCGCAAACTCGTAAATCGCACGGTCTGGTTGGTGGTGCTTTTGCACCTGATTGATATATTCTGCTTATATATTAGTTGTGTCAATCAATTTTACAGGTTTTTTAATTCATCGAATTTCGACCGAAATACAACAATTATCTGAGTCAAGAATGCAGATTTTGACTGGCTCATCTTTTCCGCTAAAGCACTAACTTGCTGGGCACCAGGCTTTCCTGAGGGCGGCCAGCAATCACGCCACCTTGCAGTAACACACGACGCATTACTTAACGGCCTTTACTGGCTGTACATCTGTCGTATTTTGTATACGCGGCAGCGAGTAATCGATGGGCTAAAGAGGGTAAAGATCGGGATCTTCTGCGGTACAAAATGACCAGACGAAGCTGACCAGTATTCACAATTTCTGCGCCCATAACTAATAGGACTTTCAAGAGTCGCCCCAGAGGGGAAACACTGCTATCACCCTATTCCGATACTGATTGTTTGACGGTCATCAAAAGAGTGCGACTATGATAATCAATCGCACGGAGAAATATTTGTGATATCTTAGATGGACATAATTAATATATAAATCGTTTCGAGACCCATTCCCATCCTCTGGAGGAGACTATGAAAAAGCCCGTTTCATCGCTTCAAAGACGTACCGTTTTAAAAGCTGCCGGTGCTGGCATCGCGACCGGATTACTTGGCATCCCTGCCTTCGCACAAAACAAACCTTTACGCGTCGGCATCATTGCACCGCGTGGCGGTGTCGCCGGCACTATCGGCGAATGCGGCTTGCGCGGAGTCGAATGGACCACTGCCCGCATCAATGCGGCCGGTGGTATCGGCGGCCGCAAAGTCGAACTGGTGATCCAGGAAGAGACTTCACCGAAAGACACCATCGATCGCTTCCGCAAACTGGTGCTACAGGAAAAAGTGGATTGCGTACAAGGCATCGTGTCCTCCGGCGTCAGCCTGGCGCTGGCACCGGCCGCTGAAGATTCGCGCATGCCAACCATTTTCTGGGATGGCACCACGCAGGACGGCGTGAAAGAAACCATGCCTAAGCCTAAGTATGTATTCCGCAGCACGGATAACGAGTGCGAAGCGGTGATGGCCTCGCTGCTGGCGATCAAACATTTCAAAGGCAAGTTCAAGCGCATCGCTTGCGTCAACCCTGATTACTCGTATGGCCGCAATACCTGGACCGCATTCCAGGCGCTGTTGAAGAAATACGGCATCGAACACGAAGTCGTATCCGAACAATGGTCGAAGATCGGCAACCTAGACCTCACCGCCAACGTCGCTGCACTGAAGGCTGCCAAGCCTGACCTGATTTTTTCATCGCTGCTGTTTGCCGATTTGCCGGTCTTCATGAAACAGGCGCACAACGCCGGTCTCACCGAAGGTACACGCTTCGTCTTGCCGGCCGCCGGCTGGCAACACACCGCGATGAAAAAAGAGTTCACACCTGAAGGCATCGTCTGGGGTCATAACACGATGTACTTCGATGATCCGAAAGCATCGGCAACGCAGAAGGAATTCGTCAAATGGTATGCCGACAAGTACAAGGATTACCCGCACTGGGAAGCTGACCGCGCGTATTTCTCCATGATGGTCTACAAGGCTGGCCTAGAGAAAGCACTGGCAGCGAAAAAATCCTGGCCTACAGCGGAAGAAATTTGCCTGGCGATACCAGGTGTGCAGATCGAGTCGCTCGGCGGTAAAGGTGCAATGCGCGCCGACCATATTGCCAACCAGACTTTCCATCAGGGCTTGTCGACCAATAAAAATAACTACGACTTCCCGACACTGGCATCAGTCGAGACCATGTATTCCGACCAATTGCAGAAACCGACAGGCGCGGATTTCTGGGAATGGCTGAATACCGCAAACTTCAAGATCTAACACCTGACAAAGAGGAGGGAACTTCCCTGGCCAATACTTAGTAATTAGTATCAGCCAGGGAGGGGTGTATCTATGGCTCCGTTTTTTAATATCCTTTTGGCCGGCATCTTCCAGGCAGCAGTCTTGTTCCTGGTCGCATCCGGTTTGCAACTCATCTTCGGCGTGCAGCGCATCATCAACCTGGCGTGCGGATCGATTTATGCGCTCGGCGCATATTTCGGCATCTTCGTCACTTCATGGGCATTGAGCAAAGGCTTGCCGGTTCATTTATTTCCATTCGTCCTGCTCGGCGCCGGCATCGTCATCGGCCTGATCGGCATCCCGCTGGAAAGACTGATACGCACTATTTACAACCGTCCTGAATCCTTCCAGTTGCTGCTGACCTTTGCAGTGATGTTGATGTTTCAGGATGTACTGCGCTTCTTCTGGGGTGCCGACCCGCAGCAATTGCCGAACGTTTCGATGACCTTCGGCACCATGTCGGCCTTCGGTGTCAGCATGCCGACCTATAACGTGATGGTGATTGCAGTTGCAGTTGCACTCGCGATCGGCATGGCTTATTTCCTCGGCAAAACCAAGACTGGCAAGATCCTGCGTGCTACTGCAGAGAATCGTGAAACCAGCGCGGCAATGGGCATCAATGTGACCCGCGTGTATGTGATGGTGTTCACCCTCGGCACCATGCTCGGCACGATAGGTGGCGCACTGGTGATCCCGAATGCAGCGGCATCGCTGGAAATGGGCGTCGAACTGGTGGTCGAGGCATTTGCGGTGGTCGTCATCGGTGGTCTCGGCAGCATGAAAGGCGCAGCAGTCGGTGCCCTCATCGTCGGCCTGATACGCGCACTCAGCGCCATGTATTACCCGGAAGCTGAAATCCTGGCTATCTATGCAATTGTGTTGGCGGTCCTGATCTGGAAGCCGGCAGGTCTCTATGGAAAGGCTGAAGCATGAGAACCGATACCGTACACAGTGCGCCTATTACGGCGCCGGAAGAATTGGAGTTCGTTGCACCACCGGGTATCTCCCGTGTCAAACTGATCGCAGGCGGCCTGGTCGTCGCCATGCTGGCGGTTGCACCACTGGTCGTCAGCCAGTACTACATGACGCTGTTGATTCCATTCTTTGCTTATGCCGTGATCCTGCTCGGCTTCAACCTGCTGTTCGGCTATGGTGGCTTGCTGTCCTTCGGTCATGCACTCTTCATCGCGATCGGTGCGTATGCAGCAGCGGCTATGGTGGCCAAGACCGGCATGGTGTCATTCGAGCTGATGTTGCTGACCGCAATCGTGGCATCGACCATTATTTCGATACCGATAGCATGGCTGGCGAGTCGTTTTACAGGCATCTTCTTCGGCATGCTGACTTTGTCATTCGGTATGCTGTTCCACTCCTTCCTCAACAAGTTCTATTACATCACCGGTGGTGACAGCGGCATGCGCGTGCCACGCCCGACCTTGTTCGGAATGGAGCTGGATCAGTTCGACAAGACAGCTTTCCTCGGCGGGCCGTTTTACTACTACTGCCTAGTAATGATTCTGTTACTGACACTGGTGATGTGGCGCATCGTGCGTTCTCCTTACGGCATACACCTGATGGCTTCGCGGGACAATGCGGTGAAGGCACTGTACCTCGGCGTCAAAATTCGTAGCGTACGTGCGATTGCATTTGTCATTTCAGCCGTCTACGCATCGATAGGCGGCGTGATCCTCGGCGTGAATACCGGCCTAGCCGATCCTGAACTGGCTTACTGGACGCACTCCGGCCACCTCGTTTTCATGGCGGTACTCGGCGGCTATCAAGAGTTCCTCGGTCCAGTATTGGGCGCCTTCGTCTTCATCCTGCTGCAGGATGAATTGTCGTCGCTCACGCAATATTGGCGTTTCTTCCTCGGTGCGATCCTGGCGATCCTGGTGATAGTTCTACCCGGCGGCATCATGGGTGCGATCCACAAATTCAAGTCGAAGAAGGGAGAGCAAGCATGAGTACCAATGATGTATTGCTCCATGCAACGCAGATCTCGCGTCACTATGGCGACTTCATCGCGCTCCACAATGTGGACCTCTCAGTCTCGCGCGGTGAATTCGTTTCCGTAGTCGGGCCTAACGGTGCCGGTAAGACCACGCTGGTCAACGTACTGACCGGCTTGCATCAGCCAACTACCGGCAACGTCCATTTCAATGGTTCCAATATTGCCGGTGTCGGTGCGGTTGATCTTGCAACGCGTGGCCTCGCACGTGCCTTCCAGCTCACCAGTATTTTCCCTGAACTGACGGTACGCGAAACGATAGCCGTCTCTGCCTGTTCGTATTTGAATATGCGCTGGAACGGCTTCGGCCATTTGTTCGGCAACCGCAAGGTCAACGATATCGTCGTCCGTACCGCCGATGCCTTCGGCCTGTCGCCATGGCTGGATACCAAGGGCGGTTCCCTGCCGCATGGCCGTCGCAAGCTGCTCGACGTGGCGAGTGCTTTTGCACTGCATCCGAAAGTCATGCTGCTGGACGAACCGACTGCAGGCGTTTCCACCGCCGATAAACACGGCGTCATGGAAACCCTGTTACGTGCCGCCAAACATATGGGAATTGAAGCAATCATGCTGGTAGAACACGATATGGATCTGGTATCGCGCTATTCGACACGCATCATTGCGATGCAGGGCGGCAAGAAGATCGCCGACTTGCCGCGCGATGAATTTTTTGCCAATGAAGAAGTAATGTCCATCGTCGTCGGCAAAGGAGCGCACTGATGTCCCTCGCACTTGAAAACGTCAATGTCATCCTGGCCGGCAATCCGGTCATGCGCGATATCTCTATGCGCATCGAGCCGGGTGAACTGGTATGCCTGGTCGGGCGCAACGGTGCCGGCAAGTCCACCACCTTCCGCTCCATCATGGGTTTCCAGCCGCTGAAATCCGGCGCGATCAAATGGAAAGGCGACGCAATCAACGGCATGCCTACGCACAAGATCGTTGAACTCGGCCTCGGCTATACGCCAGAAGGCAGCGATGTATTTGGCGACCTCACGGTTGAAGACAATATCGCGCTGCCGACCTGGACGCGCAAATCGGCACGCAGTGCGCAAGAGCGTATCGATGAAGCGTATGCAGTCTTCCCCAAGCTCAAGCAATACCTGCATCGCGGTGGGCAACAGCTATCCGGCGGCGAACGCAAGATGGTATCGATCGCCCGCGCACTCGCACTGGATCCTGAACTCTTGTTGCTGGATGAAGCCTTCGAAGGTTTGTCACCGGCCATCATCCCGACCATTAGCGAAGGCTTGCAAAGTATTTTGAAACAGGGACGCGGCGTGTTGCTGGCCGAATCCAACTTCTATCACTTGCCGCCTTTTGCAGATCGCCTGTATGTGATCGAACGTGGTGAGATCGTGTTTGAAGGAACACTGGCGCAAGCCGAAGCCGATACAGCGACGATGAAGATCATCAAGGGAACCTGAGGCCACCGAAGTCGGCCTGTACACAATGCAGGTCGGCAAATTGGCAAAGGTGAAGATGTAAAAAGGGCTGCAGATGCAGCCCTTTTATTTTCCTGCTTTCATTTACCCCGCTTAGTCGCCAAGCTTGCCATGCCATGCTGCATCGATGATGTGTGCATAGGTAGCGGGCACATCTTTTACCGGGAAAGCCTTGGCCAAACGGGTCACCGCCAGCGCATCCTGCGTGAGTCCTGCCAGATGCTCCTGGCCGACACCAAATGCCTGCAAAGTCGTCGGGATGCCGAGCTGACCGATCAGGTCGCGTATCAATACCGGCAACTGACGCAAGGCACTCGCTTGGTCTTTGGTATCGATGCCGAACAGGCGCGCAACTTCCAGCAATTCCGTTGCACGCACTGTGCGCAAGGCGTCCAGCACGTATGGCAACATCACCGCATTGGTACTGCCGTGCGTGGCGTGCGTCAGTCCGGCAACTGCATAAGCAATACCGTGTACTGCATTCAAACCCGCACCGCCGTATGACAGTGCAGCATAGTGGCTGGCATATGCCATGCCTATGCGCGCTTCGGTATCGCTGCCGTCCTTGTAGGTGCGCATCAAGAAACGTGCGCACAGAGCTATCGCTTCACGCGCAAACAACATGGTCAGCGAAGAACGTCCGCTATAGCCGGGATCGACCTGACCGCCGCGATCGAATTCAGCCGAATCCAGAGTCAGGTAAGACTCCACTGCATGGGTTAAGGCATCCACACCTGAATCCGCAGTCACGCGCGGCGGGCAGGTATAAGTAAATTCCGGATCGATCAGTGCAATCACCGGGCGCAAGACGTTATCCATCACCGCGACTTTGGTCGCGTTAGACGGATCAATCAGGATCGCACCGGGTGTCGCTTCGGAACCGGTACCGGCTGTTGTGGGCAATGCAATCAAGGGCAAAGCCTTGGGTGCAGCAGGCAGGGCGCCGATAAAGTTTTTTACCGGCAAACCGTCGGGTATCGTCACACACAAAGCTTTAGCCAGATCAATATTGCTGCCACCGCCGAGGGCGATGATGTGATCCGGTTGCGTCGCGCCGATTTGTGCGCGTATCAATTTGGTCGCGTCATCGCACAAGGTCGTGGTTGGATCGGCTGCGCCACCATCAAACACGATAGTCGAAATACCCAGTGCTTCAGCCGCAGCCAGGTACTCGCGCACCCAGGGTGTTTGCTTGCTGAAAAAAGTATCCGTCACCAGCACACCGGATTTATAGCCGAGGCGCTCCAATAAGGCAGGTAATTGCGCGCGGCTACCGCAACCAAGGACAACCCGTGCAGGCGGGCAAAAATGGATCAAATCATTACTTCTCATGGGAACTCCGCAGGGTTGGAAGATCAGATAAAAAAGCGCGCATTTCGTCAACAACGCGCGCTGTGTTTTGCGTGAGGATGCTGTGCATCGCATCGTCTATCGTGCTCAGTTGTGCTTGTGGCAAACCGCGTTTTAATAACTGCGCATGCACATAAGGCGAGTCTTCATCGGCGCTGCCATGTACGATCAGAACCGGCAAATCCATCGTCGGCAACAAAGCGCGCTGATCGCTTTGGCTAATGCTTTGCCAACTCCAGGCGACTGCGTCACGGTCTGCCGCATCGCGCAAACCCAGTCTTTGTTCCCGCGCCGTGATTTCTTGCAGCAAGGCGCCATGCTCGGTGGCATGGAACCAACTGGTTTGCTGCAATACCGGGCTACCCGACATCAGGATCAAAGCTTGCGGCAGGGGCACGCCCTGTTCCTTCAGCAAAGCCATGGTCGCCAACGTGACCGACACACCCATGCTCCAGCCGGCTAGTACATAGCGCGGCGTAGTCACATAGCGGGTAATGACTTTAGCGATTTCTTTGGCGAACTCGTCGAGACTGTAATCTGCGTCGCCATGCCCGCGAAAAGCCTGGCCACGTCCGCGCATATTCGGTAATACCCAGCGAACTTGATCGCCCAAGGCCTCGGTTACTGGCTGCCAGCTGGCACGTGTTCCCTGGATTCCATGCAACGCTACGATCGTGACTGCACCATCACCGCGACAAACCACGTCCATTGGATCGTCTTGCTGTACAGAAATCTGATTGAAATTTATCATACTAGTCATATATAAGATGAATTACAGTAGGCAAAACTGTTTTTTAAAACCATAATTGCAAGCATGCACAACAAGCTGTATCTCCCATCCAGACTGACCACAACCATTTGATCGCCCCATGACAGCCACCAAAAAAGCGCCACGCAAATCAGGTGCAACAAAAACTGCAAAGCAGACAAAAATGTCGTCCCCTCAATCTGCAATGCAAGACATGGCCGAACCCAAGCTCAAGCTGACTGATATCGCTTACGAACAAATCGAAGAAGCGATCATCACCTTGCGCATTCCGCCTGGATCAGTGATTTCCGAACTGACCTTGAGCGAGATGCTGAATATCGGTCGCACCCCAATTCGTGAAGCCATCCAGCGTCTGGCGCGTGAGCACTTATTGCTGGTACTGCCACAACGCGGCTTGCTGGTTCCTGAAATCGATCTGCGCAAACAACTCAAGCTGCTGGAAACACGTCGTGAAGTAGAGCGCCTAGTCTGCAAGAGCGCCGCGCGCCGCGCATTGCCTGAAGAACGTGAGCGCTTTGCGCGATTGCACGATGAATTCATACATTCCGCAGCTACCGACGATGACGTTGCCTTCTTGCGCTCCGACCGGGAATTCAATGAATTGTCGCTAGTTGCAGCGCGTAATGAATTTGCCGAAGGTGCGATGCGCTTGATGCATGGTCTATCACGTCGCTTCTGGTACTTCCACTACAAACAAGCTGCCGACGTACCTGAAATGGCACGCTTGCATGCCGCAGTCGCAGGAGCCATTGCCAAAGGTGATGTGAATGCAGCCGGCGAAAGTCTCGACCTGCTGCTGGATAACATCGAAACCTTCACCAAAGCCACACTGATGTCGGATATGTAATGACAACGCCGGGCATGCCCGGCGTTATTGCATCAAATCACCAGACCGCGATCGATGGTTGCTTCTTCTTCCTTGGTCAACTGCGGGCCGTCCAGCGTTACGCGAGAATCGTCGTAACGGAAGCGCTTGATGATCGGCTTGAGATCTTCCTTGATGTGCTTTTCGCTATAGCCGTTGAACAGATGGCCCAGCAAACCGCGGTCCAGATCTGTCGTACCCATCACCCAGTCAGCAATCGGGAAGGTCAGGTTCATGTTGTACTTCATCATGATCCCTTGATTGTGATGTGCAGTATGGTGACGACGGATCGTATTGATGAACGGGACGTTGCGTACAAACCAGTTCTCATGCACGTGACAGCAATAGTGGAATGTTTCGTAGATCAAATACTGCGCAACCATCGTCATGAACAGGATGTAACCTGCGTTCGCATTGATGATGATTGATGCCAGATAACCCAGCGTCAAGCCACCCACACCCAAGGTAATCAAGACGCGCCACGGGAAAAACACAATGCGGAATTCACGTGTTGTATCTATCGTCGCTTCATTGTCAGTGAAGTATTGATGATGTTGACGGGTATGCCGGTCGTAAATCGCACGCAATGCATAGACATCGATTTTGCGATGCATGACAAAGCGGTGCATGGCCCATTCGACAAAATTACCTGCCAAAAATACCGGAATAACGATCAACCATTCCCAGCCTGCATTCTGCAATTGCGTCAGGCAATACCAGATTGCGGCTATACCGGTCGCGTACATCACGCCGATATGCAATAAACCGTTGTAAAGCGGACTGATGTCGGCCTTGTATTGTTCGCGGAATTTCCGCTGGCGTTCACTCATCATGATAAATCTCCAGAAGTAGATGAATTATTCTTATTGTGTATGACTGATATATTAGTTATATCCGAAGACACTGTCAAGCATCTGTTTCGATTCTGTTGGCGCGCGCTGTTTTACCTGCTAATGTGCAACTGCGTAGTTGATATGCACATAACAAACAAGAAAACCGGGAGACAGGGATGAAGACAGCCAGCACCCTGCGGTTGATATAGCCGTCCGCAGCGCCGCATCGAGCAATACCCGAATGCAATACATGCAATAGAGAAACCGGCCTCGCCTTTTATCTTGAAAGTCACTGGAGAATTTGCCCATGCTTGAACTGATCTCAGATCCACAAATCTGGATGGCCTTCATTACCTTGACCGCACTGGAGCTGGTGCTGGGCATAGACAACATCATTTTTATTTCGATATTGGTCGACAAGCTTCCGGTCGAACGACGAGAATTCGCGCGCAAGCTGGGCTTGTTCATCGCCATGTTCATGCGCATAGGCTTGCTGATGGTATTGGCCTGGATAGTCGGCCTGACGGCACCACTATTTACCGTCATGAATCAGGAAATCTCGGGGCGAGACTTGATACTGATAGGTGGCGGACTATTTCTGATCTGGAAAAGTACGGGGGAGATCCATCAATCGCTGGAAGGTGAAGAGGGCCACACGTCGAGCACGGTCAAGGCCACCTTCACTGCCGTGATTCTGCAGATCATGGTGGTCGATATGGTGTTTTCGCTGGACTCCATCATTACGGCGGTCGGCATGGTTGAGCAGATCGAAGTGATGGTAGCCGCAGTGATTTCTTCCGTTGCCTTGATGATGCTGTTTGCCGGACCGATCGGCCGCTTCGTCTCACGCCATCCATCGATCAAGATTTTGGCGCTGGCATTCCTGGTCGCCATTGGTATTGTGCTGATTGCTGAAGGCTTCGATCAACACATACCCAAAGCCTATATCTATAGCGCGATGGCATTTGCACTGGTGGTGGAGTTGATCAACATCCGCATGCGTTCACGCGCCAAACCCGTGCATCTGCATGCGCCGTATGCGTCCGACGAAGCAGCAACGGATAAATAAAAAAACGGCGCGATAAAGAAAGTCTTTATCGCGCCATTTCTTTATCCAGTAGTTTTTCGATCAGGCGGTTTTCCGCATCGCCAGTATCGCTTCATGATCAGTCATGAAGATATGCTCCTGCCCCAAGGCCTTGATCCAGCCCGCATTATCCAGCACATCCCACACCTGCTTCTTGATGGCAGACACATACAAAGTAATACCTTGACTGTGCAAAGTTGCATGCAAGGATTCCAGCGTATCGACGCCACTGGCATCGATATCATTGACCGAACCTACACATAGCAATACCGAACGGATATCGTGATCGGCGCTGCAACGCGCAACCACAAAACGCTCCAACGCTGCACCAGTCAGAAAGTTGAGCGCAGCATCGATACGCACCGCCAGCACACCGGGAGCCAGTCGTGGCAATTCAAAGCGCAGGCTGTCGCGCAAAGTGCCATCTTCATGCTCGCTGACTTCAATAATGCGCGGCTGCATGTGACGATACAGATAAGACACCATCGTCAGCGTAATACCCGCGACCACACCCCAATGCAAACGCGGCATCGCGATTATCGTCACAACAAAGGTCACTATCGCAATCGCCGCATCATCGCGCGAGATTACAAACAAGCGCTTGAATGCAGAAAAATCGAACAAGCCAAATACCGGCACGATAATCATCGCCGCCAATACCGCGCGCGGCAGGTAATACAGCAGATCTGCCAAAAACAATAAACTGAACAACACGCACAAGGCACTGAACAAGGTTGACCACGCGCTAGTCGCACCTGCATACAGATTAAGCGCCGAACGCGAAAAAGAACCGCTGACCGGGAAGGCACCGCTGAAACCACTCGCCATTTTCGCCAAACCCTGACCGATCAATTCCTGATTCTCATCCCAACGCTCACGTCGCTTGCGTGCCAACACGCGGCAACTCGACATCGCTTCGGTAAAACTGATCAAAGCCAGCACCAAAGCCGCCGACCACAGATCGCGATGCTGATCGAATGAAATCGCTGATGGCCAAACTAGTGGTGGCAAACCCTTGTCGATATCGCCAACGATCGCTGCGCCAGTCGCGTTGTAGCCGACCGCCCAGCTTAATGCGGTGCCGAGTATCGTCACCAGCAAAATTCCAGGGAAACGCGGAAAGAAACGCTTGCTCGCGATCAGCAAAATCAAGGAGCCTATGCCGAATAGGCTGGTCATCAGCATGATGGAAGGTGCATCGATGACGCGTGCAAATACATCACCTATATTCGCCACGAACAAATCGGGCACACCGATCAAGGCCGGCAATTGCGACATCATGATGATGATGGCCGCCGCATTGATAAAGCCGATGATGACCGGCTGCGACACCAGATTCGCCAAACCACCGAGCCGAAATGCACCGAGCAAAAACTGTATCCCGCCGGTATAAATCGATAACCAGATTGCCAACGTCACCCATTGCATACTCGCCGGTACTGCCATCGGTGACAACGAACCGAACACCAGCAAACTGGTCAGCGCCGCCGGACCAACCGCCAGCAAGGCTGACGAGCCCCACAAGATACCAATCACACTCGGAATCAAGGCCGCATACAAACCGGTTGCTGCCGGCATCCCGGCCAAAGTCGCATACGCCACCGCTTGCGGAATCAAGACCAGACCAACGCTGATACCTGCCCACGCATCGTTCTTCAACGAAGCAACAGTCGGCCGCGGCCAATTAAGGAAAGGGAAAAACCGTTTGATGTCGAAACCAGAATTCATATTGGGAAAATACTGTTCAGAAATATTGCTTGATTAAATTGACTCAGCTCACTGCAGCTTACCGCCGCGCAACGCTGTTTTATTGCTCATGACCTACTCGTTTTACCGCGACTATGAGCGCGCGTACAATAAGCCGATGGATATCACACTGCCAGAGCTGGAAGAAGCGATCAACTATTGGCGCAACTTGCGTCCCTCACTAGGTGAGGAGCGCGCGCTATCGCCGGAAGTCAACGAACTGGCAAAGCTGTACGCGCTAATGATCTTCCATCAACAAAAATCCATCTCCTACACATCTTTGGATCAGGCTTGCCGACAATTGATCGATGCCTGGCGCAAACAAACTGCCTGAAATCAACTTACCGCCATGTGCTGCGCCTGGCGTTGCAACAAGGCTTTCTCCGTCTTACGCGCCGCCTGTGCCTTCAGCTTGGTATTGGCTTGCCCCGCATAATCGCTACGCAACACATCGCTCGCCTCTTCCTCATCCATGCCTTCCGTCACCAGCCATTGTGCGACCAGCACCGCCAGCCGTTCCAATGCAATCCGGTTGGTCGCATCGGTAGTCGCATACAACCAATTCGATAAACGCATGAAGTTGGCAAATGGCGAATCCGATGCAGACGCGTGCAATATCAACGGCAAGGTATGTGCAAAACGTCCCGAGTTGGCAATCAAATCCCAGTAGCGGGCAAAGCGTACCAACTGCTGCATCGCATTGAAGTCGATACGATCCGTCGCCAAGATCGTGTACGGTGGATGCGGATCAAACACCAGGCCGTAAGTTTCGGTATGGCGAATAATCGGTGTGCCACGCAAGCGCTTCAAGATACCGAATTGAATTTCATGCGGCTTCAGTTCCAGCAAACGATCAAAGCCTTGTGCGAAGCTGGCTATATCTTCACCCGGCAAACCGGCAATCAAATCAACGTGCAAATGCGCATGCGAGTTCTCGCACAGCCAACGGATATTTTCCGCTGCTTTTTCATTATTCTGTTTGCGACTGACCAAGGTCTGCACATCGGGATTGAAACTCTGGATGCCGATTTCAAACTGCAGCGTACCGGCCGGGAATTTCTTGATGCCTTCTTTCAAGGCATCCGGCAAATGATCGGGCACCACTTCAAAGTGGGCATAGACCGGATCTTCCGGATACGCTTCTAGCTTGTCGAGGAAGAACTGCATGATCTTCAAGCTGGATTTGATATTTAGATTGAAAGTACGATCGACGAATTTGAACAAGCGTGCGCCGCGCGCATGCAGCGATTCCAGCTCACTCAGGAATTTATCCAGATCGAAAGGCCATGCGGTCTTGTCCAGTGCTGACAAACAGAATTCGCATTTGAACGGACAACCGCGCGACGCTTCTACATACAGCGTGCGGTTCTTGATGTCGTCTTCGGTGTACAAGTCATACGGCATGTTCAACTCAGCCAATGGCGGTTGCACACCGGCATGTATCTTCATCAATGGCTTTGGACCGTGCAAGATCTGTTTGCACAATTGCGGGAAGGTGACGTCGCCCCAACCAGTGACCAGATAGTCCGCCAGTTGCACGATACTCTGCTCGGATGACTCATACGACACTTCCGGCCCGCCCAGCACGATCACCACTTCCGGCGCGACGCGCTTGAGCAGGGCGACCAGCTTGGTGGTTTCTTCCACATTCCAGATATAGACGCCGAAACCGATGATGCGTGGCTTGTTTTGCAATAGCTTTTCAGCCATATCGGTCGTACGCGCGCCGATGACGAATTCCTGCAATTGCGTGACGTCCTGCAAGTCGCCCATGTTTGCCTGCAGATAGCGCAAACCCAGCGATGCATGCGTGTAACGGGCGTTGAGTGTGGAAAGCAGTATGGTCATGAGGCGGCAGTAACAACGAAACAGCCATTTTACGCCGCTCTATCCAAAACCAGAGCGGATTTGGCACAACTGACAACATGCGCTCTTATAATGATCCAGCTGCACGCACCTGCGTCGGCAAGCGACACACTACATTTACCGTGTTCCATGATCAGATTCCCACACCTTTTGCGCTACGCTGCCTGCTTGCTCTTGTGCATGGTCAGCACTGTCCATGCCGCATCACGCATCAGCGAAGTCAGCAACGACGCCTGCAATACGATGCGCCAGCAGGGCGTCTTGCAAAAAGATGCGCCTGTCACTTGTGCGCAACTACGCATCGTGCATTTTTCCTATCTGGATTTCGATGGCAAATTGCGTGACGATGGCGAAATCATGGTGATGGCAGCGGCAGCCGAACACGTACAAGCGATCTTCGATACGCTATTGAAACGCAAATTCGCTATCGCCGGCGCACGCTTGATGGACCACTACCACGGCGACGATCTGGCCGCCATGCGCGACAACAACACCTCCGCCTTTAACGACAGACGCATCACCAACGGCAACGCGCCATCGCTGCATGCTTATGGTTTGGCAATCGATATCAATCCGATACAAAACCCGTATCTGCAATTTGAAGCAGACGGCAAGGCTGTCTACAGCCCGACTGCCGGCAGCAAGTACGCCAATCGCCTGTCCATCCGTCCCGGCAAACCTGCGCGCAAGGGCATGGCGGAAGAAGTGGTCGATGTCTTTGCCGAGCACGGCTTTTTGATCTGGGGCGGCAACTGGGATGCACCTATTGATTATCAGCATTTTCAAGTCAGCCGCCCTTTGGCAGAACGTCTGGCGGCCTTGCCTGTTACGCAGGCGCGCGCCGTTTTCAATGCGTATGTCGAGCGCTATCGTTCCTGCGTACTAAGCCGCAAGGATCAGAATCGCATCGCCGCCCAGGCGACTTGTGCAACTTCTGTTGAACGCGGCAGCCCTTAATCGCATCTATCTATACCTAAGACTTGACGAAGCAGCAGGGTGAGTGTGTACTCTCATCAAAACCCGGCATTCAAGAACATATACATTTTCGGAGACTTTATTCATGCTCATCAATTGCGTCGCCTATCAGGACGGCAATAAATTATCCGACATTCCCATCGAGGAAATCAGTGACTATCTGCAACGTCCAGACTGCTTCGTCTGGGTTGCGTTGAAAGATGCAGAACCGGCAGAGCTGGAACAGATGCAGGAAGAATTCAATCTGCATGAGCTCGCGGTGGAAGATGCGCGCAATGGTCATCAACGTCCGAAAATAGAAGAATATGGTGATTCGCTTTTTACCGTGGTCAAGACTGCGGAAATGATAGATGGCGAATTACAAATAGGCGAGATCGATATTTTCACCGGCAAGAATTATGTCTTGTCAGTACGCAATCGCAGCAATCAAGGTTTCCTTGGTGTGCGCGCACGTTGCGAACAGGAGCCGGAGCAATTGCGCAAAGGCTCGGCCTTCGTGCTGTATGCCTTGATGGATGCGGTAGTCGATCGCTACTTCCCGGTGGTGGAAAGTCTGGAAAGCGAACTGGAAAAGATCGAAGACAAGATTTTTGAAAAAGGTCTGGCGCGTCTGAACATCGAACGTCTATACGATCTGAAACGACAAGTGGTGATGCTCAAGCACGTGGTTGCACCACTGATGGAAGCGGTCGGAAAATTATCTGGCGGACGCGTACCGGTACTGTGCGAAAGCACGCGCGATTACTTTCGCGATGTCGGCGATCATCTGTATCGCATCAATGCGCTGACCGACGCGATCCGCGAAACCGCCGCCACTGCGATTCAGGTTAACTTGTCGATGGTGACGATTGAAGAAAGTGAAGTGAATAAACGTCTGGCCGCATGGGCTGCGATTTTTGCGGTGGCTACCGCCTTCTTCGGCCTGTGGGGCATGAACTTCAAGTTCATGCCGGAACTGGACTGGAAGTACGGCTACCCCATCTCAGTGCTGCTGGTGGTCTGCGTCTGCAGCTATCTGTATTACCGCTTCAAAAAATCCGGCTGGCTATAGCTAAGCAAAACCGCGCGGCAACGAGAGCCAAGTTTTATTTCGTTGTACCGCGCGCAATACCTTCCAACATACTGAGCGCAACGGCTTCCGCTACACGTATGCCGTCGATCGCCGCCGACATAATGCCGCCGGCATAACCAGCACCTTCACCGGCGGGGAACAAACCGCGCGTGTTGATGCTCTGCAAATCGTCGTCGTTACGCTTGATGCTAATCGGCGATGAGGTACGTGTTTCCACACCGGTCAACACCGCATCGTTCATCGAAAATCCCTTGATCTGTTTTTCAAATGCCGGCAATGCTTCGCGTATCGCGGCTATCACGTAGCTCGGCAATGACGTATTCAAATCGCCAAGCTTGACGCCCGGTTTGTATGACGGCATCACAGAGCCGAATTCCGTCGAAGGACGATCTGCGATAAAGTCACCCACTAACTGCCCCGGCGCATCATAATTGCCGCCGCCAAGTTCGAACGCGCGTGATTCCCACTGACGTTGAAACTCCATGCCGGCCAAAGCATGACCAGGATAATCGGCTGGCGTGATGCCAACCACGATGCCTGCATTCGCATTACGCTCATTGCGCGAGTACTGACTCATGCCGTTAGTGACGACGCGACCTGGCTCGGAAGATGCGGCAACAACCGTACCGCCCGGGCACATACAGAAGCTGTAAACCGAACGGCCATTGCTGGCGTGATAAACCAGTTTGTAATCGGCTGCACCCAAGACCGGATGGCCGGCGTTCGGCCCCAAACGACATGCGTCGATCAGTGATTGTGGATGTTCAATGCGAAAGCCGATAGAAAACGCTTTCGGCTCAAGGTAAATGCCACGTGCGTGCAGCATCTCAAAAGTATCGCGCGCACTGTGACCGATAGCCAAGACAACGTGATCGGTTTCTATATGCGAGCCATCAGCCAGTTTGAGGCCGCAAACCTTACCGTCTGCGATTTCAATATCATCGACCTTGCTCTCGAAACGGAATTCGCCGCCCAGCCTGACGATCTCTTCACGCATCAGCTCGACCATCTTCACCAGACGGAAAGTACCTATGTGCGGCTTGCTGACGTACATGATTTCTTCCGGCGCATCAGCCTTCACAAATTCCATCAGTACTTTGCGACCGTAATGCTTGGGATCTTTTACCTGACTCCACAGCTTGCCGTCGGAAAAAGTACCGGCACCGCCCTCACCAAATTGCACATTCGATTCCGGATGCAGTTCACGTTTGCGCCACAAACCGAAGGTATCTTTGGTGCGTTCGCGCACTTCCTTTCCGCGCTCCAGAATAAGCGGACGAAAACCCATTTGTGCCAGAATCAGCGCGGCGAAAATGCCGCAAGGGCCGAAACCAATCACGACCGGACGCATGGTCAGGTCGGCAGGCGCTTGCGCCACAAAATGGTAACTGGTGTCGGGCGCAATCGTGACGTGACGATTGCCTTGCAAGCGCTTCGCATGCTGGTCTTGATCACGTACTTCGACATCGAGCGTGTAGACCATCACGATCGCGTTTTTCTTGCGCGCATCGTAACCACGACGAAAAACCGTGTGCTTGATCAGGTCGCCTGCATTGATACCAAGTCGCGCAATAATCGCGGCTAGCAGGTCTTCTTCGGAGTGGTCTAAAGGGAGTTGAACGTCAGTGAGTCGCAGCATGCTTGTTTCTAGCCAATCTTGTAAAAATCTTCTGCCTATGTCGGTCGGCAGCGCGCTATTTTACTCCACTCGTTTTTATTCGAAGACAAAGACCGCGTACCGAACAAATCCGCGCAATGCATCACGCTACATATGCGAAATCATGATTTAACAATATTTTTCGATTCTTCAGACATGTCAGATGTGCAAAACATGTGAAATCTGCTCTTGTAATACGCGAACACTTCTCTATGAAAAACTAACTTTTTCAGCCGCGCAACGCATACATGTACAAATACGGCGAAATCGTAACCGTCGTTGACTCATGGAAACTATTTGTTTAAGGTGAATCAGTGCAAGGCCACAGCCTTACAGGGGCCTTACAGCAACCGCAACTATCCGTTAAAAATAGACGTTCTCAGAACGCATAACAGAGACTGCAAGGAGGTGCACATGGCCGCAAACAGCACACAATCCGTCACCGATGCAATGTCAGGCGAATCGCTGGAATTTTTATCTTTCACACTGGGTAACGAAGAGTACGGCGTTTCCATACAAAAAGTGCAGGAACTGCGCGGTTACGATACCGTCACGCGCATCGCAAATGCTCCCGACTTCATCAAGGGCGTCGTCAATCTGCGCGGCATCATCGTGCCTATCATCGACATGCGCATCAAGTTCAATCTCGGCTCACCGACTTACGATCAATTTACCGTTGTCGTGATACTCAACATCGGCGGTCGCGTGGTGGGCATGGTGGTCGATAGCGTGTCCGACGTCATTACCTTGACACCTGAGCAAATCAAACCTGCACCGGAAATGGGCGGCGCACTGGCTACCGATTATCTGGTTGGCCTGGGCACCGTCGATCAGCGCATGTTGATTCTGGTCGATATCGACAAGCTGATGTCCAGCAACGAAATGGGTTTGATCGAACAGCACGCGTTGTAAAGCCCCAGTCACGTCCAACCCATCCCTGCGGATGGGTTCGCGCCTGCAGCACAATCATCTGCGACTACCCTGCTCCAACTACAACCTGTTTGCTTGGGATACATATGTTAAAGAATATAACGATCAAATCGCTACTCTTGTTTGCGATGGGGATTCTATCCATCTTGCTGATTGCAACTGGCGCGCTGGGACTGACCTCGCTGGACACGACCAACAAGGCTTTGAAGAGCGTGTATGAAGATCGCACGGTGGCACTGGGAGAATTGAATGTCGTCATCACACTGCTGACCATCAATCAACTCGATTTGGCCGCATCGATTTACGGTGATCCCAACCTGGTCATACCGAAAATGGATGCGATAGAAAAACGCACCAAGGAAATTCACAAGGCCTTCGCCGACTACATGCAGACTAAATTGACACCAGCTGAAAAAGAGCTGGCTGACAAATTTTCTGCCAGCCACAAAATTTTTCTCGACAAAGCATTGCTGCCAGCCATTGCAGCATCACGCGGCGGCAATGTCTTGCGCGTGACTGAAATCGTCAACGGCCCGATGGAAGAGTTAGTCAAGCCGGTACGTGATGATGTACACGGCTTGATCGACTTTCAATTGCAGGAAGCAAAAAAAGAATTCGAGGAATCGCAAACACGCTTCACCCTGGTACGTAATCTCTCGCTCGGATTCATTGCCTTCGGCGTATTGCTTGCCGCCTTCATGGCCTTCTGGCTGATACGTCTGATCGTGCGTCCGCTGCGCGAAGCAGTGCAGGTTGCCAAGAGCGTTGCCGCCGGCGATCTGACACAACAGATCAGAGTGCAATCATCCAACGAAACCGGGCAGTTGCTGCAAGCGATCAAGGATATGAATGACAGCTTGTCCAAAACCGTCAGCGCAGTACGACATGGCACAGAAACCATCACCACCGCTTCCGGCGAAATCGCCTCCGGCAATGCCGACCTGTCCAGCCGCACAGAATCACAAGCAGGTTCACTGGAAGAAACCGCCAGCTCGATGGAAGAACTGACCTCAACCGTGCGCCAGAATGCAGACAATGCACTGCAGGCAAATCAACTGGCAGCCTCCGCCTCCGAAGTTGCCGTCAAGGGTGGCCAGGTCGTCAGTGATGTCGTGCAAACGATGGGCTCCATCAAGGATAGTTCACGCAAGATCGTCGACATCATCGGCGTCATCGATGGCATCGCTTTCCAGACCAACATCCTGGCTTTGAATGCCGCAGTTGAAGCCGCACGTGCCGGCGAACAAGGTCGCGGCTTTGCAGTGGTGGCGTCCGAGGTACGCAATCTCGCACAACGCTCCGCCGCCGCCGCCAAGGAAATCAAAGCGCTTATCGGTGACTCTGTACACAAAGTAGAAGAGGGCAGCCTGCAAGTCACGCAAGCCGGCAAGACGATGGAAGAAATCGTCAACAGCGTCAAACGCGTGACCGACATCATGAGCGAAATCACCGCCGCCAGTCAGGAACAAACTGCCGGGATAGAACAAGTGAACCAAGCCATTGCGCAAATGGATCAAGTCACGCAACAGAATGCCGCACTGGTAGAACAAGCGGCCGCAGCAGCAGTAGCGCTGCAACAAGAAGCCGGCAGTCTGTCGCAAGTCGTGAGCGTATTCAAACTGGGTACCGACAGACAAGAAGTGACAACGCATGCCCGCGTTACACCGATTTCCAGTGCGACTGCTAAAACAAAAAACAAGATCCTGCCTGCGCGACACGAGCAGGACGCGACAGCAACGCCCAAGCTCACCATGGCTACGGGTACTGACAACGATTGGAAAGAATTCTAAAGAAACCCGCCCCACCGTCCCATCACATCTTGCAGTAACGAACACGGTTCTGCGGTTCTGAATTCATAGGAGAGAAATATGCAGTGGTTTCAACAATTACGCGTAACGGTCAGACTTATTCTTTGTTTTTTGATAGTCGCAGCAGTAGGTGGTGCGATCGGTGCACTTGGTATTTTTCACATGAGCAACATCAATGCATCGACCGAAAGTCTGTACAACAATGAGTTGCACGCATTGAAGGCGGCGCAGGAAGCCAACATCGATCTGATCTACGCCAGTCGTGCCCAGATGACGCTGCTGTCGGCCTCTACTCGCAGTGATCGCAACGCCGGCATCAAGGAATTGACGAGCTCTTTGCAGCATCTTGAAGAGCAACTCGCCAAAGTCAAACCACTGTTTCAAGACACCAAGGAAGGGCAGGAGCTTTATCAGCAATATGAAAGCCTGATGCCACCGTTGAAACAAGGTCTGATGGATTTCATCGCATTGATTTCCAAACAGTCCTTGGATAACTCTCAATTCGACGGCAACGTGAGTGAGAACAGCGCGCAATTGCTGAAGAGCTCGCGCGGCGTTGAAAAAGTGCTGCAAGACATGGTGCGCTACAGCGACCAGCGCGCCAAGGCCAGCGTGGATCAAGTCGGCAATACGTACCAAACATCACGTCTATTGATCGCTGTACTGGCACTGGCCGGCATTATCGTCAGCGTTGGCTTGGGCATGCTGGTCGCACGTCAATTGGCGCGTCAATTAGGTGGTGAGCCTGGTTACGCCGCAGCCGTCGTGAGTCGCATTGCCGATGGCGATCTGACAGGCGAAGTGGAAACACGTTCAGCGCATGCCGGCAGCTTGCTGTATTCCATCAAGCAGATGCAATATCAACTGACCGAAGTCATCGGCAAGATCAAGCAATCGACAGACACTATAGCCACGGCTTCAGGCCAGATCGCAGTCGGCAATCAGGATCTCTCTTCACGCACGGAAGAACAAGCCGGTTCGCTGGAAGAAACCGCCAGCTCGATGGAAGAACTGACCTCAACCGTCAAACAGAATGCCGATAATGCACGTCAAGCGAACCAACTTGCCGTCTCGGCCTCAGAAGTCGCAGTCAAGGGCGGCAGTGTCGTCAGCCAAGTTGTGCATACGATGGGCTCCATCAATGCCTCGTCACGCAAAATTGTCGACATCATTGGTGTTATCGACAGCATCGCATTTCAAACCAACATCCTCGCGCTGAATGCAGCGGTCGAAGCCGCACGTGCTGGCGAACAAGGTCGCGGCTTTGCCGTCGTCGCCAGCGAAGTGCGCAATCTGGCACAACGCAGCGCCAGTGCAGCTAAAGAGATCAAGATTCTGATCGACGACTCGGTAGGCCAAGTTGATATCGGTAGCAAACTGGTTGATCAAGCTGGCGTCACTATGGGTGAAATCGTCACCTCGATCAAACGCGTGGTCGACATCATGAATGAAATCACTTCTGCCAGTCAGGAACAAAGCGCCGGCATCGAGCAGGTGAATCGCGCCATCAGCCAGATGGATGAAATGACACAGCAAAACGCCGCCTTGGTAGAACAGGCTGCTGCAGCTGCGCAAAGCATGCAGGATCAAGCAGTCGAATTGTCCCGCGCGGTCGGCACCTTCCGCCTGAATGAGCACGAGGCCACATACTCCGCGCCTCGAATACAAGCGTCTAGCGCATCGACGCATGAGATCGAAGCTCCTGCTCCTGGCAAACCAGTAACGCCGCCTGCCGCTGCACGCAAAGCAGCTAGCCAACCGCAAAAACCGATTACGGTCGACAAGAACGGTGATGATTGGGAAGAGTTTTAAACAACTAGTTTGATCTCGGCGGATTGCTATCCGCTGCACTATCACGTTGCATGCACGTCATCCACAACCATCCTTAGCAAGGAATAAGTGGTTTGATTTGCATGCATTTTTTTATGACACGTTGATGTCGCGTCGCTCACCTGCATAACATCGTATCAATTCCGCACTGATTGCCACGCAATCCGGCACAGACAATTGTCGTTCCACGCGTATTGAGTGACAATAGTGCGCGTAGCAAGTGGAACGCTTCTTGCAAACGTTTGTCGAAACCAAGCAAGCCTGAACCAACTCATTCTTTCGCCATCAGATTCAACATGACCAAATCGAGCAAGACACCGTCCGCAGCATCAGACAAACCCGCCTTCATCGTCAGAAACTCACCCATCCACGGTCGCGGCGTTTTCGCCACACGCAAAATACCGGCCGATACCTTGCTGGTCGAATATGAAGGCGAACGCATCAGTGCCAAGAAAGCGGCCAAACGACATGGCGCCGATCCGGCAAATCCGTATCACACGTTTTTCTTCAGTCTGGAAAATGGAAAATTGATCGATGGTGGCGTAGACGGTAGCGATGCGCGTTGGATCAACCACGCTTGCGAACCAAATTGTGAAGCACGCGAAGAAGATGGTCAGGTCTTTATCTATACTTTGCGCGATATCAAGCGTGGCGAAGAATTCAACTACGACTACGGTTTGATCGTAGAAGAACGCCAAACCAAAGAAATCAAGAAAGCCTACGAATGTCGCTGTGGCGCAGAAACCTGCCGCAATACGATGTTGGCGCCAAAAGAAAAGAAACGCTCAAAGAAAAAGAAGAAAGACTGATAAAAAAAACCGGAGTAAGGCTCCGGTTTTTTTATGGAATCAGCCTGGGCTGAAAATTTTCAAACCTGCGATGCCACAAACAATCAGCAAGATACAGAAAATACGCACTGCAGTTACCGCATCACCCAGCAATACCATTCCCAGGATTACCGTACCGACCGTACCGATACCGGTCCAGACCGCATACGCAGTTCCTACCGGCAAAGTCTTCATGGCGATGCCCAGCAAAGCAACACTGACCACCATTGCAAGCACAGTACCAACAGTAGGCCATAGCTTGGTAAAGCCCTCGGTATATTTGAGGCCGATTGCCCATCCCACTTCGAGCACGCCTGCGATTACGAGAATAAGCCAAGACATGAATAGATCTCCTATAAAGTCAAAGGCCGTCCCCGAATGTTGATGGAGCGGTGGGGTCGTCCCCACTTCCTTGTTCTGCCAGCGAACATGCGAGATACATGGCGGCATATATATCGCACCATTATAGTGCAAAAATATGCGCTAAGCCAGAAATATGGATCTTGTGCCGAGTAAAATCGGCAAACTGACATGCTTGCAACCGGCATGCTGCGGCTGAAACAACAGGGAAAAAGAACTTATGCGAGTAGTTACTCTCTTTTACAGCCCCGTAGATTCAGGAACGAGGCCGAAAAGATCATCTTATGCAAATAATCTATATCTGTTATTTGAAAAGGAAATTGGTGCGACGCGGCAATACTTCATATACTTCAGTTGTCTCCTCTATGTCTCCTCCTTTGATATAGATTTAGCCCGCCTCCTGCGCGGGCTTTTTTTTGCCCAGAATTATAGAATTAAGCAATTACGTTTGGCTACATGCAGCAATTCACTGACATAACTGCTGACATATCAAAATGATCACATCCCATGGTATTCACATTGTGAATGTCCGATATCATAAAAGGAAAGTAGCCTGATAACACGGCCGTCCTTATACTTCAGTTGTCTCCTCTATGTCTCCTCCTTTGATATAGATTCAGCCCGCCTCCTGTGCGGGCTTTTTTTTGCCTAATCGATACAGATACTCATTTTTTCGCTCTTTTTGGCGAGACATGGCAAAAGCAATCAACCGCATGATCATTCACCATGCCGATAGCCTGCATATAGGCGTAAATGATGGTCGACCCTACGAATTTAAAACCGCGCTTGGCCAGATCTTTGGACAAACGATCTGACAATTCTGTCTTTGCCGGTGTTTCCTTCGCGCTAAGCCACGCATTCACTAGTGGCTTGCCATCTACATACGCCCACAAGAATGGATCCAGCCCGCCGACTTCCTCGCGCAAGCGCAGATAAGCTTGCGCATTGGTAATAGTAGCAGCCACTTTCAGTTTATTGCGCACGATGCCTGGGTCGGCTAGCAGCGAGGCAACTTTTTTCGCATCGTAACGCGCTATTTTTTCTGCATCCCACTGATCAAAGGCCGCGCGATAAGTCTCGCGCTTATTGAGTATCGTCGACCAGCTCAGTCCTGCTTGTGCACCTTCCAGATTCAGCATTTCAAACAAGCGTGTTTCATCATGGCAAGGCACGCCCCATTCTTCATCGTGATATGCGAGGTAGAGAGGATTGGCTGGATTGGCCCAACTGCAACGAGTAAGTGTCATGTTCGATAAATAGAATTAGTTGAGAAACGGCGTCAGTGATGCATCATTATCGCCCATGCGCGCTAGCTCATCGTTTTGCACAAGGCTTGTACAAATCCCTGCCTTGATCAAGAATGGCGCCTTCTATGGATGGCGCAGCAATTTCTGCCATCCGGCATCCAGACTGGAATCTCATGCGTTTTACCCTAGCCCTTCATCCACAATCGCTACATAGCGCGCTCACTCTCCGCGCAAGATGGGCATGATGTCGAATCTACAAACACGTACAGTTGCCGTTATCGGCGGCGGCCCGGCCGGTTTAATGGCGGCCGAAGTTCTGGCTGCTCACGGCATCAGCGTCGATCTGTACGATGCGATGCCATCCGTCGGCCGCAAATTCCTGCTGGCCGGTAAAGGCGGCATGAACCTCACACATACCGAAGCAAGCGAACCCTTCCTGTCGCGCTACGGCGCGCGCGCGCAGCAGATTGCCCCCATGCTGCAAACCTTCGATCCGGAAGCATTGCGCGCATGGGTGCACGACTTGGGCATACCCACCTTTGTCGGCAGCTCCGGTCGTGTCTTTCCCACCGATATGAAAGCCGCACCTTTATTACGTGCATGGCTGAAGCGACTGCGTGACACTCGCGTGCGCTTCCATATGCGACATCGCTGGTTAGGGTGGAATGATGATCACAGCCTGCGCTTCAATACACCGGACGGAGAACTGACGGTCCAAGCCGATGCAATCGTGCTCGCACTTGGCGGCGGTAGTTGGGCAAGACTCGGCTCCGATGGCACATGGGTACCATTACTGGAGCAACAAGGCATAACGACTGCACCATTGAAACCAGCCAACTGCGGCTTCGACATAGCATGGAGTACGCACTTCCAGGAGCGTTTTGCCGGTCAGCCTATCAAGCCTGTCGTTGCAAGCTGTGTCGATATGCACGGCGTCACACATCAACGGCAGGGCGAATTCGTCGTGACGGCAACAGGTGTTGAAGGCAGCTTGATTTATGCACTGTCGGCACACTTGCGTGATCAGATAGCCGCACAAGGCGAAGCAATACTGACACTAGACCTCGCTCCAGGTAAAACGCTGGAACGCGTGATGGAGGAAGTTGCGCACCCACGCGGCTCGCGTTCGATCGCCAGTCATCTGCAAAGCAAAGTCGGCATCGCCGGTGTCAAAGCAGGGCTGTTGCATGAATGCGTAAGCAAGGCAGATTATGCGCAGCCGCACAAACTCGCTGCCGCCATCAAGGCTTTACCGCTACGCTTGATTGCAGCACGTCCTATTGATGAAGCGATCAGCAGCGCCGGCGGCGTCGTGTTTGAAGCCTTGAATGAACAATTAATGGCGCAAGCAATGCCTGGCGTATTTTGTGCGGGCGAGATGCTGGATTGGGAAGCGCCTACCGGCGGCTATCTACTCACAGCCTGTTTTGCCAGCGGACGCGCTGCTGGCATCGGCGCAGTCGCATGGCTGCAAGCGCAAAAGTAATGCGATAAGAAAGAATTGTTTGCTCGCGCTTACACCAAGCCGCGATCACTCAACTCTTTCTTCACATACGCGTAGAACACCGGTGCTGCGATCACGCCGGGAATCCCGAAGATCGATTCCATCACCAACATCGCCGTCAGCAATTCCCAAGTACGTGCATTGATATGCTGACCGATGATTTTCGCATTCAGAAAATACTCCAGCTTGTGTATCGTCATCAGGAATATCAGCGAACCAAATGCCGTATGCAGCGAATGCGATAAACCGATAATCACCAATATCGTATTGGAAATCAGATTACCAATCACCGGCAACAAGCCGACGAAGAAGGTCACCGCCACCATGGTTTTACGCAGCGGCAATTCGATACCTGCCAATGGCAACACGATGATCAGATAGATACCAGTTAGCACCGCATTGATACCGGCAATCCGCACCTGCGCGAACACAATATTGCGGAAGGAATCGTGCAAGATCACCATGCGTGCATGCAGTGCTTCAGCCAAAGGCTTATAGACGCGTGTCGTTGTCGTGTCGTACAAGGCAGCCATCGCACCGATGATCATCCCGATCAAAATATGGGCAAAAATTCGACCTGCCTCACTCCCCATCGAGCGTGCTTCCAGTGCATGCGAACGCAGCCAGCTCGTGATCATGGTTTGCAAGGCTGCCGCATCAACCGGGATATACGCGGCTATCCATAAAGGAATCTGGCTGCGCGAGGCTTCCAGTATGTCTGCCATTTTCTGCAACAACACCGAAATGCGACCGGCATCGCTACGAAAAAATGTAATCGCGCCCCAGATCGCCACCGCCAGACAAGTCACGATCAAAATACTCAACAAGGCAACCGCGACCACTTGCGCTCTCTGCCCCACCAGTTTCTTGCTTAATTTAGGGGCCAGCAATTGCACCAGTGAATACACCAGCAAGCCGGAGAACAAGGCCGCCAGCAAACCCTGATGCATGACCAACAGCAAGCTCGCTGCTGCCAATAGATAAGAGGCAATCACAACCGGACTGATTTTATTTTGATCGTTCATGATTGGAGCAGGTGAGGTGAAAGAGATTATTTCAACGGAATCGGATTGTTGCGCGGCACGGGCACTGCCGTCACACCATTCTTCGGACTGCCGTCTATCAACTTGTCCGAATACGTCAGGTACACCAAGGTATTACGCACCGGATCAACCACGCGCACGATATGCAGGCGCTTGAACAAGATTGATTGGCGCTCGGAGAAGACATCTTCCTGCTGCGGCAATTTTCCCTTGAAGGTTAAGGTGTCACCAACCTGACGACAGGCGATCGATGCATCCGCCGTATCTTCCGCCAAACCTACCGTACCGCTCACACCGCCAGTACGCGCCCGCGATACAAAGCAGGAAACACCCAACACCTTGGGATCGTCATACGCTTCGATCACGATACGATCATTTTTACCTAGCCAGCGAAATGCCGTGCTGACTTCACCGATCTGTTGCGCATGTACCGGCACCGCCAACACCGCCGTAGCCGCCAACATGATTCCTGCAAGAATTTTTTGCATGGTGTTCTTTCGCTTAATCGTTTAACTCAAGATGAGTACATAAGGCTGCGCTTCAAGAGCACTCAACCGGTTTGCAATACAGACAGATTACGCATATAGCCCGGAACTGACCAGTAGCAAGCCCAAACAAATTGGACACACTGAATCAAAAGCTCACAAGAGCAAAAACCGCGACAGATGCAGCACAACAGCCAACATGTAATAATTCCGCATCCTCAAAACTTCTACAGGAAGCAAACATGATTCTCGAACTCGTCGATATCCGCATCCCGCCAGGCCAGCAAACCGAATTTGACGCGGCCGTACAACGCGGCCTGGAACAAGTGATCTCCAAGGCAAAAGGCTATAAGTCGCACGTCATCAACAAATGCATAGAAACGCCAGAACGCTACGTCGTGCAAATCTACTGGGAAACACTGGAAAACCATACCGTTGATTTCCGTGGTTCGCCGGCATTCCAGGATTGGCGCGCGATTGTCGGCCCATTCTTTGCCTCGCCGCCAGTTGTTGAACATTTCAACATTTTGTCCAAATCGGCGTAATAGCCAGACAATCAGCGACTACGAATACAAAAAAGCCTCCTTGCTGTCACGCGACAGCAAGGAGGCTTTTTTAATGCACTGACCGTATTACACGATCAAACGCACATCACGCTTTTTCTGGATGGTAGCTTTTGAAATTTTCAGCGTAATCGCGGAAATTTTCTTGCAGCATTTTTTCAAATTCGCCACGGAAGTAAGCAATGGCAGGATTCAGTTCGGATTTGAACATGTCTGCCGATGGCGCATCGACTGAAGCGGTAAATGCATTGAAGCGCGCTGCCGCGTACATCATCGCAGCGCAAACCTGGCCGCGATCTGCACCTTTGCAGTTTTCATTCGCCAAATGAACGAAGGTATCAGCGATATCCCAAAACTTGGCATTAGGATCCGGTGCTTTACCGGTTGGACGGGTCACATCTTTTGCGTTGAAGTTGTCGGTGCTCATGATTTAAAAAGTA
This sequence comes from Herminiimonas arsenitoxidans, assembly GCF_900130075.1. NCBI lineage: Bacteria > Pseudomonadati > Pseudomonadota > Betaproteobacteria > Burkholderiales > Oxalobacteraceae > Herminiimonas > Herminiimonas arsenitoxidans. Next base: position 2,342,779 of record NZ_LT671418.1, read on the forward strand.
TGAAATAAGGGTGATTCAGATTGGAAATAGTTCGCATGCGCCTAGTGCAAAAATGCCATCTTCAAGGCACTATCCACGATAGCGATAGCCGCTGCGGTCTTGCGTGAGCAGCACTATATCTTAAAAAAGGAAATGCGCTCTTGAGGTCAGACAAGACCTGGAAATCTGCAATCAGTCTTCCTCAACCAAGAACGCCACAAATTCGCCCTGCAACTTGCCTACTTCCCGGCCCTCGTATTCCAGCACGGACGTAACCGACATCCGTGCGCGTCCTTTGCGGATCAGCATATTCATAAACCGCGGCCAGTCAGCCGTTTCTTCCAAATACGAGCGCGCCATGAACGTGCCATTGATAGGCAATAGATACTGCATCGTATTGCTTTGTATGACGAGATTGCTGTTGACACCTTCATGCCTGAGTCGCGTGTATAACAAGGACCATGCTGCCAGTATCGCCACGGCGGAGGCGCTGCCGCCAAACACGGTTGCCTGATGATTGATATTCGGTGCCAGCGGTGCGGCGAGTATCACTTCCTCCAGTTGCGCACTGCGTACTTCAACGTGCATCGCTTGCGATAAAGGAATTTGCTCGTGCAGATATTGCTGAAGTACTTGTTGGTTCAAGGTCTATCCTTTTATCCGGCAGGTCGATTTTTCTCAATCAGGCTCTTCAGTAATGCAACTTGCTCTTTTTGAATATCCAGCAAGGTGCTCCACTGTCCTTCCCGCAGCATATCCAGCTTCTCATGCAAGAGCATGATTTCCAACTCGGCCTTCAAATTCACTTCGTAATCGTGTTGTGCCGTCAGACGGTCTTTCTCGGCCTGCCGATTCTGCGACATCAAGATGATAGGCGCTTGTATCGCTGCCAGCATAGACAACACCAGATTCAACAAGATGTAAGGATAAGGATCGAAGGCCTTGTCATGTCGAAGCAGGATATAGGAGTTCAGCAATACCCAGACAACCATCACCGCCGCAAACAAACCGATGAAAGTCCACGAACCGCCAAACGATGCAACCGCATCTGCTGCGCGTTGACCGCGACTCGTTACTGCATCAGCATCCTTGCCGACATCTCTGGCAATGTGCGTACGCTCGATAACATGATGCGTGACTTTTTTGGCGCTCTCGTCCAACTGATCGTAGGATTTGCCAAATAGCTTCTTGGCAGCGTCATCGTGCTTATGCATGTTCTACTCCCGCTTCAGGTTGAGTAATATGCAAAGTATTCAATCAGCTTGTTTGTGCTGCCAACAACTCCAGGTCTTTAGCCCGTGCCCGTCTCACTGCCGGCCGCGGAACGATGCGATCGATATACTCACGTATGACCGGCGTTACCTCCAGCAACTTGAACTTCGTGGTCCAGTTCAAGGCGATGCCCCACAGCACATCTGCCGCCGTGAACTTGTCGCCCAATATATACGGGCCTTTGGCTAATTGATCGTTCACGGCTTTGATGACGGTCGCGTAATCGCCATAAGGACTCAGTCCCCTCGGCGCAGGATCGCGCTTCTGCGAAAAATCAATCAGTGCAGGCTCAAAACAGGAACCGTAAAACACCATCCAGCGCAAATACGGACCGCGCAAAGGATCGCCGATTGCCGGTGCCAAACCTGCTTCGGGATACAGATCCGCCAAATACATATAAATCGCAGCCTGCTCGGTAATCAAGGCATCGCCATGCTGAATCGCCGGTACCTTACCCATGGGATTGATCGCCACATAATCAGCCGCCAGCTGTTCTGCAGCTTTGATATTCAAAACATGCAAATCGTAATCAGCGCCCAGTTCTTCCAGCATGATCAATGTGCCAGTCGAGCGCGTATTCGGTGAATGGAATAAGGTAACGTGACGATCAGTACTCATGTCGAATGCTCCTCTTTGTTTTAATAAAGACGACTAGCGAGCTTACATCGTATGCGAGCAGCTCGCTTTTTACAGTTCCTGTTAGCTACATTCTTTTAATCTGGCGATTTGCCTGTCATGCAGTTTGGCCAGCAATACAACTGCCACTGTTGCGCCGATGAATGCCATGAACATATCGGATTGCGTATCCCATTGGTCACCTTGCGTACCGAGGAATTCATCCGCGCCTTGTCCCATGATGAGTGCTGCCCACCATTCGATCAATTCATACCAGGCACTGATAGCCATCGCGACGCAAATCGACAGGAAGGCGACCATTTTCTTGCCGAAGACAAATTCCCTGCGCACAAAAATTTCTTTCGCCACCAAAGCCGGCACCAAACCTTGCCAAAGATGACCGAGCTTGTCGTAGGGATTACGCGCAAGTGAAAACAAATCCTGTACCCAGAAACCGGCCGGAACATGTGCATAAGTGTACGTACCGCCGATGATCAAGATCAGCGCGTGTATGAAAATCAGGCCATACAACAAGGGCGTTAACGGGAAACTCCTGTACGACCAAGCCAGAATTGGCAGTGCAATCAACACCGGCATGACTTCCATCAACCACGTCGCACGATCCAAAGGACGGATGCCAGAGATCACCAGCACAACAAGCAAAATAGCTGCAGCGGCCAACAGTCGCGTTTGTTGTGGCGTAACAGGATGAGGAGTGTTCATTGTTCCAGGCGTTCCTTAATTTGCATGATGTGATGTTTTAACATTAAGTCTGCAATGCGCAACAGCGAAATCGACCTAACTACCCATTTCATGGAAGGCAAACTATAATACGCCGCAAAGTCGCCGCTACGCTCAAGCATTGAGTAAGCACCTAAACATCTTTTTCTCCGTCGATACCTTGTAATGAGAATGACGAAAGCCACTCATAGATTTGCTACCTGGATCGCATGTTTTGCGATTCTGCTGGCATCGCTTGCGCCTTCGATTTCTCACGCTGTTGCTGCCGCCAAAGGCGCACCGAATGCCTGGGTAGAAATTTGTACCGTGGAAGGCAGCAAGATGATGAAGGTCGATAACGACCAGAATCAGCAAGCGCCTGCACCGGCTGAAAAGGCCATGCACCTCGAGCACTGCGCCTTCTGTTTAACGCACGCCGGATCATTCGGTTTGCCGCCTTCTGCTGACTTCGCCATGCCGGTCGTCAGTGGTGACCACGTTCTTCCTCCTCTGTTTTATCAAGCATCGCGCCCGCTGTACGCATGGGTCGTTGCGCAACCGCGCGCTCCTCCGGCTTTTTCCTGATCGTTGCTGAGTACCGATAGCGCGTGCGCCTGATGGCGTTCGTCTGTCGGTGTATCTTCATATCGAAACAGGAGTTCGCCATGTCAACTCGCCGTAAATTCGTCATCACCCTCAATCTGATCGCGCTGGTCATCGCCGCGCTGTTATTCAGCATCTATCGCTATGCGTCACTCGCATCGCCATCGTCGCTCGGCCATGCGGTCGAAATGCAGCTCGTGCCACTTCCGGCTCTGAACGCTCATGTTAAATGCGCACCATCGTGCGTCATCACGAGCCGTGCGGCACTTGGCATAGCCAGTCATTCTGCCCAATAAGAAAGCATGAACTTCTTTATCAGAATAGCTAGGCGACTGACATGACATCGCGTCCTTATCGCCTTGTCCTTGTGAGCTGGATTACATTGCTTGTGATCTTGTTTGGTTCGCTAGCGCCCTCGATTTCGCATGCACTGAATGCAAAGGGTAAGCAAGCTACGTCGTGGGCTGAAATTTGCTCAGCCGATGGCATGCGCTTTATTCAAACAGATAATCAACCATCTGATTCTTCTGCGCCGGGCGAGCACGGTTTGCATATGGAAGATTGTCCGTATTGTTTGAACCATGCCGGCGCGCTTGGTTTGCCGCCTTCCAGCGAGTATGTGATACCGCGTGCCGTTAGCGAGTTCATGTTGCCATCGCTGTTTTATCAATCGCCTCAGCCACTTTTTATATGGACAACGGCACAGTCGCGCGCACCGCCCTTTCTTTCCTGACTAGCGCTTTACGCCCGTCGAACAACAGCACGATGTTTCGATGATGAGTGAAGCACCCAATGCCGCAAGGCGTTACCTATATTTATTCAGGAAAGAAAGTAGACATGTCTTCATCAAGATTTTCACAACGAACAATATTATTTTCCGTGCCTGATCGTTACGCGTCTTCTCGCGTTATTAACATTTGCAACCATGACTACACGCGGATGGCACATTCTTTTAAACCTGCAAAGACAGCTCTTTTGCTAGCCGTGCTGTTTTCTGCGACGGCGATGCCTATGCGTCCGGTGCACGCACAATCGACAGCCGAAAAAACCCTTCCTGTTGTTGAGGTGGCAGCACCTATGGCAAACGGCATCATCAATCTGGATACACCGACGACTACCGGTAGCCGCCTAGGTCTGACACCGCGCGAAACACCTGCGACAGTAACCGTGGTCGATAGAGCCACCATAGATGCACGCGGCGCAGAAGATACGCAGGAAATTCTCAAGGCAATTCCGGGCGTAAGCGCGCACAACGCGCCCGGCAATATTACCGTTCGTTATCGCGGCTTCAGCGGTGGCTCGGTCAGCCAGTTGTACAACGGTATAGATTTGAACTACACGATCGCGAACCGGGCAGTCGATAGCTGGATCTATGATCGCGTCGAAGCCATCGGTGGGCCGTCTAGTTTCTTATACGGTGCCGGTGCCGTTGGTGGTTCGATCAATTACATTACCAAGATCGCTCAACGTGACGATGTTTCCGAGGGGCGCGTACGTGTAGGAAGCGAGGGCTTGAAGGAGGCATCCATCGGATTGAATCGCCGTATAGCAGGTGATGATTCAGGGACGCCATCACATTATTTGCGTATCGATTTGAATGATCACCATTCGGATGGATGGACGGATGGCACTAAAACACATTCCACCCAATTGGCAACTTCACTGCTGTCAGACTTCGGACGAGGCCTTACGCATACTCTGGCGTATGAATATCAGAATGATGTGGTTGATCGTCCTTATTGGGGCACGCCTTTGCTAAATCCAATTGCTGGTACCTTGCGGATAGATGACGGCACGCGCTTCAAAAACTACAACAGCGCCGATGGTATTTATAAACAACGTGTGCAATGGCTGCGTTCGATCACTGATTTGCAAGTCAATGATGCGCTGCATTTCAAGAATACTTTTTACGCTTATGATGCTCAGCGCGATTACCGTAACGTTGAGACTTACCGTTTTAATGCCGACAATACACAAGTCATACGCTCAGGTGCATTCCTACAACGGCATGATCAACGCGTAGTCGGCAATCGAATTGATGGCACATATAAAGGTGAGCTCGCAGGACTCCGCAGCGATTGGTCCTTTGGTTTGGATATGGCATTAAACAAACAGACTCGCTTTCCGAAAAGTTTGCCGGGAACGGTGAGTACGGTTGATCCCTACAACTTTGTGACAGAGAACTTCTTTGATATTCCAGGTATGACGCCGGGTTTTGTGCCAAGCATGACAAACAAGGTTACAACCACCGCCTTGTACGTGGAAAATCGAACATCTCTGCTACCAGCGTTAAATCTCGTAACGGCATTGCGTCATGAACGTATCGATTTGAACTTGATCAATCGTGGTGTTGTGAACGCCAGTAATCCAGCGAGCTATGAGCGCAGTTATAACCCCACGACAGGTCGTGTTGGTCTGGTCTGGGACATCACACCAAACGCAATGACTTATATACAGTACGCAACGGCAGCCGATCCACCGGCAGGCTCACTTGCAACCGCGTCTTTTGCGAATGCCATCACCAATACCGAACTCACAACAGGACGTCAGTTAGAGATCGGCGCCAAGCTGGATTTCTGGCAAGGAAAAGGAAGTGCGACGGCAGCCATCTACAGTATCGCCCGCAAGAACATCGCGACCCAAGATCCCAACAATAGTGCGCTGACGATACTGGTGGGAGAACAAAGCGCCAAGGGTATTGATCTGTCAGTCGGCTTGCAAGCGACACGCCAGTGGGCAGTACGCGCTGACTTTACCTACGTCAATGCGCAGTACGAAGATTTCAGACAAGGCGGCGTTTCTCTGGCGGGCAATACCCCAACCAACATACCAGCGACCGTAGCAAATCTGTGGACATCATATGCAATTACGCCGGCTCTACAAGCCAGCATGGGTATACGCCGTGTCGGTAAAGTCTATGCCGATGCTGCAAACACGATGGTTTGGCCAAGCTACACACTGCTTGATCTCGGCCTGGCTTATCAGATCAATCGTAATGTCTCCTTGATAGGACGTATCCGTAATGCCACCGATAAAATCTATGCTGCCAACACCAGCGTTAGCAGCACTGCCGCCTCTGCCTATCTTGGTGCACCACGCACTGCAGACGTGACGCTGCGTATCACTTTTTAATCGGAGAAATTGATGCGGATCCGCTTGAAACGTTATTTGTTTCTTGTACATAGGTGGCTAGGTATTGTCGCTTGCGTTTTCTTTGCGATGTGGTTTATCTCGGGCGTAGTGATGATGTATGTCGGCTATCCCAAACTCACGGAACGGGAACGCCTGCAACACTTGCCACCTATTGATGCACAGCTCAATTTGCTTTCTCCCAAGCAGGCACTTGATGCTGCTGGCATCACGGGTCCCCTATCTGAATTGCGATTGGCTAATGCGAGTGCGGGTAAACCGGTTTATCTGATTTCCCCCACGAACAAGAAATCAGATGCAATGGGTAGCAAGCAACCCGCTCGTGTAGGTAGTACGGTAGTCATCGATGCGCAAAGCGGCGAGCGCTTGCGCAATGTAGATGTTCAACATGCGCTTGCCAGCGCTGCCGCTTATGCAGGCAAGGGCACCACCGTCAGTTACCTTGATAGCGTGGATGAAGATGCATTTACTCACTCACGCGCACTTGATGCGCATAGACCGCTGCATCGAATAGAAATCAATGACCAGGATGCGACGCTGGTTTATGTTTCGGGCAAAACGGGGGAGGTCGTAAGAGATGCAACCCGCAACGAGCGTATCTGGAACTATGCAGGCGCATGGATACACTGGCTCTATCCGTTTCGTGGCAATGTTTTTAACGCCTATTGGACGGATATCGTTATCTACTTATCCATCCTCGGCATCGTAGCCGCGATCACCGGGACGATAGTCGGCATCACGCGTTGGCGATTTTCCAGGCCGTATCGCAATGGCTCGCATTCGCCCTATCAAAATGGAATCATGAAGTGGCATCACATCGCAGGCTTGCTCTTTGCAGTGATCACGATCACGTGGATTTTCAGCGGCCTGATGTCCATGAATCCCTGGCGCATCTTTGACAGTGGCGCGCAACCATTACGCACAGAATTAATGCAAGGCGGACCACTGACGATTTCAACGCAAGATGCAGCACCGAAAAACTTGCTAGCCGCTATTGATCACCCTGTTCGTGAATTGCGCTGGACGCATAACCTTGGGCTCTCCACCGTACTCGCCTATGGCGCAGTAGGTGCACCTTCACTACTGGATAGTCACAGCGCAACAGCGCGAACAATTGATCAGAATGCATTGCTAGCCAGTGCACGACAGCTATTGCCAGCATCGGTGGCAAGTGTCGAACAACTTGATCATTACGATCTGTATTACTACGCACGTGAACCTCACACGATGGGCGGTGGCAGCGAAAAGCCTTTACCTATACTCCGTGTGATTTTTGATGATCCGCACGCTACTTGGGTACACATTGATCCGCATACAGGCTTAGTCTTGGGCAAGATCGACAGCCATAAACGCACAAGTCGCTGGCTCTTTGCGATGCTGCATAGCTGGGATTGGCTACCACTGCTGGACCGACGTCCGCTATGGGACATACTACTGATCATATTGAGTCTGGGGGGCGCGACACTCAGCATTACCGGTGTCATTATTGGATGGCGCAGATTAGGGAAAAAACTCAGAGCAGTTTAAAACTCGAGTTAAATACACCTTAAGTAAACCGCGCACTCCACAGTCACGATATCTCTTGCATAGAATTGTGTAGCGATACTTGATGATTAGAAATAAGCGAATGTTACTATTCTGAAACTGCATACAAATATGCATAGCAGTAACAGAGGCGGAAAGCTTATGACGATAGTCACGGTATTCAACCAGAAGGGCGGCGTGGGCAAAACCACCACTGCACTGAATCTAGCTGCTGCGTTGGCGCGGCGCGGTTGCCGTCCCTACGGTATTGACCTCGATCCACAAGCCCACTTGAGCGCCATTGCCGGCATCACGGCAAACTCCGGCGACGACACCATCCTCAGTCTGTTCCAGCGTAATCGCCCACTGCAAGAGTTAGTGCAAACGTCCGCCACCAGCGGCCTCGGCCTGATTCCCGCACACATGGAATTATCCAAGGTCGATACGCTGTTCGGCAAAGGCTACAACATCGTCAATATGCTCAACGCCACATTGCGCGCAGAAAAATTCCACGATCCGAATACGCCGGTACTGATCGATTGTTGTCCACTGATAGGCGTGCTGTCGCTCAATGCCATCTTTGCCTGCGATAGTCTGATCGTGCCGGTATCAGCCGATCATCTGTCAGCAAAAGGTGCGATGCAAATCGAAAAAACCTTGCGTGCACTGGAGCCGGTCTTGAAGCGTCGCGTCAATCGGCGTTACTTGTTAACGCGCTTCGATGGACGACGCGGCATGGCCTGGGAAGTATTGAAAGTGCTGGAAGAGAAGTTCGGTGCCGATGTCTGTCGCACTCGCATTGCAGAGAACGTCAGCCTCGCTGAGAGTCCTGCGCACAACAAAACCATTTTTGAGCACGCACCGAACAGCCGCGGTGCGCAGGATTACGAAACCTTGCTCGATGAACTACTAGCCGACGGCTTTATCCAGCAGCCAGATTCAGCGCGAGATGAGCGTCAAGATATCGTCGACTGATTGCGCAATGCCCGGTCGCTGAACAGCGCCTTTGATATCGCAACGCAAGACTTCGCAATGTCGATACATTTGTCGCAGCTTGCGTTCTGCATCACCACGATCCATACCGCCGATGACTATGCTTTCAAGCTTTTGGCCTTCGCGCGTCTTCACTGAAAAATCGTATTTCAACATGACCACCTCCTACACTTCGCACAAATGGAGCAGTTCGCGTATGTCACCAATCTGGCGCAACGAATTGGCAGATTAACACGCAGTCAAGCATTTGGTTGCCGAAACGTAACCTACAGCAACAGAAATGTCCCTATTTTGTGCAAAAAAGCGACTATCTACGCGCAAAACTCTAACTTTTAGCCAACTGCCATCTCAGTTATCAAAAAAACCTTACTAGGCAGCAATCCATAGCAAATATCACGCCATCTTGTTTCAAAAAGATCGGCTATGCTGATGACGCAACCTTTGTCGCTATGTAAGGTCGCACAAGACCCCCACTCATTTTTCCAAGGACTTGTCATGCGCATAGATATTTACCGGAGAGCAGAACACGCAGGCCACTTTTCATACCTCGCAGTGCCGGAAGGCCGATTACTTCCAGAAGAAGTCGTCAACACCGATTGGGAACCGACAGATCGCAGCGTCGATCTCGCAGACAATGCAACGCACCTGGCAGACTTTGCGATTGATAATCCATTTGGACAAATCAATGCAAAGGGATATGCCATCACCAGCGTCAAAGCACTGCCGAGTAAACCACCTCGCCCTTCATAAAATATCTAATAAAACCGTAGCAGATGTCACAGCCCACAACGCGCCCTGAATCCACTCGCGCCGGATAACACCATACGATGGTGTTCGCACACTGTGCACTACGCTGTACACCACATCTGCAGCAATCTAATTAATCCGCTCGGCACCCGCCGGGCGGTTTTTATATCGGTGGGCCAGCATGCACACACCATCATTCTCTCTGCACCGTTACGCAACACGCGCACCTTGGTCGCAAGTCATCTGCATGCTGGGAGCGATGATGTGCATGACCTCGGGCGATGCATTTGCACAATCGACAAACAAGATACGTACCGAAGTCATCGCACAAGGTCTGGATCATCCGTGGGCCGTTGCCTTCATCGATAGCAATCGCATGCTCGTGACCGAACGCTCGGGGAATATGCGCATCGCGCAAGCAGGCGCAGCACTTTCGGCACCGTTGACTGGTTTGCCGAAGATAGAAGTCGGCGGTCAGGGCGGCTTGCTCGATGTGATTACCGACAGTCGTTTTACCGATAATCGCATCATTTATTTTTGCTACAGCGAAGAAGCGAATAGCCACACTGGCGGCAGTGGCAACTCCACCGCGTTGGCATCAGCGCGTTTGTCGAACGATTTAAAAAAGCTGGAGCAAGTCAAAGTACTCTTCAGCCAGCAACCCAAGTTCGCCAGCCGTGCCCACTTCGGCTGTCGCATCGTCGAGAACAACGACGGCACTTTATTCCTCACGCTGGGCGACCGCTACAGTCGCATGCAGGATGCGCAAACGCTGGACAATCATCACGGCAAAGTCATCCGCATACGCAAGGATGGTTCGGTACCGCCGGACAATCCATTTGTCGGCACAGTCGGTGCGCTGCCAGAAATCTGGAGCATAGGCCATCGCAACTCACAAGGCGCGACGCTGGGACCGGATGGCAGATTGTGGATGCACGAACACGGCCCGCAAGGCGGTGACGAAATCAATCGCCCACAAGCCGGCAAGAACTACGGCTGGCCCATCATCACCTACGGTGAAAATTACGGCGGTGGCAAAATCGGCGCAGGGCTAACTACCAAAGCAGGCATGGAACAACCGCTCTACCAATGGACGCCATCGATCGCACCATCCGGCATGGCATTCCTGCACAGCGATAAATACGGCAAAGCGTGGCAAGGCAATCTGTTTGTAGGCTCGCTCAAGTTCCGCTATCTGGCGCGGCTGGAAATCAAGGATGGCAAAGTGGTACAGGAAGAACGTCTGCTGCCGGATCTGGAACAACGCGTGCGCGATGTACGTGTAGGACCGGATGGCTTGCTGTATATAGTGACAGATGAAGCGCGCGGGCAAGTGCTGCGCTTGGTGCCTGCACCTTAACCTCGTTTTGCCATCTTTCGCATGCAAAGCGTTTAAATTTACGCTTTGCATCGACGGCTTTAATCCGCTTCCCATGCGATTTTCAGTACTGTTTTAAGCACCGTTACGTTCTACAAAACTGCTCTGTTCTCAGCGCCGACTACGACATTTTCAGCATTTTCCTTACTTCGCCATTCTTCCCATACTTCTCGAATCGCATGCCATGCCAGCAGTAAATCAATGGCCCATTGCTGCCATCTTGTCGTGTTTATCGACCAAAACAGGAAATATCTTTCACATTCAGCCTGATCTACGACTTTAGTCGTATGCGCAAAGAATGGAGCTGACCTAGAATTCAGCAACTCTTATCTCACGCTCAGGCCTTTAATGAACATCAGCTACCGCAGCCTCTGGAATCCCACCCTCGGCATCTGGGTGGCCGTGTCAGAAATTGCGCGTGCACGCGGCAAGCGCAGCGGCGGCAGCCGCACAACGACGTTCGTGGGTAGAAGTGCCGTAGCACTGGCCTTGCTGCTGGGTAGTACAGCAGCCCTGGCGGGTGGAGATGGCGGTTATGGCGGCGGTTATTCAACTCAGGACGATAAGACGTACGGCTGGACAGCGGGTGACAGCACGACCGGATTGGGAGGACAGGGAGGCAACGGCAACGGTGGCTCGGGCGGCGGCAGCGGCGGCAGCGGCGGCTTGGGCGGCAGCGGCGGCAGCGACACCATCGTCATGGGAGGTGGCGGTGGCGGTGGCGGTGGCGGCGCTACTGGTGTGCTCATGGCAATTGACGAGAGCACTAACGCTAGCGCGATCACTGGCGGTCGCGGCGGCGCTGGCGGCTTGGGCGACGGATACGCCGACGGCGGCGGCGGCGGCGGTGGGGCCGGTGTCGTCGCCGCGACAGGGCTGACCAATTTCACGAACAATAGCACCATCAAGGGCGGCACCGGTGGTTACGGCATGAACTTCGTCGACATCAACCGCGGCGGCGGCGGCGGCGGCGGCGGCGCCGGTGTATTCGCGCCAGCAGGTCTGATCAATTTTATTAACAATGGCACCATTACCGGCGGCTTATCTGGCTTCGACGCCGTCGGCGGCCAAGGCTTTTACAGCAGCAACGGCGGCAACGGTGAAGGCGGCGCGGCAGGTGGTGTCTTCAATGGTGTTGGAAGTCAAGGCGGTGTCGGCATCATAGGCCGCGACATGTCCATCACTAATGCGGGTACCATCAGCGGCGGTTTCGCTACCTCTGGCAATACCCAAGCCAATGCCATCACCTTCACCGGCGGCAGCAACAGTCTCACGCTGCAAACCCACTCAGTACTTAACGGTGCAATAGGTATCAACAGCGGCGCTACCGCCAGCATCGTGGCGGGCAACAGCGGTTTGGCCGTGGGCGATGTCATTATGAACGGCAACGCCACCATGAACACCAACGGCAACATCCTGAGCGTCACAGGTGTCATTTCAGGCACGGGCAGTCTGATCAAAGACGGCATCGGCAATCTGATTCTCACTGGCACCAACACCTACGGTGGTACTACCAGCATCAACGCCGGCATCTTGTCAGTCAACGGTGCCATCACATCAACCGCCAATGTCAACAACGGTGGCACACTGGGCGGCACCGGTACGGTGGGCAATACCACCATTGCATCAGGCGGCGTGCTGGCACCGGGTAATTCGATAGGCACACTCAACGTTGCAGGCAATCTGAATTTTGCATCTGGTTCGATTTACCGCGTCGAAGTTGATGCTGCCGGCAACAATGACCGCACCAATGTCACCGGCACAGCCAACCTCAACGGCACCCTGGACATTCAAGCCAGCGCCGGCACTTATGCGGCCAATACGACTTACACCATCCTCCATGCAACGGGTGGACTGAGCGGCACCTTTACCAGCGTCACATCCAATCTGGCCTTCCTGATACCGACGCTGACTTATGAGCTCGTCTCCGACAATGTCCGCCTGACCCTGACACGTAATAGCACCAGCTACAGTAGCGTCGCCGTCACACCTAATCAAATTGCAACGTCCACTTCTTTGCAAAGCATGAGCGGTGCGACCGGCGATCTGGCTAACGTCATGACTGCAGTAACAGGCCTATCCGCTGAACAAGCACGTGCCAGTTATGACGCGATGAGCGGTGCCAGTCTGAGTGCGATGAGTCGTGCCGGTGCCGGTTTTTCTGCCGGCGTCGGTAGTCAAATGCGCGCGCGTCTGGCGGCAGTCAGTGGTAATAGCTCTTCTGCCACTGCCTTCGAGTCACCAGTGCAGTTGAGTGGCAATGATCATGTCTATGATTTGTTTTCTTCGAGTTCTACTGCATCGCAATCTTCATCACGCACTTCCTCTGGCCTCACCGGTTTGGGTGCATCAGCTGATTCTTCTGTGAACAACTACGGTCGCGGTTTCTGGTTACGCGGTTACGGCAATTATCAATCGACCAGCAGTGATGGCAATGGTGTCGCTAGTACGGTACGCAGTAATGGCTTGAGTGTGGGTTTCGATACTGAAGTCAGCGAAGGTTTGGTTGTGGGTGTGGCCGGCACCTTCGGTAAATCCAGTTTACGTTTCGATAGTAACGATACCGGTCGTTCGCGTGATCGTGCGATTGCTGCTTATGCGAGTTACAAGACAGGACCGTGGAACTTCAATGGTTCTGCCAACTTTGCTTTTAACAGCAGCAATATGGCAAGACAAATCGCAGTTGGTGCGTTGACGCGTACGGCTACCTCTGCCTTTGATGGCAATACAGCTTCTGTCTATGGTGAAGCGACCTACGATATTCAGATGCAGAGTTGGATGTTGCAACCTTTGGCGGCTTTGTCTTTAAGCCGTAGCAAGACTGATGGTTTTACTGAACAAGGTGCCGGTGCCTTGAATCTGCAGGTGGCGGGACAGACGACTAATTCGGTGAAGACGCTGTTCGGTGCGAAAGCACAATTTGAAGTCGGACAAGTAAAACTGGAACCACGGTTAGCATGGGGACATGAGTTTGGCGATGCGAATGCACCGATGACGATGCAGTTTGCCGGATCGGCAGCACCGTCTTTCCTGGTTTCTGGGGTGAAGCTGCCGCGCAATAGTGTGATTGCTGGTTTGGGAATCAGCAGCAATATCAGCAAAAACAGCAACAGCAACAGCAATCTGTCTCTCTTCGCTGATGTTCAGGGCGAGTACAACAGCAGACAGAGCAATGTGGCGCTGTTGGTGGGAATACGCAGTCGCTGGTAAAAATAAGTCTGAATGCGTGAATGTTGATTACTGCTCACGCATTCAGACTATGTATTGCATCAAGCTGTTTCGGAAATGACGTTAACGCTGCTGCTTGAGTTGGCAATATCTTGATCGAACTTGCCGTAGGTCTGTGCCAGTTGCGTCATGATTTTCATCACGGCGTCCATGCTGGTTTTCTTGTCAGTTTCGCTGCTGGCAGTTTTAGAAGCTTCGCTCAATTGATAGGCAACCAGTTCCTGCAAGCTGACGGTGCCGTCTTGATTGGTATCGGCTGCTTCGTAGGTTTTCGTGGTGCTGCTTCCGGCTGAACTACCACCGCCACCGCCGCCTGCTGGTGGAGCTGGTGGTGCACCCGCTGCTTGCTCCGTTGCGCCGCTACCGCTGGCGGCACTTGCCGCACCATTTGGCCCACCCAACTGATCGATACCAGCGGCCAGTTCTTCCTTAGTGATTTTGTTATCACCGTCGGTATCCAGCGCTTTGAAAATTTCTTCCACCTTGGCCGTATTGGCTTCGGTATCGGTAGAGTTTTTATCGAAGGCGGCTTGCAGCGATTCCTTGTCGAGATAACCCTGATTCTTGGTATCCAGACTGGAGAAAATATCATCTATCGATGGTGGCGCTGGTGGCGGCTCACCGGCTCCTGCACGTGCAACGCGCGAACTATCGAATTGCGCATCCAGTTGATCAGCCAATTGCTTGACGCCATCCGTCAGCTCCTGCTTGGTGATCTTGCCGTCGCTGTCGGTGTCTATCTTGCTGAGGAATTGATCGACATCGGTAGAGGTCGAGCTGCCATCTGCCGAGACTTGCTCCAGCGCCGATTGCAACGCAGCCTTGTCGATATAACCCTGATTTTTGGTATCGACCTTGGCGAACAAATCGTTCGCTATCTTGGTCGCGTCCGGACGCTGTACGGTCCATGATGTGCTGCTGCTCACTCCGCCGATTGCCATGTTTTTTCTCCCATTGATTGACGCCGGCAGAGACCCTATCTCTATGCAGGCGATCTCAGGATGTCAGCGCAATGTATCCGCGGCATGTGTACTTTGTATCGAGATTGATACATTCGGCATATTTGCAACAAAAGGGCTAGCGTGTGATGGCAATACTGGCAATCAAGCCGCCTTCCGGCGCATTACGCAAGGTGAGGCGACCATCACATTGAATTGCGGCTTCACGCGCGATGGATAGTCCCAAACCCACACCGCCATAAGCCTTGTTGCGAGAAGGATCTAGCCGTACGAAAGGTTCGAATACTGCGGCCATCTTGTCCGGTGGAATTCCCGGACCGCGATCTTGCACTTCTATCACCAGCGTCTCTTGCGTATCACGCAGCGTGATCACCGCTTCCTGTCCGTAGCGCAAAGCGTTTTCCACTAAATTGCTGAGGCAGCGACGCAAAGCTATCGGTCGCGTGAACAGAGGTTCTGCCGTACCCGACATGCTGACCTTGTCGCCATTGGCGCCAGCATCTTCGGCGATGACTTCGATCAGAGACTGCACATCGAGCAATTGCAAAGGCTCGGTTGACACTCGCTCACGTAAATAATCCAGCGTCGCATCCAGCATATCGGCCATCTCGCCAATGTCATCGCGCAGTTTTTGTTTGGCATAATTCTCGGACAAATTCTCGATGCGCAACTTCATGCGCGTAAGCGGCGTACGTAGATCATGCGACACGGCGGCGACAAAACGTTCGCGCTCTTCAATCTGCCCGCGCACCTTGTGTTGCATGTCATTGAACACGCGTGCCGTCTGGCGCGCTTCATCCGGCCCTTGTTCTTTCATCGGTACGCTGTACAGATTTTTCGCCAGCTGCGCCGACGCATGTGCGACTTGCTGCATGGGACGCGCTAGGAAGCGCGCACCAAACCAGGCCGTCGCCGTCAGCGTAATGAACTGAACGATCAAGCCTATCCACAAACCCGGCGGCAGCGGTCGGAAGGTGTAACCGCCGATTTCCCACATAGGAGGCGGAGGGCGACGCATGAATCCATCCGGCTCTGCCATTTGCCCGGCATGCGCCCGCATGTGCGGTGGTGGCCCTGGTGGAAAATCGCGATCAAAGAATTTGAAGAGCAAGACAAATGTCATGACGTGGCTGACCACCAGCGCCATCACCACCAACGCAAACAGCCGAGCGAAAATGGTGTTTGGAATCAGTTTCATCGCACGACCTTGGCATCGAACATATAGCCTTCGCCGCGTATCGTTTTGAGGAATTTCGGGTCTTTCGGATCTTCTTCCAGCTTTTGTCGCAGGCGCGAAACGAGCAAATCAATGCTGCGATCGAATGCCGTCGCGTTCTGGCCACGCGCCGCATCCATCAATTGATCCCGACTCAAGACGCGGTAGGGACGTTCGATAAAAACAGACAACAGACGAAATTCTGCATTGGAGAGCGGTACGACCATGCGCTGCGGCGTGACCAACTGACGTGCCAGACGATTGATGGTCCAGCCTTCAAAATGCCATAGCTCGGTATTGTCGTCGGCAGTCTGACCACGCTTCTTGCCATCCTTGGTACGACGCAGAATGGTGTGTATACGTGCAACCAGTTCACGCGGGTCAAAAGGCTTCATCACATAATCGTCAGCGCCCAGCTCCAATCCGACCACACGATCCGTCGATTCACCGCGTGCGGTCAGAATAATGATCGGAATATCAGTCGTTGTGCGTAACTGCCGACAGAGTGACAAACCATCCTCGCCCGGCAACATCAGATCGAGAATGATGGCATCGAAGTGCATCGTTGCCATGGCCTCGCGCATCGCCTCACCATCAGCCACGCCATGCGCCCGAATGGAAAAATCGGCCAGGTAATTCGCCAGCAAATGACGGATTTCTTCATCGTCATCGACGATCAAGACGCTCGTCGTATCCATCTTTGCATCACTCTTCGTATCGCTTTTTACATCACTCATTATTGCGTTCCATCTTCCGTTATGCCGACATATTGCCGCGCACCAATTGAGCAGATAATCTCACAAGGCCATGCGGCTTGCCAGTTTGCTTGCGCCGATATCGTCGCAAATGAGTGTAGATGCAACACTGGATTAAAGCTGTCTCGGTCGCCTTACTCCCTTACAATAGCGGCTCTACAAATGGAGTCTCTATGTTTTCAGGAAAATCGCTAGACGAACTGTTGGCGCAAAAGAAGGTTCGGCTGACACTCACCGTGCTCTGCATCTACTTTGCCGTGATGGGTGCATATCAATTAGTTACCGGCGTGAATGAAGTCGACTGGCTGCGCGGCGGCGGCAATCTGCTGGTGTGGGGCGGCTTTGCGGTATCCAATGCCAGGAAGGCATACGGTCGTACACAGCCCGGCATCAATATTCCTATCAATATCGGCGTAGTACTGGTCGTGGCTAGCTGGATCGTCAGAATGTAAGCAAGAGGTCATCATGCAATTCAGACACTACAAAGGCGGCATCTACGATTTTGTTTGCGCCGCCAAACTGGAATCCGATCCCAGCATCGTGATGATTGTGTACACCGCCGCGGATGGTTCATTCTGGACGCGGCCGGAAAGCGTGTTCTTTGAAAAGTTTGAGCACCAAGGGCAAACCGTACAACGCTTTGTGCCTATAGAAGAATCTGCTAGCTGAAATAGCGCATGCGTGATTGCATGCGCTGCGCGTTACAATCACCGCATACGCAATCCGATTTTCAACCAGCTGACCGAAGAGAAGAAAACGTGTACGCACTGATCATCGAAGATAATCCGGATATCGTCGCCAATCTGTACGGATTCCTGGAGCCGCTAGGCTATACGCTGGATGTCGCCTTGAGCGGCTCGGCTGGCGTCACGCGTGCCACCAGTGCGCACTACGATGTAATCGTGCTGGATCTAGAGTTACCGGGCATAGACGGCATCGAAGTCTGCCGCCAACTGCGCAAAGAGCATCGCCTCGCCACACCCATCCTGATCCTGACCGCACGCGATACCGTCAAAGACAAGCTGACTGGCTTCGAAGTCGGTGCTGACGATTATCTGGTTAAACCTTTTTCACTGGTTGAGCTGGAAGCCAGACTGAAAGCGCTGGTACGCCGCGCCCGCAATGAGAACGTCGAACATATTCTGGAATTCGGCGAATTGCGCTACGACCTCAGTCGTTGCGAAGCCAAACGCGCCGGCCACAAACTCACGCTGACGCCAACCGGCTACAAATTGCTGGAATCGCTGATGCGTAAAGCACCAGCGCTGATCACGCGCGAAGAATTATTACGTGAAATATGGGGCGACGATCCGCCCGATAGCGACGCGCTGCGCACGCACATCCATGCCTTGCGCCATGCGATGGATAGACCTTTTGTGAAACCAATGTTGCGTACATTGCCAGGCAGCGGTTATCGCCTGATCGACCATGATGAAACCTAGTCAATCGCTAAAGAACCGTATTGCCGGTGCTTTTATCCTGCTGGCCTTTGTGCTGTGCAGTTTCTTTTCGCTGGCCGCATACACCGCGGTCGAATTGATGGAATCCAAGCTGATCGATAAAAATCTCGATAAGCTGGCGACCAATCTGATTGGCCAATACGTCAATCATCGCACGCTGGAACTACCACCCGACATCAGTTTTTACGTTGGCGTGGAAATCCCGGAAACTCTGCGCAAGCTGCCGCCTGGCATTCATGAGATTGAAATCGAAGGCTCAGAAATGCATGTCGTCGTGCGCATGGCCAACGATCAACACTTTGTCATTGCCGACGACACCAGTGATTTCGAGCGCACTGAATTACTGATTTTCTTTGCCATCGCCGCCGGCTTTATTGCCAGCCTCCTGCTGGCGGTCGGCCTCGGCCGTACATTTGCCAAACACGTTATTGCTCCGCTGACTGCATTGGCCACGTCGGTAGAACATAACGACATGCCATCCACACTGCCTTCGCTCAATACACAAAATGAAGTCGGCATGCTGGCACGTGCCTTCACCAAACGTACCGATCAGTTGCAACAATTTCTCGCCGATGAAAAATTGTTTACCGGCGATGTCAGCCATGAGTTGCGCACACCACTGACCATCATCCTCGGCGCATCCGAATTATTAAAAGTGCAGTTGGCACAATCGCCAGATCAATTGGCAGTGGCCGAACGCATACGTCGCGTCGCGGCCGAAGCATCCGAGCGCGTCAGTGCCTTGCTCATGCTGTCGCAATCACCGGATACCCTGGGCGGCTCGCAACTCTCGCTCACACATTTGATCGAACGCGAAATTGAGCGCTGCCGCCAACTCTTGCTCGGCAAGCCGGTACAAATTGAGTTCCATGCATCCAGCGATGTCTGGGTCTATGCACGTGCAGAGCTGGCCGGGATCGCGATCGGCAATCTGCTCCGCAACGCCTGCCAGTACACGGAAGAAGGCACCGTCAAGGTACAGCTAACAACGCAACAATTAACAATTGAAGATAACGGGCCTGGCATTCCGGACAATGTGCGCACCCGCCTGTTCGAGCGCTTCGTACGTGGCAGCGAGAACCATCATGTTGGCTCCGGCCTCGGCCTGGCAATTGTTAAACGGGTAGCAGATCATCTCGGTTGGAAGATTCAATATGAAAGCCCGGCCGGCGGTGGCAGTCGTTTTATTCTGGCCTTCCCAGCCAATGCTCATATCGAACATCGGCACGTTCCTCTCTGAGATAACAACGGTCAAGCAAGCCGCATGATCGTCATTGACCTCGCAATGAGAGACATTTCAATAACATTAACGCGCCCTTAACGGCATAGGCGATAGCGTATTGGTTTGTCTATTCTGAGGTCGGTGTCCGTCTTGAAAACATCGCAAGCAACCGGAAGCACCGGCGCAGTACTTGAAGCACGCGGCAGCAGCCGCTTTCTCCATATCGTAAATCGTCTTCCCGCCATCAGTACCGAACGGCTCACCATACTGGCCAGCCTGTTCTTTTCGCTGACATCCAATTATTTGTTCTTTTCAGCAGCAGTGGCTGGACGCAATTGGGCGCAATTCGACTCCTGGCTTTTTGCCGGTGCAATCTTCGTTGCGATCACGGCATTGCAATCTGCAGCGTTGCTCTTCCTGCTGAATCGCTGGACTGCCAAACCGGTACTTACCGTGCTGTTCCTCGTCACGGCCGCGGCAACGTATTACATGAACAAGTACACCGTGTTCTTCGATTCGGACATGGTGAGAAATATCCTGCGTACCGACGTCAAGGAAGCCAGTGAACTGTTCTCGCTGAGCTTCTGTATACATATGCTCGTATTCGCCGTGCTGCCGATACTACTGCTATGGAAGCTGCGTTTGAAAACGACATCCTGGTATCGTGCTATCCCGGTTCGTCTGCTGTATATCATTGGTGCACTCGCCGTTACGGCTGGCTCCACCATGCTGGTTTATCAGGATTTTTCCTCGCTGATGCGCAATCAGAAGGAAGTCCGCTACCTGATCACGCCCAGCAATTATCTATACTCGCTAGTGCGCGTCGTAGTCGCCGATACCGCACACGCCAACACGCCACGCGTCAAAATCAGCGAAGACGCGAAGATGGCAGCAACTTGGGGCCAACGTACCAAACCCATGCTCTTTATATTAGTAGTGGGTGAAACGACACGCGCCGCGAACTGGGGCTTGAACGGTTACGAACACCAAACCACACCGGAGTTAAGCAAGCTGGATGTAATGAACTTCCCGCATGCGACTTCATGCGGTACCAATACCGAAGTGTCGGTTCCGTGCATGTTCTCTATCTACGGACGACGTAACTACGACGAAGCAAAGATACGCGGTCACGAATCGCTGCTGCACATCATCGATCATGTCGGCGTCAAAACAATATGGCGAGATAACCAGGCCGGTTGCAAAGGTGTATGCGACGGTCTTGAAGAACAGCAGTTAGGTAATAGTAAAAATCCTGCCTTGTGTGACGGCGAGCGCTGTCTCGATGAGATCATGTTGGAAAACATGGATGGCGAAATACATAAAGCGAAGAACGGCAATCTATTCATCGTCATGCATCAACTGGGCAATCACGGTCCGGCTTATTACCGTCGTTATCCAGCGTCTATGCGCACCTTTACGCCGACTTGCGATACATCCGATCTGAGCAAATGTTCACGCGAACAGATCGTCAATGCGTATGACAATGGCGTGCTGTACACCGATCACTTCCTGGCGAAAACCATCGCTTATCTGAAGACACAAACGACTTACGATACCGCGATGCTGTATCTGTCTGACCATGGTGAATCGTTGGGCGAACACGGCATTTATCTGCACGGCTTGCCGTACTCGATCGCGCCTAAAGAGCAAACACAAATCCCTATGGTGATGTGGCTGTCACAAGGTTTTGCCAACAGCTTCCATCTGAATAAAGACTGCCTGGCAAAACGTGCCGCCAACCCAGTCAGTCAGGATAATCTGTTCCACTCCATCCTCGGTATGCTGCAGATCGAATCCAAGTATTACGATAAGTCGCTGGATATCAGCGCAGAATGCCGCTCATAAAGTCTTAGTTCATCTGGTGGGCGACTAGCATGCCGCTCACCAGCAAACCCGTCGGCGCCAGCAAACGGCGCTTGTTGCTTGGTCTGTCTTCCACCCATTTGAACAATAATGCTCCACCGATAATGCTGACGCATAAAGCGATCAGCATGCCGATGACGTTCACAATAGGTTCTTGCGGGAAGAAATGGAAGAACACTGCATTCACGATCATGCACAAAGGAAAGTGAATCAGGAAGACTGAGTATGAGATACGTCCGAGGTAAGTCAAAAAGCCAGGCATCTGCCAGCGTTCCAATACACCCAACTGACGTGCAACACCCAGCATCAGCATCACGCAACCTGCCACCAGTATGCGTCCGCGGAAATCAAACAACAGTGCCGCGACCACCACCAGACCCAAAGCCGCCAACCACATCATGCCCAGCGGGCGACGCGACGCCCAGTACGCCAAGGTACCCAAGCCATACGAGCCGAAAAAGTACAAGGCGGTTTCATCCAATCCTGTATTCCGGTTGAAGACAAACAGGGACGCAAAGGTCAGCAGTGCAATGAACAAAGGACCGATGATGCGCAGCTTCGGATAATGCACTTCAACTTTTCCGCCCAGCCATAACAACATGGCTGCAACGGCGAACAGTTGCAAATCAATCGCCACATACCAGACGCCGGCAGACAAGGCTTCCTGATCCATCAAATCCTGTAACAAGAAAATGTGCGGCAACAACTGCGCGAGACTAGGTGCATCCGGGATCGAATCGCTGGTCATCCACTCGCGTGCCAGCGCCGCGCACAGAATCGCAAATACCAGCGCCACCAGATAAGGAATCACCAGACGCAAATAACGTTGATAAATTGCTCTGATCGGATGCGTCAGAGAAGTAGCGCCATCCGGTGCAAATTTTGCGGCCAACAAGAATCCTGCAATCACAAAGAAAGCCTGCACTGCCATCCGGCCATATTGATAAAACAGATCGATCACGGTCGGCATCAGTGGATACGCAATATCGGACATCGGACCGTAAAACGCGAGGTGATGCAAAACAATCAACAAACAGGCAACCGCCTTGAGCGCATCGACGCAAGGCATTCTTGAAGCAGTGGACATGGATTCTGACTTGGTGGAATGTAATCTTGACGCGCCCGTCTCATGGGATGAGCGCCGGGCGCAAGTCTACACGCACTCGCACCAGTTTGCAGACTTAAGTGCCTGCAAAACAATACTGCAAGTAGCAAATCCGTTTGACGGTCGAAATAGAATTGACCTCAATCAAGAACGATGATGTCGATGCAGTGAGGCTGCTATTTAACCTGGGTACTATTTGCTGCTGCGCCATTCTTGTACATAACGCACGACCGATGCTGTTCTCGGTGTCTGTAGCCATGTCGGCAGGCGTTCTTCATACGCTTGGCGATAAGTTGTTGCTGTCACCTGGTTCGCCATGAAGGTTTCAACCGAAGCTTCGCTCCATCTCTCATACAACGTGTAAAGGTTTTCATCCTGTACATCCTGATGCAGCGTACAACTGACGAATGCCTCTTCTTTTGCCATCTGCTCTATCAAAGCAGTGACAGCTGTTTTCCACTCTTGCACGTATTCCGGTTTGATATGTAATTGCACATAAAAGACCAAATCTTGTTTAACCATTATTTCTTTCTCATGTATTTATAAACACGCATCAGCGGCGTGGCGGCAAATGCAATTATGATACACAGCCTGATTAAATGAATGCAGATGCCCCATGAGCAATATCGACACACCCAACGCCCCTGACACTAACGAAGCGGATCAAGACAGCGCCATACACGAAGCACGCTTATGGCGCGACAATGGCTGGACCGCACGCGTCATCAAGAATGAAGACGATGAAGGCTGGGCCGTCGCGATGATCAAGGATGGTGAATCCGAACCCGCTCTGGTCGGTCCGTGGACCATGGGACGCGACAAGAAGAATCCCAAGCCGTTGGACACACCGGCCTTCCATACGCTGGTCAAGACTGCGTCAGAAGTCTTGCGCCGCCATGAACAGCAATTGCATGCAGATCTGCACAAAAGCGTGACCGTCAATACCGCCAACGCCAGCATTACCGTCACCCTGGACATCGTGCCGGACGAAGATGATCCCTACGCTTTATTAGCTGCGCAAGATGAAGCCGGCGATCAACTTGCCGAAGTGCGCGTCGCCGCGAACTTCAAGCTGACACGTAGCAGTGCGGCTGACTGGATAGAAGCCGAATACCGCAAGCCGCGTTGAGTTTTCACGGCTTGGGTAGCCTGCTAAGATATCTCTCCATGAACACAACACCACCTGTCGAAATCACCCAGCAACTGTCAAATACGCGCGCCATACTGGAACACCATCTGGCAGGAAGCTTGCAAGCCATACACTTGTTTGGTTCCGCCATCGATGGCGGACTCAAGCCGCATAGCGATATAGACTTGCTGGTCACGGTCAGTACTCCACCAACCGAATCGACCCGACGCTCGCTGATGATGGAGCTGTTGACGGTCTCTGCATGGCCAGGAAGCAGCACATCATATCGCCCACTCGAAGTGACGGTTATCGCCCGGGAAGAAGTTATACCTTGGCGTTACCCGGCGCGGCGCGAACTTCAATTCGGTGAATGGCTGCGCGAAGAACTGCAAGCCGGCATTATCGAACCAGCCATGCTGGACCATGACCTTGCGATCTTGCTGACAAAAGCGAGACAGCACAGTGTCTGCTTGATGGGCATCCCCGCAACTGAATTCTTCGATCCAGTCCCCAGAGAAGATTTTGCAAAGGCACTGTCTGACACCATCGCGCAATGGAATGAAGCATCAGACTGGCAAGGCGACGAGCAAACTGTCGTGCTGGCTCTTGCACGCATCTGGTTCAGTGTCTCTACGGGGAAAATCGCGCCTAAGGATATCGCCGCCGCATGGGCGCTTGAGCGCTTGCCGGAAGAGTACCGACCAGTACTGGCAAAAGCACAGGCCGCTTACCTGCATGGTGCAGCCGACGAATTGGCTGACGACACAGAGCGGATGAGTCCGTATGTACACTACGTCAAGACTATGATTCAGCGTGCCTGACTAGTGCAAATGCATCAATCTCAGAGTTTGCCGTACAAACGCGCGAACTCTTCTTCCAGTGTATTTTTCGGTAATGAACTATTGCCGCGACCATACCAGTAACGCGCGTTACCGAGATCGCCTTCCACCCGATGCAGATAGCCATGTATCTGGCAGGACAGTTCATCCGAATGCACTTGCACCAATGCGTGTGCTTCTTCCCAGTTGCCGGCCTTCTCTAAATCCAGCACTTTCTTGTGATCGCAAACCATTTCAATTCCTTCGTACTAATTCTTTTTTATTCATTAATCATCTGAGCCGTATCGCTCCAGTTCGAAAGCCTCGGCATATTCTGCATCGAGCTCACGTCCGGTTTTACGATTGACGGCCAGCACGCGTTCATCAAATCCTTGTCCGCGCGTATTCAAATTACGCTGATGTTGCGAGCGATGCAAGCGCAACAATTCTGCTTTCCATGCCGCGCTGTCAGCGTCAAACGGTGTGTAGAGATCCGTACGCATCGCGACGGTTTTTGCATCCTGATTCAGCACCGCCCATATTGACAATTTTTCTGCCAAAGCAACTGCGCGGAACAAGGCATACGTGCGTTGATGCGTGATATTGCTGTCGTTCCCGTGTGGCATAAACACTAGATCGGGTTGACGTTGCGATAAGTAATCACGAATGATTTCCTGATTCGCAACATCCAGACGTGGATTACCTTTTTCATCCGGCGGCAAACGCAAGAAGCTAATACGCTCCGACGGCAAGCCGAAGAATGCACAACTTGCAACTTGTTCAGCTTCGCGCAGAACAGCTTTTTCATCATTCGTATGTGCATTGGCAAAACCATCTTCGACGCCACTTGCACCTGTCGTCAATACCGCCAGATGTATCGTATCGCCACGTTGATGAAAGTAGCGCAAGGTAATAGCGATCGCATCAAAGTCATCCGGATGCGGTGCCAGTATCACCAGTGTGAGTGGCGATGACAACGACAACTGATGCAGATTCAGTGGCACGCCTTTAGCCGATGTTTGTAATGATGAAAACATCATCGCACCTTTATCACTTGACTATGGTGCCGGCCTTCAATGCCGCGACTGTTTCCTTGTAACCACCTATCAATTTGCCATCGACGAACACTTGCGGAAACGTAGGCCAGCCACTCCACATCTTGATTGCCAGACGCGGCTTCCACATTGAAAAGTAATTACCGTATTCCAGATACTGGAAATTGACACCGGCGTCCGACAAGGCAGTACGCGCTTTTTTAACGAAAGGATTGAGTCCCATGCCAACCACCACAACTTTATTAGTTGCGATGGCATGGGCTACTTCGTTGACAGTTTTTTGATGATAAGCGGCGATGTAATGAGTGACATCCGGCGACAATTTGTCAGAAGATAAAACAGGGCGAGTCATGATGCTCCTTGAATTTTTGATCAGCAGCAAATATCTGCCATTATTTTTCCAACGCTATTTGCGGTGGCGTTAGAGGTTCTTCCTTGATGCCACGTGCCTTGCGCATCATGCGCTTGACCCAATGTTCCAGATCATCAATATAGGTAAACACCGCAGGCACCACCAGCAAACTCAGCAAGGTCGAGGTTATCAAGCCGCCGATCACCGTGATCGCCATCGGCGAACGGAAACTAGGATCAGCGCCCCAGCCCAGCGCCAATGGCAACATGCCGGCACCCATCGCAATCGTCGTCATGATAATCGGACGACTACGTTTATGACAGGCGTCAACCAAGGCATCGTAGCGATTCATCCCTTGCTGACGCGCCAGAATTGCATAGTCGACCAGCAAGATTGAGTTCTTCGTCACGATGCCCATCAACATGATCAAACCGATCATCGATGGCATCGACAAGGCGCGGCCCGTCAGCAATAGTGCGACGAAAGCACCTCCGATGGACAAAGGCAAAGCAGCCAAAATCGTGATCGGTTGCATGAAGTCTTTGAACAACAAGACCAGCACGCAGTAGATACACAAGACACCAATCAACATCGCCAGACCGAAGCTGTTAAACAGCGCCTGCATCTCTTGCGCATCACCCAGTTCAGCGATCTTTACCGCTGGCGGCAGATTCCGCATCGATGGCAGGGCGCGTGCTTCGGTATTCAATTCACCTAATGAACGCGAACCCAGTTCCACATCCAACGTCACGTTGCGGCTGCGATTTAAACGATCGATTTGCGCCGGGCCACTATCCATATATACAGACGCGACATTGCCCAACATCACCGGGCCATTTTTACCCGGCACCGTCAGACGTTCAATTGCAGCCAGATCGGCGCGCATATTGTCTGGCAGCTTGATACGTATAGGCACCTGGCGCTCGGACAAATTCAGCTTGGGCAAATTCATATCGTAGTCACCGGCAGTGGCAACACGTACGGTTTCGCCCATGCTAGAGGTTGTCACGCCAAGATCAGCCGCACGCGCAGTATCGGGACGCACGATGATTTCAGGACGCACCAGCGATGCACTGGAAGTGACATTGCCTATACCTTTCAGGCCACGCAATTCACGTTCAACTTTTTGTGCTGCCTCCGACAATGCGAGTGGATCTTCACTGCGCAATACCAGTTGCATCTTGACGCCGGTATCCGGCGGTCCAACGTTGAAACGTGCACCAGGGATATCCGCGATGTTGGCGCGTATCTTGGTTTCAATATCCGACATCGATTCGTGCCTGTCGTTACGATGCGTGGTCGTCAGCGTCAGCACCGCACGACGTGCTTCAGCAGAAGCACCTGGCGCAAATGCATCACCGCTGGAACCACCACCGATAGAACTGAAAACGCTCTTGATGTTTTTATCCTGCGAGACTGCAAGACGCACTCGTTCTGCCACAGCGGTTGTTTCTGCCAACGTACTGCCCGGTGGCAACTCGATATTGATTTGCGTCTGACCACGATCTGCCGGCGGTACAAAACCGGTCGGCAACAAAGGTACCAGCAAGATGGAACCGACAAAGAACACGCCGGAAGCGATGGCCGTCGTCAGACGATGCGTCAAACACCAACGCATGATGATCAAGTAGCGCTGCATCATCCAGCTATCTTTTTCTACATGATGCTTGACCGGCTTCAGGATATACGCCGCCATCATAGGTGTGAGTAAACGCGCGACGACCAAGGATGCCAACACCGCTAACACCGCAGTCCAGCCGAACTGCTTGAAGAACAAACCCGGAATACCGGCCATGAATGCAGTCGGCAAGAACACGGCAACCAGTGCAAAGGTGGTCGCGATCACGGCCATACCAATTTCATCGGCAGCTTCCATCGCAGCTTGCATCGGCGTCTTGCCCATATTCAGATGGCGCGAGATATTTTCAATCTCCACAATCGCATCATCGACCAGCACCCCGACCACCAGTGCCAGCGAGAGCAGGGTCACCGTATTGAGCGTGTAACCGAAATAGCTCAAGCCGAGGAAGGTAGGAATCACCGATAAAGGCAAGGCCGCTGATGCGACTAGTGTGGCGCGCCAGTCGCGCAAGAACCACCACACCACCAGCACCGCGAGAATCGCGCCTTCGTACAACAACTCCATCGAACCTTCGAAATTTTCCTTGACCGGCTCGGCGTTATCTATCGCTTCCTTGAAGATGATATTGCGATTGTTTTTCTGCAATTCCTCTACTGCTGCCTTGGTGCCATTGGCGACCGCCAATTCGCTCGCACCCTTGGTGCGGAATACTTCAAAGCCGACAACTGTGTGGCCGTCTTGTGAAGCCGACGAACGTCGTTCCGCAATGGTATCGGTCACATTGGCAACTTGATCGAGTCGGATGTGATGACCATCGGCCAGCGGAATATCCAGCTTAGACAACTCAGCCGCAGTCTTCACCGTCGCGATAGTGCGCACTGCTTGTTCTGCACCACTGACATCGCCACGACCGCCCGGTGCTTCCTGCTGTACCAAACGCAAACGACGCGACACATCGACAGCGGCCACATTCAAGGCCGCCATCTTGGCTGGATCAAGTTCAACTCTTACTTCACGCGTCACGCCACCGACACGCTTGACCGAACCGACGCCCGGCACTGCGAGCAGACGTTTGGACACTGTGTTGTCGACGAACCAGCTCAGTTCCTGTTCATCGAGCTGACTGCCCGGTGCGGCCGCTGCGGTAAAGGTCAGGATCACGCGGCCTGCGGTCGATACCTTGGTCACCGATGGATCACGCAAATCAGCCGGCAAGTCAGCACGTATCAGCGCTACCGCATCACGCACATCATTGACAGCATCCGAGATATTTTTTTCAAGTACAAACTCCACCGTCACGGTGACTGCACCGTCGAGTACCTTGGTATAAATATTCTTGATGCCTTGCAGCGTGGCGACTGAGTTCTCTATCTTGCGCGCCACCTCGGTTTCCAACTGCGCCGGCGCAGCGCCGGGCAGGGAAGCAGAGACGGTGACGATAGGCAATTCAATATCAGGGAAATCCTGCACCGCGTTCGACTTGAACGCGAGCAAGCCGCCCAAGGCCAGCAATGCAAACAGCATGATGGCCGGGATCGGGTTCTTGATGGATAGCGAGGAAAAATTCACGCTTACTCCTATTTAGTCGCAGCGGTAGCGCGCACAGGCGTGCCCGCATCTTGCGATGCACTGCCTGCGGCAACCGGTGGTGTCGCTGGTACGACTTTCACCAGATCGCCATCGTTGAGGAAGCCAGCACCATTCGCCACCAGCACCGCATCTGCCGGGATACCGGATACGATTTCAATCCTGTCAGCCAGACGACGCCCCGGTTGAACTTTTGTTTGTGTCACGCGGCTATCCGCATTCACACGGAAGACATAACTGAAGCCATCACGAATCACGATGGCCTGCTGCGGCACGGTCACCGCAGTGGAAACACCGAGATCAAATTGGCCAGTAGCAAACATACCGGCACGCACTGGTGCGATCTTCGCTGCTGTCGGTGCCAGATCGACATACACCAGCGCCGCGCGATTTTGCGCGTCCACAGTAGGTGCGATCATGCGTACCTTGCCTTTGACTTGCGTACCATTGGCCGCCGTGATCAAGGCCGGCGTACCCGTTGCCAAACGCCCCAACTCGGCCGAAGTCACTTCAGCGCGCCATTCCAAACGGCCCTGACGGATCATGCGAAACAATTCGGTACCTGCGCTCACAACCGCGCCTACTGTTGCACTACGTGCAGAAATCACGCCGTCATCCGGTGCCAGCACTTGTGTTTGATTCAAGCGCACGATACGTACTTCCAATGCAGCTTTTGCTGCTTCCGCTTTCGCCTTGGCAGTTTGTTCCGTGGTCAGATATTGATTGATCTGCTGTGTGCTTAAAGCGCCAGTTGTCTCCAACGTGCGTGCGCGCTCTGCATTATTTTTCGCATCGGCGGCATTGGCTTCTGCTTCCATCAGACTGGCGCGTGCCTGTGCCACATCGGCCTTCACTGAAGCAACCGAGAAGGTTGCCAGCACTTGGCCGCGCTTGACGACGTCACCAACATTGACGCGCACTTCCATCAATTGCAAACCATTCGATTCACTGCCTATGATGGCTTCCTGCCATGCGGTTACAGTGCCGTTGGCGGTCAAGTAGATAGGTAAGTGTGCCTGCGATGGTTGCGCAGTCGTCACGGCCAGCGCCGGTTTAGGGCCGGTATCGTCTTTCTTCTTGGCGGCCTCGGATTTGCCGCTGCTCATTACGATCACAATCGCGGCCAGCGCCAGCACGGCGACCACAGCGATAACGATGGTTTTTTTGTTGAAACGTTTCATGTTTGCGTCCGTCATTCAGATTCAGGATGGTTTTATTTAGTTGCCGTTGCAGCTGTACTTTGCGGATTGACCCAACCGCCGCCAGCGGCACGGTATAGCGCAATCCAGGCGGACATGCGTTCGCGTTCCAGCGTAGCGGCATTCAGTTCGGCGGCCAGACGCGTGCGACGCAAATCTTCCAGATCGATCAAGCTGGCCAAACCGTTTTGATACAGGCTTTGTGTACCGTTGAACGATGCGCGATAGCCTTCCACTGCGACGCGTGCATCTTCACTGCGTGAAGCAGTGCTTTGCAGATTCACCAGTGCTTCTTCGACTTCACGCACGGCTTGTCGCACACTGGCGCGGTAATTGACGACGGCTTCTTCGTAACGTGCTTTTGCTGCATCGATATTTGCCACGCGGGTACCGCCATCAAAAATAGGCAGTGACAATGACAAAGGGCCGACCGACCATGTATTCATATTGGTAGTCGTACCGGCGGAGCGGAAACTGCCAGCGCCGATGGAACCGCTCAAACTAAGGCGCGGATAACGTTGCGCCTGCGCGCTGCCGACTTCTGCACTGGCTGCCGCGACTTCACGTTCGGCGATAAAGATGTCCGGACGTTGCGACAAGGTTTGTGCCGGCAAGCTGTCTATATTCAGCAAGGTCACCGATACTGGCGGCGCGCTGCTGTTTGCCAACTTGTTGCGCAACGTTGGCTCATCCATGGCCGTCAGATATACCAAGGCCTTGACGTCCAGATCGCACAAAGCGCTCTGCTGTGTCGCACGGCCATTACCTTCTGCTGCACTGGCGCGCGCCAAAGCGGCAGTCGCTGGCGCCTGGAAACCTGCCTTCGCACTCAACTCCGACAGACGTGCCGTTTCAGCACGCGAATCTGCATCCGCACGTGTCACGATCTCTAGTTTGTTGCAGGTACGCAGGCTGTAATAACGATTCGCCACTTCTGCCGCAACCGAGACACGCGCGTCATGCCAGTTCGCTTGCGCACCTTGCAAGCGTGCTTGCGCAGCACGACTGGTCGCACGATTAGCGCCGAACACATCGATTTCCCACGAAGGTTGCAGCGCTGCCTGCGTAGTAGTGCCGAGCGGTAGCGGCGCTTGCATATTGCTACGCTGCGAACTCGCTGTGACATCCAGTTTCGGCCCCAGTACCGCACCGGTTGACACGCTGGTCGCACGCGATTGCTCTATGCGCGAGACCGCAGTTGCCACCGTCGGGCTGACTGTTTCCGCCGACTGAATCAACTCCACCAGCACAGGATCGTTCTGCTGTTCCCACCATTTGGACAAGTCGGTTAACGTGCCACCATGCGGCAAATTTTCCACGCTCTTATCAACGGTTGGTGTAGTTGGCAATGGCGCAAACCATTTGTTAGGCGGTTGCACCGAGACTGTTTCCGGTGGTGCAGTCAAAGCACAACCGGCGAGCCAGAACGGCAGGCTCGCATACGCGAGTAGCTGAATTCGTTTCATGATTTTTTCTATTGAATGAGAGAGCGGCGGCGTGTTGCCTCAACTGCGACCATCGCTTCTGCGTAAGCAGTCAGTTGCTCCGCCCATTGATCAATTGCTGCCGGCGCCTTGATCAGGCTCGGTCGTATGGTATCGATCACGTCGTGCGCAATCATCAGATGCACAGCCATGCCGACGATGGAAAACACCAAGCGGTGTATTTCATCATCTTCTTCTGCCACATCCAGATGACGCATCAGTATGGCCACCAATGCATCGTGGGAAGGTTTGATATTGCTGCCTATCTCTTCTTCCCACAAACCGGTTGGTTCCAGCATTTCGCGGAAATGCAGACGCACACATAGTTGCACCAAATCGCTTTGCTTCAAGGGCTCCAGAAAATTTTTGAAGAACTCGGCCAGCGATTCATGCAGCGTGAACGTGTCTGAATTGACCGGGATGTAATCACACGAAGTGCCCATAGGTTCGGTAAACACGGCGCGATACAAACCTGCCTTGTCGCCAAAATAATATTTAATCGATGCGATATTGACGCCGGCTGCTTGCGCGATTTCACGAGTGGAGGTTTTGCTGAAACCTTTGTCAGCGAACAAACGCAAGGCCATCTGCAATAAGCGCGTACGCGCCTCGGCACCATCGGAACGTTGCTTGCGCGCCTCGCCGTCCACATTGGTGGAATCGACAGGATGCTGCGGCTTGGGAGAAGGTTTATTGCTGGTAGTAGTCATGACCAGCATTAGAACACATAAATCAAACGTTTGATTTAACTAAATCGTTTGATTGTGTTTTTATGCAGTCAAATATTGCTTATTTGAAAGGCAAGGATGTGTGCATTGCGCACTTTACGCCTTAGATAAGTTAGCGCTTACTATCCGATGTGATCGGTAAAAACGTCAGCATGAAGACGGATAAGGACAAAATACCAACCAGCACCGCAGCGAACTCCGGCCTCATTGCAAACCATCCCATGGCGACGATCATGCCCGTCGTTGATAAGATTTTCGCTATGTTGATCATATTGATTCCCGTTCTCAAGGCAGCTTTCGATAAGTTTGTAATGTATCGAAGATGAACTGGGGAAACTATAGGTGTTCATGCCGATTGCTTGTGGGGAAATTCCTACGTGGCAAGCTGTTGTCTATCTACGTCATCTCGTTTTTCAGAAAGCAGGAAAGCAAACTTGCCAAGCAGCTTTCAGTTACGCTTGCCCCTGTCATTTCAGCGCGCTCAATTCATCACCCTCATGCCATCCACCACCACTCGTACACTCCGCAAAAAAATTTTGCAAATAAGCGTCAACTTCAACGCACGCTTCCAAAAAATATTCTTCGCAGGAGCAATGCTGTTTTTCAGTCTGGCATTGTCCGGTTGTGCGCTGATATTGCCGTCAAACATCCCAATAAGCGAACCGATTTCGCACCCCGTCCGTTTTTTGCTGACTTTCGACGATGGCCCAAGTTCTTCCAACTATATGAATTCGACTGAATCCATACTGAAAGATCTGGCGCACAACCCGGTACAACCAGGCATTAAGGCGCTGTTCTTTGTGCAGACACGTGGCGCGACACTGCATTCACCGGGACGTGAATTATTGCCGCGTGAGTATGCGGAAGGTCATCTGATCGGTTTTCATACCGCGACTTCTGGACATAACAATCATCGCTTTTTATCACCGGAAGATTTCGTCGCCTCGCTGGAAAATGGTATCGCTGATATACGCAACGCCACCGGCACTGCTCCGACTTTAGTAAGACCGCCTTACTGGAGTTATGACACGCGCACGTTTGCTGCATATCAAGCGCACGGCTTGCACATGCTGCTGACAGATCTGAGTGCCAACGATGGCAAAACATGGGGCTTCAACGGTAGTCCACGCAGGCGTATCAATTTACACAATCAACTCGCTGCTATGCGAGCCAAGATGGTTGCAGGAAGCTTGCCCGTCGTCGATGGTGTCGTTCCCATCGTCGTTACCTTCCACGACACCAATTCCTATACCGCACGTCACATGAATGAATATCTGCAAATATTGCTCGATGTTGCCAAGGAATTGAACATACCCGTCAGCGATCAAGCGTTTTACAAAGATCGCTCTGCACTTGAACGCGCCGCACTGGCACGTACGGTAAAAGATGGATCAGAACCGGTAGTGCTGCCAGGATTATGGGGATGGATTTGGCGTTAACGCAGATGCGATACAAATCACATTGGTTTGAGTGCTGCCTTACGCGATATCTTTTTACGTGATTTACCATCTTCCATACGCTTCTCCCACGCTTTCAACGCAAGGCGATAACGATCCATTTCAAGTTCATACAAGTCGAAGATGCATGGTTCGCAACCGCTATGACAGCATTCGTCATTGTCGGGTCGTACTGGCGGAACGGGCGGTGCATCATCTGGATGCTTGGCTGTAGGCATATTGAAAAAGTAGAAATAACGTTCGAAGCGTCGCTTTCTTTAATATACTGCGGAGTCGCATACGGCGCGTATTCATGCTCAGTTCAAAATACGCTTTCGTCCGCGCCATCATCTGCACCAATAAAAACTCACGCGCATCTCTTGCATGAACGATCCACTCACGCTCTTCGGTTTGGTCCATACCTCACTTCTTGAGATCGTATCGTTCGCGCTCGCGCTTGTCATGGTGGTCTTGAATATCCGCCAATCACCGTGGGCGTGGCTATTCTCCATCACATCAGCTGCCTTGTATGCCGTCGTGTTTTACGACAGCAAGTTGTATGGCGATATGTCGCTGCAATTTTTCTTTATCGCCGTCTCGCTCTGGG
The DNA here is from genome assembly GCF_900130075.1 of Herminiimonas arsenitoxidans. Classification (NCBI taxonomy): domain Bacteria; kingdom Pseudomonadati; phylum Pseudomonadota; class Betaproteobacteria; order Burkholderiales; family Oxalobacteraceae; genus Herminiimonas; species Herminiimonas arsenitoxidans. The sequence goes on from NZ_LT671418.1 coordinate 2,377,545, forward strand.
GCTGGTATCAATGGTTGTTCGGCGGCGTCTCGCATCATGGCGTACTAGTGTCGCGCCTCACGTCAAAAGGGTGGCTATATTCAGGACTCGCATGGCTGTTCGGCTTTGTCGCTATCGCTTCCTTCCTGCGCCTGTTCACTGATACCGACGTGCCGCATATCGATGCCTTCCTGACTTCGGGTAGTTTGGTCGGTCAACTCTTGCTGTCACGTAAAAAACTGGAAAACTGGCATGTGTGGATAGGCATCGATCTGATTTACATCGGCTTGTACATACACAAGAATTTGTATCTCACTGCCTTGCTGTTTTCCCTGTTCGTTGTCCTGGCTGCCGTCGGATTGCGCACCTGGAAAAAATCCCTGGCAAACCAATTTGCCGAAGTCATTAATTAATGAACACGTCACCGTTACGCGTTGCACTACTCGGCGCAGAATCAACTGGCAAGTCGACCTTGGCTGCAACATTGGCTGCGCATTACCGCACGGTTTGGGTGCCGGAATATCTACGCGAGTTTGTGGAAGAGAAGCAGCGTACGCCACAAGAGTCTGAACAATTCCTGATTGCCAGTACGCAGCTTACAAGGGAAGAGGACTCAGCGCGAGAAGCTAATACATTACTGTTTTGCGATACCACTCCGCTGATGACTGCCATCTACAGTCAATTCTATTTCGGCAGCATAGACACGGCACTGGAAAATCTGGTGCGCGCGCATCGCTATGACTACACCATCGTCACAGAACCAAGCACTCCCTGGATCGCCGATGGCTTGCAGCGCGAATCAGATACGGTACGGCAAGCTGTACACAAACTATTGCTGACTACGCTCGCTGCAGAAGCTATTTCTTTTCTCTTGGTATCGGGAGCAGTGGAACAACGTGTACAGCAAGTGACTAAGTATTTATCTGAAGAAAAGTAGACACGTAATAAAAACGCCACCGCTAGATTTCCGATTCTAGTGGTGGCGAATTCATCAGCACCTCAATGAAAGCTCTGTGATTAGAGATCCATCTGCGCTGACAGTCTAAATACGCGCGGCGCACCGGGAATCAGATAACCACCAAAGGCATTTGATGCATCGCCCCAATAGAATTTATTGAAGACGTTATCGACACCGAAGCGGAAAGTTGTCTTCACGCCGGATACCTTGGTCGCATAACGTGCGCCCAGATTCAGCACACTGTAACCAGGGATAGCGGTGCGAATATCGCGATTCGGTACAAATTCCTTGCTGCTCGAATAAATCCAGGTGCCATTGAGTTTCAACGCAGGCATTTGCGGTAATGCGTAATCCATATACAGCGCCGATTTGAGCTTAGGCACATTACCAACGCGCTTGCCTTCGATCTGCGCATCGCCGGTATTTTCTGCCGTAGCCTGCAGTGCCGTCATGCTGGCACCTATCATCAGATTGCGCGTCACACGACCTTGTGCGGACAGCTCTACACCACGATGGATCGCATCGCCAGCTACCACATAGGTATTGCTGGAATCGATGTATTCATTGGTGCGCTTGATCTGGAACAAAGCGGCCGCGACACTGACATTGCTGCTGATATCTGCCTTGACGCCCACCTCATATTGTCGGCTGCGCGACGGATCCAATACCGTGCCTTGATTGGTCGCGCCATCAGGAACTTCACCACCCGGATCCAGACCTTCCGAATAAGAACCATAGATAGACCAGTTCTCTTGCGGACTAAACACCAAGGCCACATTCGGCAAGGCAAAACCTTCATCGGTATGACGCAGCAAGGTGCCGCCGGCATTGAACTGATCGCGCTTCAATTGCGTGTAACGCACACCGGCGTGCAATTTGAGTTTATCCGTCAAACTCAGAATGTCTTGCATGAAGACTGAGCGCTCATCATCCTTGCGACGTAAGCTGACTGGTTTCGTCGGTCCCAAAGTGTAGTTGTAGTACACCGGGTTATAGATATTGCCGGTACCTACGAAGTCGAACAAATAGTCAGCAAAGCTGTCACGACGATTCAATGTCGAAACGCCCGTCGTCAATTCATGTTTGACTGTGCCGGTGTTGAACCTACCCTGCAACAAAGCCTGCGTGGTATTCACTGTCCGCTTGTCATTGTCACGACGCAAATCGTATAAGCCGTAATCGCCATTCGCACAATAATTAGAGAACGAACCAGTTGCCGGGCAACCAACAGACAAGGCAACAGCATCATCTCTACGCAAAGCAAACGCGTTGGCTTGCAAAGTCGTACGCCAGTTATCGTTCAGCTCATATTCAAATTTCACACCCAGATTATTGGTGTCATCAGTAACCGGACGGCTCCACGGTTGATCATTCAGCATCGTCTTGCCGCTGACGCCGGTAGGAATGCGCAAGTCAGAGCCAAGCAACTGGAAGCCAGGTACCGTCAATTGCGATTTATGCTGATAGTCGACATCGACTTGCAGCAAGGCGCGTGGGCTGATGCGCCAATCGAAGGCACCGGACACGAAGCGTCTGTCACCATTGGAAGCACGCACGTAGGAACGTATATCTTCCACGGCTGCATTGATGCGATAACCAAAGCGCTGATCTTCAAAACGTCCGCCCAGATCGACTGCTGCATAACGCGTGCCGCGCTCACTCACCTCGAGCGTCACCGTGCGCAAAGGCTCGTTGGTAGGGCGTTTGGTCACGTAATTCAGGACGCCACCCGACGAGGCTATGCCTGACTGCAAGCCAGCCAAACCCTTGAGGATTTCAAAGCTTTCCTTGTTCTCCATCGGAATCGACGATTGCGCGAGTATGACCAAGCCATCTTTGCGATAGCTGGAACCCTGATCCAGTACAAAGCCGCGTATCGCAAACCAGTCGGACAAACCAACCGCGTTATAGGAATTCTGTACGCTCGCATCGTATTTCACTGCGTCGGTCGCCGTGCGTATGCTGCGGTCCTGCATCTGTTCACGCGTGATGACGCTAATGGATGCCGGCGTCTCGCGCAGCGGCGCTTCCGAAAATCCACCTATGCTCGCATTGCGCGCAATCCCATCTTTTGCCGAATCGGAAGTCACAACAACTTCAGGCAAAACGTTTTCGGAAGATTCAGCCATGGCAGCAGGCGCAAATGCACAAGCTTGCGCAACAGCCAGGGCAATCAGGGAACGGCGGGAGTGTGATGCAGACATGTTTTGTTCAATCAATCGCGTTAAAAAACGAATGCGTGCGAAGGAATGGACAAAGAAATTGCGTGGACTTTGCGCTTCCCTACGCTGGCATTATCCAGGTCAGGTACGGAGGGTTTTTTCTCACCCGAAGACGTTTAGCTCTTCAGGACCCCTAGCGTGGCCGCATACTAACACGAAAGAATAAGCGTGCGAAATGGCATCTTTGTTGTATTTTGCAGCGAATTTCGCCGATCTTAACCAGGATCAATTGGCAAGATGGCTAGTCTGCGGAGACGTGGAAGTAGGCGGCGTGACTATCAAAGATGTGCAGAACGCATGCTTGGTACAACGAATTGATTTCTATTTTTTACTCTTCTTGCTTTTTTCCGACTCGTGGCTATTTTGATGATCGAAATGTGCGTCGGCTGAATCCGGCGATTTTTGTATATGCGTAATCCCGGATGAAACCGAGATGGGATCGCTGGCGGGAAAAGTCATTTCTATCGCGATATCCAGTAAGGTTTCTTTCGCCACTTCTCCTTCAGATGCCGCCGTCTCGGTCGGCATCTCCGCTACCGGATCGCTGGCGGGGAAGGTTTGCTCCAGCGCATCATCCAATTGACGCTCTTCTCGCGAATGCGATTCAGATGCTGAAGCATGTTTCGCGAAAACCTTGGATTTTGTTGGAGAATCATGATGTGCCATATAGAACTCCTTGCTATGTGAAGAGTGTTCAGGGCATGCAATGCTTGATGCTGATCAAGCCATTCCATCTACTACTTGTCGCATACACCTCATGTCTATGCGCTTATCTGTAGGACACTTTGATCCACATCCAGTTCAACTACTAGGCGGATAACGTACGTGCATGATCTGCAATTTCTCTGTACCAGCTGGGCTTTCCAACAGTACTGTGTCGCCTTCGTTTGCACCGAGCAATGTTTGCGCAAGTGGTGCCAGCCAGCTTATCTTGCCGTGCGCCGGGTCCAGCTCATCTAGGCCAACTATGGTGACGGTATGTTGTTCACCAATTGCGTTTTGATAGGTGACGCTTGCGCCAAAGAAGACTTGATCGCCATCGACATGCACGCTTGGGTCAACGATTTCTGCAGACTCCAAACGAGTTTGTAGATAGTGAATACGTTGGTCGATTTCACGCAAGGTACGCTCGGGATCAAACTCCAGAGATGTTTGATTTGTAGCATCTTGCTCGGTTTGCAAAACATGGGCGCGTGTTACTTCCACCAATTCCAGTAACTCATTTTGCAAACGCTGATACCCCTCAGGCGTGATGTAATTTTTCACGTCTAGCGGCATCTCCGGCTGCAACGATAGAGCATCGTCGTCGCCCGTTTCCTTAACAAAAGCCTTGTTCATGGTTGCGCTCCTGCACTGCTCATGCATGAACTACTACCTTAACGCATCTTTGCAGAAGCTACTGTGCGCTACTACACGAAGATATCAATCGGAAATTTTGCCGCATGAGGTTGCGCATCAAGCCATGAAGTCCCAATGCATTCCCTGTATCAGCACAAGCCGAGGAACTGCTCCATGCGCTGCAGTTCTTCGTCCAATGCGCTACGGAATGCAGCACCTTTTGGCGCTGCGCCAGCCACATAGCCGAACGCTGCTTCCAGTCGGCCTTCACGCGTCGACACATTGGCCCAGCCGATTACCTGGCCACGCCAGAGCATAGGCAGCGCGTAGTAGCCGAACTGGCGCCGGGCCGGTGGTGTGTAGGCCTCGAACTTATACGTCCAGTCCCAAAACAACGTGAAGCGGCACCGGTCCCAGACCACAGGATCGAAAGGAGTGAGTAGCCGCAGCCGGTCATCGATGGCGTAACGGCGCGAGCGAGGATTTTCGTCAGCGGGCCAGTACCAAGTAGTCCCGTCGATGCGGCAACTGGCCAGGTGCTCGCGCGCCAGCCGCAGCGCCGCCTGGGTCTGCTCCGCCAGATGCGGTGCGCCGTAGCCGAGCAGCCGCACCAGATAGGTCAGGCTGGCGGCTGGCAGTGGTGCGTACTTGCGCACCACCAAATCGATCAAAGCAGCTGCGCGCTGAGCGCTTGCAGCGGGACTGTCGTCTGCGGCCGGGTGCGTAACCGCCTCGTAGACGCGCGTGCCGCTGTCACGCCGCTGCACTCGCAACAAGCCGCGGTAGTGCAAACCATCGAGCAGATGCGTACTAGCGTTGCTCGAACCACCCCAATAGTTCTTCACGCGCCCGTGTGCGAAGTGCTGATCGACCTCGCGCGGATGGACTGCGCCGCGTTCATGCACGAAGGCCAGCACGTCTGCAGCCTGACGTTGTGTCTCGCTATCCCAGACTTTCTTCGCCTGACGCGGATGCATCAGCGCCAAGTGCTCGCTGGGCAGGAAGCCGTAGTTAACCAGGCAATCTTCGTCGATCGCCAGGCGCACGTAGCGGCGCTCCAGATCGCCGGCACGGTAGTCCTTGACTCGGTGGCGTAGCGTCAGGTCCTGCGCCCGAGCCGGGGCACGGATCGGATCCGCTTGCACGAAACCCAGGCGTCGGATCGCTGCCGGCAACGTAGTCGGCGTAAACAAGGTGCGCGCGACCGCGTAGCGACGCAGGTCTTCGAGACTCGATTCAGTGGGCATGTGGGAATTGAAGCACAGAGCAGAACGTCATCACTGTCGTCGACCGAGATGAGATCGCTGATGTACAGCAGACGTCTGCCAGACTAGTGCGCAGATAAGGCCGTGCGTACATCAGCATAAATATTAAACGTCAGACCACAGCTTGCCGCCGGTTGCCCAGTTTTCACGCTTCACGTCTTCGATAATGATATCGACAGATTCAGCACTGGAACCGAGCGTTGCGACTGTTGCTTCAGTAACGGCTTTAACGAAAGCACGTTTTTGTTCGACGGTACGGCCTTCGAATAATTGCACGTTGATAGTTGGCATGAGTTTTCCTTTTTAGTTGATAAGAATAATGAATAAATCAGTCGCGATAGGACGGCGACAAAGCATCGAGCTTGCGCAGCAAAGACGGCCATTCGAGTATGCCTTCGGGCGAGCCATCGCCGAGTAATTCCTTGTACGTTTTTGCACAGACTTCAGGCGGCGGGATATTCAAAGCTCCACCACCTGATTGCGCTTTTAACTGGAAGGAACACGCTTTATCCAGCGTATCCATCAATACATAGGCTTCAGCTATCGTGCGGCCGCTGATCAGCGTGCCGTGATTGCGCAACAGCATCGCCGGATAATCACCAAGGCGTTCAATCAGCCGCGTCTGCTCAACTGGCGACAAGGCCAAACCTTCATAGTCGTGATAACCCATCTGCTGATAGAAACGCATCGCGTGCTGCGATAAAGGTAGCAAGCCACCTTGTTGCATACCGACGGCAACACCGTTTTCATTATGCAAATGCATGACGCACATCGCATCTGCACGCGCTGCATGCACCGCACCGTGGATCGCGAAGCCGGTCACATTCACGCGATAAGTCTGGTCACCAATGATATTGCCCTGCAAATCAATCTTCACCAGATTAGATGCGGTAATTTCATCAAAGCGGAAGCCAAAAGGATTGATCAGGAAGCGACCTTCTTCGCCCGGAACCGTGGCGGAAATATGCGTGTAAATCAGGTCATCCCAATTCTTTAACGCGCATAAGCGGTAACAGGCGGCGAGATCGACACGAACTTGCCATTCGGCGGCGCTGATGCCGGCCGGTGGAGTCTGGATTGCTGGGGTAGTCATATCACCTTGCTAAGAATCTGAAGCGGAAGACGCCTTGAACGTCACGAAGGTTGAAATTATAAAGTCATAGTAGGACAGACGCCGATTCCTCTTGAAATCTATCGTTTGCCATCCATTTTTTATACTGAAAACAGGACTGTCACACCCTAGTCGCAGTAAAACTGCATAATAGGTAGTTCGTTAGCGAAGGAACGTTGCTGCAACACTTATCGATAGCGAAAACAAATCGAATTTGTAAAATAAATCAATTATACAAATGATTGATGGTCCTCTACTATTCGTACTCACACCATTTTTTAACCCAGTAAGGAAGAAAACACATGTCACTTATTAACACCCAAGTTCAGCCGTTCAAGACCCAAGCTTTCCATAATGGCAAGTTCATTGAAGTTACCGAACAGTCCTTGAAGGGCAAATGGTCCGTGCTGATTTTCATGCCAGCAGCTTTCACATTCAACTGCCCAACAGAAGTTGAAGATGCAGCTGACAGCTACGCAGAATTCCAAAAACTGGGCGCAGAAGTTTACATCGTTACTACCGATACCCACTTCTCGCACAAAGTTTGGCACGAAACTTCGCCAGCAGTTGGCAAAGCAAAATTCCCATTGGTTGGCGATCCAACTCACCAACTGACCAACGCATTCGGCGTACACATTCCTGAAGCTGGTTTGGCACTGCGTGGCACCTTCGTGATCAATCCTGAAGGCGTCATCAAGACCATGGAAGTGCATGACAATGCAATCGCTCGTGACGTTTCGGAAACACTGCGCAAACTGAAAGCAGCTAAATACGTTGCTGCACATCCAAACGAAGTTTGCCCAGCTAAATGGAAAGACGGCGAAAAAACCATCGCTCCATCGCTGGATCTGGTCGGCAAAATCTAAGTTGTAATTTCAAGTAGTTGCAATATTGTCCGGGCCGTGTGGCCCGGACATGCAGGACTTAATTTAAATCGTAAAGAAAGTAGGGACCATCATGTTGGATGCAAATCTCAAAACCCAATTAGCCGCTTATTTGGAAAAGATCGTGCAACCGATCGAGATCGTCGCGTCACTCGATGGCAGCGATAAATCTCGTGAATTGCAGGAGTTGCTGCAAGAAATCGTTGTGCTGAGCGACAAGATCACTCTGGTCGAACGCACCGATGGCGACGAGCGCAAACCTTCTTTTGTCATCAAGCGCCCAGACGCTCACGCAGGCATACAATTCGCCGCGATTCCGATGGGGCACGAATTTACTTCACTGGTCCTGGCCTTGCTGCAAACCGGCGGCCATCCATTGAAACTCGAAGAATCAGTCATTGAACAGATCCGTAATCTGGACGGCGACTATCACTTCGAAACTTATATGTCTTTGTCTTGCCACAACTGCCCGGAAGTCGTGCAAGCCTTTAACGTGATGGCGCTGATCAATCCGCGCATCCGTGCCGTCACGATCGATGGTGGTTTGTTCCAAGATGAAGTCAAAGAACGCGAAATCATGGCCGTACCAACGACCTTCCTGAACGGACAACCGTTCGAGTCCGGTCGCGTCAGCATCGAACAGATCCTCGCCAAACTCGACACCGGTGGTAACAAGCGCAAGCAAGAAGAACTCAGCGCCAAAGCACCATACGATGTATTGATCGTCGGCGGCGGACCTGCAGGTGCAGCAGCAGCTATTTACGCTGCACGCAAAGGCATCCGTACCGGCGTGGTGGCTGAACGTTTCGGCGGTCAGGTGCTGGATACTTTATCGATTGAAAACTTCGTATCGGTACAGGAAACCGACGGCCCGAAATTCGCCGTCGCGCTAGAACAGCACGTCAAGAGCTACGAAGTTGACATCATGAACGTACAGCAAGCTTCCCAACTGGTACCGGGCAAGCTGATCGAGATCAAACTGAAAGATGGCGGTTCGCTGAAAAGCAAATCCGTGATCCTGGCAACCGGTGCACGCTGGAAAACCATCAACGTGCCGGGCGAAAACGAATACCGCAACAAAGGTGTCGCGTATTGTCCGCACTGCGACGGCCCACTGTTCAAAGGTAAACGCGTTGCAGTTATTGGTGGCGGCAACTCCGGCGTGGAAGCAGCAATCGACCTGGCAGGTATCGTCGGTCATGTGACCTTGATCGAATTCGGCGCAGAACTCCGTGCCGATGCCGTCTTGCAACGCAAATTGCATAGCCTGGCCAATGTCACCGTGATCACGTCGGCACAAACGACAGAAATCACCGGCGACGGCAAACGCGTCAACGGCTTGGTTTACAAGGATCGCAAGTCCGAAGAAATCAAAACAGTCGAACTGGAAGGCGTCTTCATCCAGATCGGTCTGGTGCCGAACACCGAATGGCTGAAAGGCACAGTTGCCTTGTCACGCCACGGCGAAATCGAAGTTGATTCGCATGGCCGTACTTCAGTACCAGGCGTGTTTGCAGCTGGCGACGTTACGACTGTACCGTACAAACAGATCGTAATCGCAGTCGGTGAAGGTGCCAAAGCATCGCTCTCCGCTTTCGATTATCTGATCCGCAGTTCGGATACGGATGAAGTTGAAGCACCGGCTAACAGTGAAGCTGTCCCAGCCTAAATAAAGTAGTCGCATCATAAAAAAGCCGCAGCAATGCGGCTTTTTCTTTTGGCAATAGAAACTAACGATATCAGCTTCATACATATATCTATGAAGCTGAATTTCTTGCCACATCGCATCATCCTGCCACAAGCAGACCACTCATCCCGCACCAAAAAGACAGTCATGCACCTGAATGGTGAGCACAGAAACGCCTAGCTCCACCGTTCGTAGCTGCACGGCTTTCCCACCCATCTGTACAAGCCTCACAGGGAAAACAACACAAATATTTGCCTTAAATCTTGTATACAAGTACTGTCCATCAGATAGGCATACAACTTGCTGAGGTATGGTCATGACTTCCGAGAACCCACTCAAATCATCGATCCAGATCGCTGCACGTATTACAGAATCGATACTGGCCAAACAACTTGCACCCGGCACACGGCTGGGCGAACAGCAATTGGCCGATCTGTTCGGCGTGTCGCGCACCTTGATACGCGAAGCCTTGATGCGCTTGGCAACACGCGGCATCGTGATGGTCAGCGCGCGTCGCGGCTGGTTTGTCATCGAGCCAACTGCCAGCGAAGCACGCGAAGCCTTTGAAGCGCGTCGCGTAATCGAGCTTGGCCTCTTGCGCCATGCACGCCCACTTTCCAAACATGCCATCAATCAACTGCACGATCACATCGCACGCGAACAAGCTGCGATTGCCGGCGACGATGTCGGTGCACGTAGTTATCTATTAGGCGACTTCCATGTCTGCTTGTGCGAATGCCTGGGCAACAATCTGTTGTCCGACACGCTGCGCGATCTGACCGCACGCACCACACTGACTGCGATGCTGCGCCAATCGCCATCGCAGGCAGTGGACTCTTGCGAAGACCATGTACACATCGTAGCTGCGCTCGAAAGCGGTGATATCGATGAAGCCGAACGCCTGATGCTGGACCATCTACAAATCGTGGAAAGTACGCTGTACGACGTTGCTCCCAACGATCCATTGAATGCATTGCGCACTGCGCTGACACCAGTTGCTGCAGCAAAAGCATCGAAATCAGCAGCGACCATCTCAACCGAAAAACAGCCTGCCAAAAAATCCACCGCACGGGCAAAGACGAGCCGGGCGGCTAATGCAGCAACTATCTCGTCAACCCTGTCGCATCCATCTTCGTATTCACCTGGAAAGGAAATGAAAAAATGAAGCTCTCTAAAATCCTGATCGGCCTGATGGCCAGCACTCTTCTGTTCACCAGCTTCGCGCGTGCCGATGCACTCGACGATATTCAGAAAAAAGGCGTGTTGCGCGTCGCCGTGCCGCAAGACTTCCCACCATTCGGTTCCGTCACCACCGACATGAAACCGCAAGGTCTGGACATCGACGTTGCTACCATGATCGCGAAAAAAATGGGCGTCAAAGTCGAACTGGTTCCCGTCACCAGCGCCAATCGCATCCCTTATCTGCAAACGAAAAAAGTTGATTTGGTGATTTCCAGCATGGGTAAAAATCCCGAGCGTGAAAAAGTCATCGATTTCAGCGCAGCCTATGCACCGTTCTTCAACGGCGTATTCGGTCCGGCGGATCAAAAGGTTGCAGGCGCTGCTGATTTGGCAGGCAAGACTATCGGCGTAACGCGTGGCTCGGTCGAGGATCTGGAACTGTCTAAGATCGCGCCAGAAACTGCCACCATCAAACGCTATGAAGACAATAACGGCACCATCAGTTCCTTCCTGTCGAATCAGGTGCAACTGGTTGCTACCGGCAACGTGATCGCCGCTGCCATCATCGCGAAAAATCCACCGAAAAAACCGGAAACAAAATTCCTCATCAAGAACTCGCCATGCTCGATCGGCTTGAACAAAGGTGAAGAAAAACTGCTGGAAAAAGTAAACACCATCCTCGCACAAGCGAAGAAGGACGGCTCGCTTAATGCCTTGAGCGAAAAATGGCTGGGCTTGCCGCTGCCAGCCAATATGTAAAGCAAACGCATCCGCACATTGTGTTGCGGATGCATGCTGAAACAGGCGCTGTCAGGAGTGCGCCCCACTTGTAGGAAATGGAGCTAGCGTGGCCTATCAATTTGATTTTCTGTCGACCTTCGATTACACCGGCGTGCTCGTCAAAGGCGTGCTGACGACGGTGGAATTGATTGCGGTCGGTGGCGTGCTCGGTGTTGCCGTCGGCATTTTCGGCGCATGGGCGCGCACGCAGGGACCGCGCTGGTTGCGACCGCTGGTGAGCGCCTATGTCGAGTTGATCCGCAACACGCCATTCCTGATTCAGCTCTTTTTCATCTTCTTCGGTTTGCCAAGCATAGGCGTGCAAATTACGGAAATGCAGGCAGCCATCCTGACCATGGTCATCAATCTGGGCGCCTACAGCACCGAGATTATTCGTGCCGGTGTCGTCGCTGTCACACGCGGACAAATCGAGGCCGCACAGAGTTTGTCGATGACGCGCTTGCAAATATTCCGTCACATCATTCTGCGTCCGGCCTTGCAAAAAATATGGCCGGCATTGTCGAGCCAGATCGTGATCGTGATGCTGGGTTCGGCTGTGTGTTCGCAAATTGCAGTAGAAGAATTGTCGTTCGCTGCCAACTTTATTCAAGGGCGTAACTTCCGCGCATTTGAAGCGTATCTGGTCGCGACTGCTATCTATCTCGTCATGGCGATCCTGCTGCGGCAACTGCTGCGACTAATCGGCAATCGCTTTATTTCTGGAAGGAGACCCACATGATTTCCTTTTCGCTGTGGGATATTCTGCGCAACCTGCTACTGGCCGGACGCTGGACGGTGGTCTTGTCGCTGGTCACCTTCTTACTAGGTGGCATGCTGGGTCTGTTGATCCTGTTCATGCGTACGTCCAAGCAAGGTACGCTGCGCAATGTCGCACGTGTCTATATCGAAGTATTCCAGGGCACACCTTTGCTGATGCAATTGTTCCTGGTGTTCTTTGGCATTGCCTTGTTCGGTGTTGAAGTGCCAGCATGGCTGGCCGCTGGTTTGACACTGACTTTGTGGAGTGCATCGTTTCTTGCCGAAATCTGGCGTGGCTGCGTCGAAGCGATTCCACGTGGGCAATGGGAAGCATCCTCCGTACTCGCAATGAATTACGTACAGCAGATGCGTTACATCATATTGCCGCAAGCGCTGCGCATCGCGATTCCGCCGACTATCGGCTTCAGCGTACAGATCATTAAAGGTACGGCGGTTACGTCCATCATCGGCTTTGTCGAACTGTCGAAAGCGGCGACTGTCATCACCAACGCCACCTTCATGCCGTTCACCGTGTACGCGGCTGCCGGTTTCTTTTATTTCATCCTCTGCTGGCCTTTATCCAAGTACAGCCAATTCCTGGAAAGGAAATTCCATGCCGCTCATCGCCATTGATAACGTCAAGAAAAGCTACGGCAGCAATTCAGTTCTGAAAGGCATACGTCTCGATGTCGAACCCGGCGAAGTGATTGCCATCATCGGCAAGAGCGGCTCCGGCAAGAGCACACTGCTGCGCTGCATTAACGGACTGGAAAGCATAGATGAAGGATCGATCAGCGTCGCCGGTACGCACTTGGGAAAGACGGAACTGGAACTGCGCAATCTGCGCTTGAAGGTCGGCATGATCTTCCAGCAGTTCAATCTGTTTCCACATTTAAGCGTGGGCCGCAACGTGATGATTTCACCGATGATAGTCAAAGGCGTGTCAGAGAAAGATGCGCGTGCACTGGCGATCAAGAATCTGGAACGCGTCGGTCTGGGTGAAAAGTTCGACAGCTTTCCTGATCAACTTTCCGGTGGACAGCAACAACGTGTCGCCATCGCGCGCGCACTCAGCATGGAACCACAAGCTTTGCTGTGTGATGAAGTCACATCGGCACTCGATCCTGAATTGGTCAATGAAGTATTGAATGTAGTGCGTGGTTTGGCCGAAGAAGGCATGACGCTCATCATGGTCACGCACGAGATGCGCTTCGCGCGCGAAGTATGCGATCGCGTCGTCTTCATGCATCAGGGGAAAGTGCATGAGATAGGTGCACCGGAAGAAATCTTTGCCCATCCCGAAACACCTGAACTGAAACAATTCCTGGGAATGGCTGCAGCCTGATACGTATGTAGTCAAGCATGCGATATCTGACAAAAAATCAACGATCTAAATCATCATGAGCCTTACTTTTACCAGCGCCATCCAGCCGACCATAGGTCATGAAATCATGGAGCGCCTGCATCTACTGGCGCAATATACCGAGCAGGATGGCATGATGACGCGCACCTATCTGACGCCTGCCCATCGCGGTGCCGCCGGACAGATAGCTGCATGGATGCGCGATGCCGGCATGACGGTGCGACGCGATGCTGTCGGCAACGTCATCGGTCGTTATGAAGGCCACAATGCAGATGCATCAGTGCTGATGACAGGTTCGCATTTCGATACCGTGCGCAATGGCGGTATCTACGACGGCTTGCTGGGAATTTTGCTGCCCATCAGTTGCATTGCAAACTGGCATAAACAAGGCCTACGTTTTCCGTTCCCGATTGAAGTGGCTGCCTTCAGCGAAGAAGAGGGTGTGCGTTTCAAAGCGCCTATGCTGGGTAGTCGTGCGATAGCCGGCACCTTCCAGCAAAGTGTACTGGATCACGTCGATGAGCTAGGTATCACGATGCGTGACGCGATGAAGGCCGCTGATTTCAATCCTTTGCAGATTAGCGCTGCTGCCGCACCGCGCGATAGCATTGCCGCCTTTGTCGAAGTCCATATCGAGCAAGGCCCAGTACTACTCAATGAGAATTTGGCGCTGGGTGTGGTGACCGCGATTGCCGGCGCCACACGTTACATGCTGGAGCTGGAAGGCATCGCCGGCCACGCCGGCACCGTGCCTATGCATATGCGTCACGATGCTGCGATGGCAGCGGCGGAGTTTGCGCTATTCGTCGAACAACGTTGCAGTCATACACCCGAGTTAGTCGGCACCATCGGTCAATGGACGGTGCCGAATGGCGCAACCAATGTGATCCCGGGACGCGTCGTTTTGTCACTCGACGTACGCGCCGGCGACGATGCACAACGCTTGTCAGCCACGGCAGATATCACGACAGAACTTGAACGCATTTGCACACGACGCGGCGTACGCAGCACTTTGAAAAAAACCTATGAAACATCTAGCGCTGTCTGCGCCGACTGGCTGCAACAAGGCTGGCATGCTTCACTGGAACGCAATGGCTGCACCATGCGCAGCCTGCCGTCCGGCGCGGGTCACGATGCCATGGCGATCGCTAGCGTAGCGCCGATCGCGATGCTGTTTGTCCGCTGCGGCAATGGCGGCATCAGCCACAATCCGGCAGAAACCATGGCGGTCGAAGACGCTACATTGGCTTCCGATGTCTTCATGGATTTTGTCGAACATTTCGATGCTTTGAACAAGAACACCGTATAAGCGTATCGCACCAAACAATATGTGTTGCCAGAACGCTGCTTGCATCACTGCACATTCATTCTGCAACCCTGATGCTTGCTTACCGATTATTTCCAATACTGGATAGCCAAGATGAATAAAGCCTTACTCAAACAACAGATCGCCACATGGGTCGATCAGCATGCTGATGAACAAATCGCCTTTCTTGCCAAGGTCGTGCAATGCCCGTCCGATAACCCTCCCGGCAATTGCGCGCCACATGCACTCATGACTGCTGCTTTGCTGGAGGAGATGCAATTCACCGTTGAGCAGTATGCAGTACCCAATGAATTTGCCCGCAGCACAGGCTTGGAAAGTGCGATCAATCTGATCGTGCGTGAGCGCTTCGCCGATGGCCCAACCGTCGCCTTGAATGCGCACGGCGACGTGGTGCCGCCAGGCAGCGGCTGGAGCGTAGATCCATACTCAGCCACCGTACGCGATGGCTGGATGATAGGACGCGGAGTAGCTGTATCCAAATCCGACTTCGCGACGTATGCCTACGCCTTGCGTGCCTTGAAGGAATTATCGATTCCCTTGCGCGGCCAAGTCGAACTGCATTTGACTTACGATGAAGAAACCGGCGGTCTGGCCGGTCCTGGTTGGTTGCTGCAACAAGGTTTAACCAAACCTGATTACGCCATCTGTGCCGGCTTCTCATACAACGTGACGACCGCACACAACGGCTGCCTGCATCTGGAAATAAAAGTGCATGGTGTCTCCGCGCATGCAGCGCGCCCCGACACCGGACACGATGCACTGGAAGCAGCAACCAAACTATTGGCCGCACTCTACAACTATCGCGACACCTTGCAGAATCGCACGTCGGCAATCAATGGCATCACCTCACCATCACTGGTGGTCGGCACGATCAACGGTGGCATCAACACCAATGTGGTGCCGGATGAAGTGACTTTGCGTCTGGATAGACGCATCATCCCGGAAGAAATTCCAGAAGAAGTAGAAGCAGAATTGCGCACCGTCATTGAACGCGCCGTGCATGGCATGCCCGGCATACGCTGCGAGGTAGAACGTATTTTGCTGGCCAGCCCGTTCAAGCCGGTTGGCGATGCCGTGCGTTTGCGTGATGTCATCTGCGCAGAAGCATCTGTCGCATTAGGCGAAGAAGTCACACCAATCGGCGTGCCACTGTATTCCGATGCGCGTCTTTATGCAGAAGCCGGCGTCGCCACCGTGATGTACGGTGCCGGACCACGCACACTGCTGGAAGCCAACGGCCATCGCGCGGATGAAAGAGTCCCGCTCTTTACGCTATCCGTTGCAACCAAGGCGATTGCATGGAGCCTGCTGGAGTTGCTGACATAAGCGTCGCAAGATACCGCTTTTAAAAATTGTATTCACCGAATACATATTTATCGAAACTGAACTTGGTACCGCCCGGCAGCGTATCGACCAAGCGTTTTGCATTCTTGGCCGAGATAAAAACATCCGCCATCTGATCCTTGCAACGGAACCTCGTTGCCGGGCTCAGTATCGTATTCGCCTTGATTCTGATATGGCGAAAGCTCTTAGCCTTCTCGCTACAAATCAGAAAATGTCGCTCCTGCCGAAAGCCGGAGAGCGGAATATTTAGCCACCATCCTTCATCTCCCGCATATGGCACCACGGTTGACCATTGCGTGTTGCTGTCATTCAGCAAGTTGGCATGCAACTCTTCGTTGACTCGCTTGATCGCTTCGTTTTTTGTCATGTTCTTCTCTGTAATTAAATATCTTGCACGCTATGCACCATGATAGGCGGCTTGCCGCATGGTAAAGTTTTTGCTTGGCAAAATAGAAACAGCCATCATTAACTCGTCGCCTCAGACTGCCTATGGTCTTGGCTTTAATTGAGCATGATGCTGATTGCCGTCAAAAATGTTGATGCTCGGATAAGGGCGTATCCGCAGCGATAAATCAATCGTCGCCCATTTTACTGTTATCTCATGGAGCCAGCCTTGGTAAAAGACGAAACCGAATTCGATTCCATCACTTTCATCAAAGACGGCAAACCACAGGATTTAAAAGATCCTGTGGCATTTCCATTTCTTTATAACGATAACGGCACAGGTGAACAGCACAGTGAGGTGCGTGGGAAACTGATCACCATCGCGCCTGACAAGCCTGATCTTGATCTTGGTAACAAATACTTCAATATCAAACACTCACCCAAAACGATCACCCCCGATAGCGGGAAATCCTACGAAATAACCTTGTTTGATTTCGGTGTCAGGGAAGTGCATTACACGCCTTTTTCCGCGAACAAGGAAAATGTACAAGCCTTCGGCATGACCTTGCTGAAGAGTGGCGAATGTGTGAAGTTTCCATACAAAGGCCTGATCACCAGCGATTTCACCTACGGCAAATGGGCAGGGCATCAATCACCGTATCTTGGTCCGGGTCGTGGTCGCGAACTGCTCCCTATCAACCCGACTGATCTGGAATATCACAATTTTCCGCATGTTTTCTTTTCACGAGCTGGCGGACTACCGTTAGTCATCAGCGTGGCGCGCTGGCGTCCTTACGTAAATGAAATCGCGCTAGCCGATTTATGGGTGAAACCGGGCGATGCCATTGTGTTGCCACCCAAGGTCAAACCGGCACTACCAAGTTGTTCTTCCGATAACGTTGCACGAAGCCTGATCCTCGATCTGCACGGCAACAGAAACTCTGCTCGCGCCTGCTGGTTTATGGAAGGAAACGCGACCTTGCTGACCACTACGATTCTAGGCAACAACGACACGATGATGGCCGAAGCCACCAAGCCGCATTATCACGAAGAAAAAAGTCCAACCAAGCACACTCTGTTGCAACTCTCCGATTTGTAATATTTCGCGCATGCATGGCTTGGTGCGAACACGCAACGTTCCGCCATTTATCAGCGCTCATCTAAGGGCTGACCATGCGCGCACGGCATTTCCTCAGACGACGCATGGTAGAGTTATTCCACCTTACCAAGGAAAATTACACTTTGAAGCTGATTGACGATTTAAATAATCACTCCATCAGAAACGCCATAGAGAAATTGCCTTTAATCGATTGAGTTACAAACCATGACCGATATTGCCGCGAAGATGGAAGCAGATAGCGCCGTCTATAAAACCTTGCTGGAATCCACAAAAGCCATTCCATGGAAAATCGACTGGGCCACGATGAAATTTGCCTATATCGGACCGCAGATAGAAAGCCTGCTTGGCTGGACGCCGTCCAGCTGGGTGGGCGTGGAAGACTGGGCGGCGAGGATACATCCCGATGAAAGAGAGAGCATCGTCAATTTTTGCGTTGCGCAATCACAAGCAGGTGTCGATCACGAGGCAGACTATCGCGCTCTTGCCAAGAATGGCGAAACGGTTTGGATACGCGATGTTGTACATGTCGTGCGTAACGACGATGGCTCGGTCAATTCCTTGATCGGATTCATGTTTGACATCAATGAGCGAAAAAAAACGGAAGCCAAATTAATCGATCTGCAGAAAGAACTGGAAACACTGTCTTTCAACGATGGTTTAACTGGCGTCCCCAATCGACGCATGTTCGATTCGGTCATGGAAATGGAGTGGGCCAATGCAAGACGCAACAGCCAACCGCTCTCCATCATTTTGCTGGATATCGATTACTTCAAACAATATAACGATCACTATGGCCATATTCAGGGCGATCATTGCCTGAAGCAGGTGGCAAAAGCCTTGAGCTCTGCCGCTACCCGATCACACGACTTTTTTGCTCGTTTTGGCGGGGAAGAGTTCATATTGGTGCTCCCCGAAACGAATGAAAAATCAGCCCTCACAGTAGCAGAGCGTTGCCGTAGTCTGATTTTCAAGGAACAGATCCTGCATGAAAAATCCCAGGTCAGCCAGATTTTGAGCATCAGCCTCGGCGTCGGTACGATAATCCCGAGCCATCATGATGAACCCATCAAATTTATTGAAGCCGTCGATAGACGTCTTTATCAGGCGAAAAGAAACGGTCGCAATTGCATCGCGTCCAGCGAGTAAGTTTTACAAACTGTGGCGAAGCCGCACAACAAATGAATATGGGGTTGTAGATATTTTTTGAAGAGCGTAATGTAAAGGTGCAATACAAAACAAACACCACATAAACAATATGAGGGGACATGTATGAACAAAGCTTTTAGCGTATTGCCAAAAATTGCCGCCATCTCTGTATTCGCGGCATTTTCTTTGCCTGCTGCTGCGCAAAGTGCCGGTGACAACATCGTCAATGTGGGTTGGTTTCATTTACGCCCCAACGAATCAAGCGAACCACTCACCTTCACACAACCAGCGGCCGTAGGTACGATCGCAGGCAGTAGTGCCAGCATCAGCAATGCCGACACGCTCGGACTTGCCTTCACTCACTTCTTCACCGACAACTTTGCCCTCACCGCCGACTTGGGCATACCACCAAAATTCAAATTGTATGGTGGCGGCACACTTGCTCCGCTTGGCGAGCTCGGTAAAGCCAGGCAATGGAGTCCGGCAGTCATTGCGAAATGGTATTTCGGCGACAAAAATTCTCAACTCCGCCCATTCGTCGGCCTAGGTTTAACGCGCGTCTGGTATAGCGATGTTGATTTATCTCAGTCACTTCAAGCATCAGCAGCACGTCCGGCTTTTGGTGGCCCAGGCACTGCAACCGCCAACCTTAGCTCATCGTGGGCACCTGTCGCCAATGTTGGCCTGACCTACAATTTCAACGAAAAATGGTCACTCGGATTCTCTGTCGCCTATATCCCGCTTAAAACAGATGCCGAAATTATCGGCAGAAATATGGCCGGAACAGTAATCTCCCGAAGTGTAACGACATTAACAATTAATCCCCTCGTTACATTCCTGTCAGTTGGCTACAAATTCTAAGTTCACTTGACGGCAGGATGATGAAAAACTTGCCTCAAATAAGCCAAGAAAGTTTCATCGGTACATAAAGTCTTACCTGCAGAATCGGACAGCTTGGCAACAGGCTGTCCGTTACATGCCATTAACTTCATCACAATATTCAGCGCTGGCACGCCGGTATCATTCGATAGATTAGTGCCGATACCAAAACCCGTCATCACGCGATCCGCGAAGTGTCGATACAAGGAAAACGCTGTCGGCAAATCCAGTGCATCCGAAAATACAAAACGCTTGTTACTCGCATCCACCCGCAATTTGGCATAGTGCGCCAGCGCCTTTTCGCCCCATACAACTGGATCACCCGAATCATGGCGCAGGCCATCGAACAGCTTGGCGAAGTACAGATCGAAATCGGCAAGAAAAGCATCCATACCAACCACATCAGTCAAGGCTATACCCAGATCACCGCGATATTCCTGTACCCAATCTTCCAGTGCTACTTTCTGAAAATCACGCAGGCGCACGCCAAACGATTGGTAGGCCTGTAGATATTCATGTGCCATCGTACCTATCGGTGTTAATCCATACTTCTTCGCGAAATACACATTTGAACTGCCTTTGAAATACTGCGGCACTTCTTTCGCTAGCGTGATGACAACTTCTTCATGCCATGCAGCAGAAAAACGTCTGCGCACTCCAAAATCAAAAAATTCAAATGGATTCTTCTTTGCGACTTCTTCACCAAATGCGTGCAGCATCTGAATTTTTTCTTGCAGGCGTTTGCGTCCTTCCAGCAAAGAAACCTGTTGATCGAAGCGACGGAAGTAGAGTTCATTGACGATATACAAAACAAAAATCTCAAAACTCATCACATGCACTTGCGGACCGACCGCATGAATGTTCAGCGTCTCGCCATCTGTCGTCACCGTTATGAATTTCCGTTGAAAACGAAACACGGTCAGAAAATCCACGAAGTCACTTTTCATGAAGCGCAAGCTGCGTAAATAAGCCAATTCATCTTCCGCAAAGAAGAGCGTGCATAAATGATCCAGCTCGCGCTCTACATCCGCTTTCAACTCACTTAAAGGATAAACCGGCGTGTTGCGACAGACGAATGCGTACTCCGCCTGTGCATCGGGATGGCTATGCAGCAAGGCCTGCCACATCGTGAATTTGTATAAATCGTTTTCCAACAGGCTGCGGACTATGGGATTCATTTGATTTATGTCAATGTGCGGCCCTGATTTGACCGCTATTGTTTTTAAAAATGTCGCCGATAACAAATATATAGGGTTTTCATCAACCTCTTCCTGTTCCGAAACATTACAGGCTAACTGTTTGAATCAGTTGATTTTAATGTTCGACTGCAATTTGGATGGAATGAGATGCTGCTGTCTGCACACAACATCGTGCAATGCAGCAATTTTGATTCCTGTAGAAATCGTCAGATATACAGTTATGATGTTTCCATCAGGAATGACCGCTAGTTATAGTTTTCGTACAACTTCATCATGGATGGAAGTAAGAAATGAACAGCCTTAAGCGTTATATAGCCAAGCGTGGTGTCGGTGTAAAACTTTCCGCCATATCCTTTTTACTCATTGCTGTGGTCTTCGGTGCATTTGTATGGATCAGCGAGCACGCGACAGCCGATGTGCTGGAGCAACGCGCAGCTGAAGAGGTCAATGCGAAGAGCCAGTTGATACTCGGCATGACCAACGATACTGCACTCATCAAGAGCAAGCTGCTATCGCTTAAAGTCGGCCAGACCGGAAGCTACTATGTACTCGATGCGAATCAAGGCAAAGACTACGGCAAATTGGTTATCGCAGCGAACAAGGAAGGACAAAACATTCTGGCAAGCAAAGCCAGCGATGGCCGCGAATTCATCAAAGACATCCTGAGCAAGAAAGAAGGCCTCATCCGCTATCGCCCCGACGCACAATCAGCTGAACGCATAGCCGCATTCACCTATGCAAAAGATAAAAATTGGGTAGTCGTCGGCGATACCTATGCCTATGAGTTCTCGCAGGACGCCGGCATGTTGCGCAATATTTTCGCTGTTGCGGCACTGGCTGCTGCACTGATTTTGGCGGCGCTGTTATACGTAACCATACGCAAGATGCTGATCACTCCTCTTGCACAAGCAACACAAGCGGCACGCAAGCTCTCTACTGGCGACCTCACTGTCAGGCTGCAAACCAATCGTTCGGATGAAGTCGGCCATCTGCTGAATGCAATCAACGGCATTGGTCAAGGACTGGCCAACGTCGTATGGAATATTCGTAACGGTACTAAAACCTTATCGACAGCAACCAATGAAATCGCCGCCGGCAATCTGGATCTCTCATCGCGTACCGAGCAACAAGCCAGCTCACTGGAAGAAACTGCATCAGCGATGGAAGAGATGACCTCGACCGTGAAAGAAAACGCAGCCAATGCAGAACAAGCTAATCAGTTGGCGCGCACCGCATCTGAAGTAGCAGTCAAAGGCGGCAACGTCGTAGCAGAAGTCGTCAACACGATGGACTCGATCAATCAATCATCGAAGAAGATTGTAGACATCATCAGCGTCATCGACAGCATCGCCTTTCAGACCAACATCCTGGCATTGAATGCAGCTGTCGAAGCCGCACGCGCAGGCGAACAAGGACGCGGCTTTGCCGTCGTTGCAGGAGAAGTCCGCAGTCTGGCGCAACGCAGTTCAGCTGCTGCACGTGAAATCAAATCCCTGATCGAAGACTCAGTCAGCAAAGTACAAAGCGGCAGCAAGCTGGTCGCGCATGCCGGTGCCACCATGAATGAAGTTGTCACCAGCATTCAGCGCGTCGACAACATCATGAGTGAAATCAGTTCTGCCAGCCGCGAGCAAAGCATAGGCATAGAACAAGTCAACCAAGCCATCGCACAAATGGATCAAGTAACGCAGCAGAATGCCGCGCTGGTTGAACAAGCTGCTGCTGCTGCAGAAGCGCTACAAAACCAAACGACAGAATTGAATAATGTCGTCGACGTCTTCAAGATCAAGAATGGCAGCCACGGCACGATGGAAGAAGCAAGCGAGATGGTCATGCGCGCGATTGCATCCCTGCATGCAAACGGCAAGACAGAAACC
This sequence comes from Herminiimonas arsenitoxidans, assembly GCF_900130075.1. Lineage (NCBI taxonomy): Bacteria > Pseudomonadati > Pseudomonadota > Betaproteobacteria > Burkholderiales > Oxalobacteraceae > Herminiimonas > Herminiimonas arsenitoxidans. The sequence goes on from NZ_LT671418.1 coordinate 2,400,349, forward strand.
TTCGCCGAGATCAATAACAAGCTCGGTCCATTCTGCGACCGCGATCTATACGTCGTGGTCTACGATATGCACGGCAAGAATCTGGCGCACGGTGCCAACCCGGCCTTGATAGGCAAGGATTTGATCAATGCCAAAGATGGTGCCGGCAATCTGTTCATTCAGGAACGCCTCTCCATCATCAAGAACCACGGCAAGGGCTGGCAGGATTACATGTTCCTCAATCCCATCTCGAAACAGATGGAAGCCAAATCCATGTATCTCGACAAGTATCAGGATTTGATTATCGGTTGCGGTGTCTATAAAGAAGTAGGTGCGACGCAGCAGGTCAAGCCAGGGCGCAAACAAATTTCGACAGAGAAAAATACTCTGCGGCTCGGAACAGATAAGGCAAACACTCACCACAAGCGTATCGAAAAAGAAGCTGCATAAAAAATATCACTGACGCAATACATGGCGCCGTTTTCCATCCAACAGGAAAATCGGCGCCATTATTTTTCCCCCGATACGCCATATCGCAGTCATCTACTCTCGGCACAATATGAATAAGAGCTTGCTTAAAAAATAAGCAATCCATTCATTCACCAAGATTGTGCATCCTCCGTGGCACAACAATTGCTGTATCGGTATTACTCCGCAGGAGAGAGGGGTTTTCCCCCGCCGAAGGTGCATCCCCATAATCACTCAGGCAACAACAACTGCGGCGTAATTTGGCCGATCTGGAGAGAGGTTGCGAATAGTTGGTACGCAACCCACCGAAGGGGAAAGCGAGCAATGCTCGCGAAACTCTCAGGTAAATAGGACAGCGGGGCGGCTAATTATTTGACGCAAGTAATCCCTGCATGTCACGTCTCGGCCCTATCCGTAGCAAACCATTTATTCTGCGCGGCATCGTCACGATGATTCCGCCGAGACCGCTTGCGTCCTTGTTCACTTTCAGGATGATCAAATGAAAATTGTTAATAGCCTCGCTTTAATCCTTTCCGCCGGTCTGTTCGCAGGTGTCGTGCATGCCCAGGAGCTCACAGGTACGCTCAAAAAAATCAAGGACACCGGCATGATCACGCTGGGTGCGCGCGAATCTACCGCCCCATTCAGCTACAACCTGGAAGGTTCGCAATTCGTCGGCTATTCAGTCGACATCATGATGAAGATAGTCGATCATCTGAAAACCGAATTGAAGATGCCGAATCTGCAATTCCGCATCATGCCTTTCACCGCGCAGAATCGTATTGCATTGATGCAGAACGGCACGCTCGATCTGGAATGTTCCACCACCACCAATACCGAAGATCGTCAGAAGCAGGTTGCCTTCTCCAACAGCATCTTCATCATCGGCACACGTCTGCTGACCGCCAAAGATTCCGGCATCAAGGATTTCGCTGATCTGAAAGGCAAGAATGTTTCCACCACTGCAGGCACCACCTCGGAACGTTTGCTCAACAAGGTCAATGACGAAAAAAATCTGGGCATGAACATCATCGCTGCCAAGGAAAACGGGCAGGCATTTTTATCTGTCGATAGCGGGCGAGCGGTGGCCTTCATGATGGACGATGCCATTCTTTACGGCGAACGCGCCAAATCCAAGAATCCAGAAAAATGGCATGTCGTCGGCACACCGCAATCGCGCGAAGCTTATGGCTGCATGATGCGCAAAGACGATGCCCCATTCAAGAAATTAGTTGATGGCGTAGTTGCCGATTTGATGAAGTCCGGCCAGATCATGCCTATCTATAAAAAATGGTTTGAGAATCCTATTCCTCCACGCCAGTTGCAACTCAGCTATCCGGTGTCGGATGACGTGAAAAATCTGTACGCCCATCCGAACGACAAAGCCATTCAATAAGCAAGTCAAACGCATGCATAGGGAGGGCGGCATGTCGTATGCGTCGCCCGGCTTTGCAACGCCTGTATCAAAAGTAACAGCTAAGGAAACATCATGACTTATGACTGGTATTGGGGAATTTTTCTCGAATCGGCCAATGGACGCGAAACTTATTTTGACTGGCTGCTGTCCGGCTTCTGGACCACCATCAAGATGGGCGTGTTGGGTTGGATACTCGCCTTCGTACTGGGTTCCATTCTCGGCGTTATGCGCACCGCCAACCATCGCTTTCTATCCTTCATCGCGACGGCTTATGTGGAAGTGGTACGCAACGTGCCGCTGATTGTGCAATTGTTCCTGTGGTATTACCTCGTACCAAAATTTCTGCCTGAGACTTGGCGTGCATGGTTGTTCTCTCAACCACCGGCCACGACGGCATTCGTGACAGCAACATTAGGCCTGGGATTTTTCACCGCAGCACGCGTATGCGAACAAGTGTATTCCGGCATTCAATCGGTACCGCGTGGTTTGCGTAATGCGGCGCTGGCAATGGGATTTACCACGCCGCAAACCTATCGCTACGTGCTGCTGCCTATCGCTTACCGTGTGATCCTGCCGCCCATGACGTCGGAGATGCTGAGTATTTTCAAAAACTCATCCATCGCAGCAACGATAGGCGTGATCGATCTGTTTGCCCGCACACGGCAATTAAATGATTACACCGCACGCGCTTATGAATCCTTCATTGCCGTCATCGTGTGCTACTTCATCATCAACCTGACCGTCATGCTGGCGATGCATTTGCTGGAGAAGCGCATGCGCATTCCCGGCACTGCAGGAAATTAAGGAGACATCATGCTTGGTCTGGATTTTAGTATCCTCACGCCGGAAGCCATCAGCGTGTTGGTCGAAGGCATGCTGGTGTCCCTAAAGGTAGCTGGCACTGCACTGGTCGTCGGCTTGATATGGGGCACGCTATTGGCAATGATGCGGCTGTCGCGCTTCCGCGTGCTATCGCTATTCTCTGCGGCTTACGTCAACTTCTTTCGCTCCATGCCTTTGGCGATGGTCTTGCTGGGTTTCTATCTGGTGGTGCCGCAGTTGCTCAAAAGTTTGTTCTGGGTACCGCAGACGATGGATACACGCATGTTGTCTGCACTGATTGGCTTCGCCTTGTTCGAGTCCGCTTATTACGCAGAGATCATGCGTGCCGGCATACAAAGCGTATCAAAAGGGCAGCTCGCCGTTTCCTACGCATTGGGTATGCGTCCTATGCAAGCGATGCGTCTGGTCATCTTGCCGCAGGCATTCCGCAATATGTTGCCGCTGCTCTTGATGCAATTGATCATTCTGTTTCAAGACACTTCGCTGGTCTACATCATCTCGCTCGCAGATTTCTTCACTAGTGCCGAAGGTATAGGTGAACGCGATGGTCGCGTCGAAGAAATGATGCTGGTAGCCGGCGCAACTTATTTCATTATTTGCTTCACCGCGTCCATGCTGGTCAAGCGCTTATCAGGAGCAAAAAAATCATGATCGATATTTATCGCGTATCGAAGTGGTATGGCAATTTTCAAGTATTAACCGATTGCTCGACGCAGATTGCCAAAGGCGATGTAGTCGTCGTCTGCGGTCCATCCGGTTCGGGAAAATCAACTCTGATCAAAACCGTCAACGGCCTGGAACCCATCACCACCGGCAAGATCATGGTCGATGGCATCTCGGTCAATGCACACGGCACCGACTTGCCCAAGCTGCGCTCGCGCGTCGGCATGGTGTTCCAGAACTTTGAATTGTTTCCACATCTATCCATTCGTGAAAATCTGACGCTCGCGCAAATACATGTCTTGCGACGCAGCAAGGAAGAGGCGATGGAAAAAGGCATGTTGTATCTGGAACGCGTTGGTTTGAAAACGCAGGCTGATAAATATCCAGGACAACTATCCGGCGGACAACAACAACGCGTGGCAATTGCACGCGCCTTGTCAATGGACCCGATCTGCATGCTGTTCGATGAACCGACTTCAGCACTCGATCCGGAAATGGTGAATGAAGTGCTGGATGTCATGGTGGAACTCGCACAAGAAGGCATGACCATGATGTGTGTCACACATGAAATGGGATTTGCCCGTAAAGTAGCGGATCGCATCATCTTCATGGATAAGGGCAGCATCGTCGAAGATTGCAGCAAGGAAGATTTTTTCGGCAATCTGGAAGCCCGCTCGGAACGCGCCCAACAATTCCTCTCCAATATTCTTGCGCATTAATTCTCTGTATTCATTCTGCACCTTAAGGGAACACATGAGTCACAACGATTTATCTTCCACCTTCACATCAAATATTCAAGCTGCACCGGCTGCAACAGGTGATCTTCTCGATAGCGTGGATACGCCAGCGTTGTTAGTCGATCTCGATGCATTTGAAGACAATCTGGCGCGCGTACATACACGCATCCTGCAAGCAGGGTTGCAGGTGCGTCCACATGGCAAGGCACACAAAAGTCCCGCCATTGCGCATAAACAAATCGAAGCTGGTGCCCATGGCATCTGTTGTCAGAAGGTAAGCGAAGCAGAAGTCTTCGTCGATGCAGGCATACAAGATGTACTGATCACGAATCAAATTGTCGGCATGCGCAAGGTTGATCGTCTGGCTGCACTGGCCGGTCGAGCACACATTGGTGTTTGTGTCGATCATCCGATTCAGGTCGAGCAACTCGGCGACGCCGTAGTAAAAGAAGGCACACATATTGACGTATTAGTTGAAGTCGATATCGGTCATGGCCGTTGCGGCGTAGCCAATGCGTTTGAAGCAATCGATCTCGCACGCACCATCCAGCAATATCATCCGCATCTACGCTTCGTCGGCATACATGCCTTCCGTGGTTCGGCGCAACACATGCGTCAACCGCAAGAGCGTGCCGCCGCCGTTACTAGCGCAGTGGAAAAAGTACGCGGCATCGTGCAGGAACTGGAAGCAGCAGGCTTCGCGTGCACTACGATTACCGGCGGTGGCACCGGTACCTATATGCATGAAGCGAGTTCTACCTTGTACACCGAAGTGCAACCAGGCTCGTATGTATTAATGGATACCGATTACGCAGCGAACAAGCTGGAAGAAGGCAGCACGCCTTTGCAACATGCTCTGTTCGGTTTATGCACAGTGATCAGTGTGCAAGCTGGCCATGCAGTGCTGGATGGCGGCTTGAAGGCATTTGCTGTCGATCAAGGATTGCCACGTATTCAATTAGCAGGATGGTCGGTCAAAACATTGTCGGATGAACATACAGTGATCATCCCCGACGATACTGCCACACCATTGCACGTCGGTGACAAAGTCAGATTGATTCCCAGTCATTGCGATCCTACAGTCAATCTGCATGATTGGCTCATCGCATTTCGCGGAAAAACAGTAGAACATGCGTGGCCAGTATCGGCGCGTGGCGCTTTGTTTTAACATCTGGCGATACTCTGTAGAAATTCATCAGCGCGCTGACCTTACGCATAGATGCAAAGCACTGCGTAACTCAGCGTGCTAAGATGAACCATACTTCAAGGAGGTCGCCATGGCTGTGAAAAAGCTGAGCAAGCAAGAGTTTCTGGACGAACTCAATCGCAATCTGAAAGATCATCCCGGCTACGAAGACTGGATGCAGTTCGTGCCACCGCCGGAAGGTGTAGAGCCGGATACGGTGGAAGGATTCGAACGCGCCGGGCCTGAACCGCGTCACTCGCTCTATGATCTGGTTGCCTTGAAAGTAGGCGAAGCCTTCGAGATATTTCCGAAGTAATTCGCGAACATTCTTCCCGTCATAATTGCGTATGAAAGACGGGAAGAGTGATATCGGAATTAAGGACACACACTAGAATTAAAACTACGCAGCTGTAGTTTTGCTTGTTGAACAAGAAAAACTATTTCTTGTCGTCAGTACTTAAACCAGTATCCCGCGCGCATAGGCCCAATGGTCTTTCGGATGCGGTCTAGCTTCACCTTCATCCATCAAATACGCTTCCGTCACTTCACGCGGGAAGTATTCCAGATGCACCCAGAAGTTCTGCGTCTTCCCCTGGAAACCTGCCGAGGCAGTTTCACCAGAAATGGAATCCTGATACCAGACTATCTGTATGTGCTCCAACTCCACTTTTTTCATTTTGATCCTCTTCAACTATGGCTGCCATTATTCTACGCTGCGACCATAATGTTGTATGCCATTTGGATCAAACTGATGCCCATTTACGTTGCAGAAATGTTCACTATTGCTTTACTAGGCTGATGCAGAACCATCCGCCACGGTAAATCCTATCGTCGTCACATTCGCATTGCTGGCGGCAAACACCGTACCACCATGCATCAGGGCAATTGCCTGAACAATCGCCAAGCCGAGGCCGTGACTGTTGCCGCTATCGGTACGCGCCGAATCGACGCGATAAAAACGGTCGAATAAACGATCCAGATGATGTGAAGCGATCGGTACACCTTGATTGCTGACATTAATCACCACATCGGTAGCGGTTTTTTCAATGTGTATGCGTATCGTTGAATTGCGATCGCAATGCTGGATCGCGTTATACAAGAGATTGGTAATGGCACGACCGAACAGCGAACGGTCTATGCACGCATCAGCATCGCCATCTATCACCAAGGACACGCCGGCATCTTCGACCAGCATATCGAGGAACTCTGCGCTCTTGGCTACTTCTGCCGCTATCGATGTCAGTTTCAAATTATCGGCACGCATACCGCGATCAGCTTGCGCCAGGAAGAGCATGTCGTTGATGATAGTGCGCAAGCGCTCCAGTTCTTCCAGATTGGATTGCAAGACTTCCGTCAATTCTTCTGCCGAACGCTCACGCGACAAGATCACCTGCGTCTGACCAATCAGATTACCTAGCGGTGTACGCAACTCATGCGCCACATCTGCATTGAATGTCGACAATTGCACATACGCCTGCTCAACACGATCCAGCGCACCGTTGAACGACAACACCAAACCATTGAGTTCGCTCGGCAGATTACGCGCTGGCAAACGTTCGGCCAGATTCAGCGGACTCAATTTTTCCGCGTGACGCGATAGCTCATCGACTGCCGCCAAGCCGCGCCGCGCAATCCACCAACCCAGACCCGCAACGGCAACGACACAGAAGAAAAAGGCAAATACCAATCCCGCATTAATCGCACGCGCAGTTGTATCAAAAGCGCTGGCATCCATACCCACCGTCAACAACACGGCCGGCCTGTCTTCGTATGCAGCAACTTCGCCGCTGATCGTCAGATAAGTACGCGTCGCCGTCTCGATACGACGCATGCGATTGCCTTCATTGCTGACCTGCGCATCTGCGGCAAATGGCGTACCAAGTCGATACTGCGGATCCTTGCTTTCAACCAGGTAAACAACGCTGCCATCCTGCGGCACGAGGTCGACCATTTTTTCTTCCAGCAACGTCCATCTATGCGCGTTGTTGATGCGCTTGACGATGATGTTTTCTACAAAATCGAAACGCGTATTCAACTCCTGCAACTGATGCCGACGCAATTCTATGCACTGGAATTGATACAAGGCATAACCGGTGATGGAAAACACCAGCGTCGCCGCCACCGCGAACATCAAGGCAAGGCGGCGTGCAATCGAATGTGTATTGACGGATAGTTTCGCGCTCATACGCCAGCCTCGTTACGTTCTTCCAATAGATAACCCATGCCACGTATCGTGTGCAGCAATTTGATGTCAGACGGCTCATCCAGCTTGGCGCGCAGACGCTTGATCGCAACTTCAACCACATTGGTATTGCTGTCGAAGTTGACGTCCCACACCATTTCGACGATGACGGTTTTCGACAAAACTTGACCGCGATGCCGCGCCAACGCTGCCAGCAAGGCGAACTCCTTGGCCGTAAGATCAAGTCGACGCGTACCGCGCATTGCGCGTCTTGCCATCAAATCTATATGCAGATCGGCAATACGAATATGTGTCGACTCCTGTGGACGACCGCGGCGGCTCAGTGCCTGCAAGCGTGCCAGCAATTCAAGAAAGGAAAACGGTTTGACCAAGTAATCATCGGCACCACTCTGCAAGCCATGAATGCGATGATCAACTTCACCACGCGCAGTCAGCATGATGACCGGCGTACTCTTGTGCAGTCGCAAAGCCTGCAAGACCTCGATACCATCACGGCCCGGCAACATGATGTCGAGCACGATGGCATCGTAGTCACCGGTCAATGCCAGATGCTGGCCATCGATACCGTTACTCGCGACATCAACTGCATAGCCTTGCTCAGTCAATCCGCGCTGCAGGTAGGCGACTGTCTTTACCTCATCTTCAACCAGCAGGATTTTCATGCCATCACCATTTCCCGAGTCGATAGATAAATCGTAACGAGCGGCATCAGTAAAGCCGAGTAAAAAATTTATTCATGCGCTGCGTGCCAACCACCACCCAGTGCTTTGACTAGACGTACGGTATTGAGCAAGCGCTGTCCATGCAACTGCACTTCCTGACGACGATAGTTGAGGAAGGTTTGCTGCGCAATCACCACTTCCAGATTCGTCGTGATTCCATGCTGATAGCGATCCATCGATAAACCGAGAGAACGATCTGCACTATCGGCTGCAATCTTGGCTGAGCCTGCTGCACGTTCCAATGCTACGTCGCCACTCAAACCATCTTGCACTTCCTGGAATGCCGTCAGCACACTTTGCCTATAAGTAGCGACCGATTGCTGATAACCCGCTTTCGCAAAATCAACATTGGCGCTGATGCGACCACCATCAAAAATATTCTGTGATGCACTCACGCCGATTGCCCACAACAATGCTGGCGCACTGAACAGATTGCTGAGTTGATTCGCATCGCTGCCCACCAATCCAGACAAACCCAGCGATGGGAAGAATGCGCTGCGTGCCAAACCGATTTGCGCATTGGCCGCAGCCATCGCGCGTTCAGCAGCAGCGATGTCGGGACGACGTTCCAGCAAGGCTGCTGGTGCCGTCAATGGAATCTTAGGCACTACAACCAATTTCAAATTGACTGGCAAATTGAAATCTGGTGCCGGCACACCGACTAGTGTTGCAATCGCGGTTTGATAACGCGCACGCTGATCTTCCAGCAAGGTCAGTTGCGTTTGTGTCGCCGCAGTCAATCCTTGTTGTTGATTCAAATCCAGACCAGATACCGCGCCTAACTCATGCAAGGTGCTAATGTAATTGAGCGCCTTGGTTTGCGCACCCAGCGTTTGTTGCAGCAAATCGATTTCACTATCGCTCTGACGCAAAGCCAGATAATCGGCAGCCAGTTCCGCCGTCAGAATGAGGCGCGTATTTTCAAAATCAGTTTGCGCTTGTTCCGCACTGGCGCTTGCACCTTCGGCCTGTCTACGCACACGTCCGAACAAATCCAGTTCGTAATTGACGTTGAAGCTGGCGTTGAAGTCGTTCTGAATGATGGATACGTTCTGCGTCGCAGGATTCGTCAACGGCCTATCGGCTGAGGTGCGATTACGCGTTGTACCGGCCTGCACACCCACTTTAGGGAAGAAAGCACTATTGGCGACATTGGCTTGTGCACGCGCCTGATCGACACGCGCTTGCGCGATGACCATGGTCTGACCATTCTTCAGCGCCTGGTCCTGCAAGGCATTCAATTCAGGATCGCTGAAAACTTCCCACCACGCGCCCTTCAATTCGCCATCGCGTGGATTACCGGCTTGCCAACCTGGCTCGGCCTTCCATGCTTGCGCAATCGGTGCATCCGGTTTTTTATAATCGGGACCGACTGCACAACCACCCAAGGCCAACAGCGTCAGCAGTAATGCAGAAGCAGGGGCACGACGCAGCATCACGATGCTTTCCCCTTGGGTGCAGTATTGCCGCTTGCAGGCTTGGCGTCCTTCGGCACGATCACGCTGACCGCATCGCCTTCGCTCAAGGAATCGGATGGATTGATGATCAATTTATCCTGCGCTTTTACACCACTAGCCAACTCGACATCCACACCCAATTCGCGACCTATCACGACCGGCTGCAAATGCACCTTGCCATCGTTAACAATTGCCACGCGCGTTCCTTCCGGACGGAACAGCAAGGCATTGCTCGGTATCGTCAATGCTCCGGTGCCACTGCCGTTCGCTTTGACAGCAACTTGTACATACGCGCCGGGCAACAGCTCGCCGTTAGGGTTAGGCAAATCGACGACAACTTGCAAAGTGCGTGTCAGCGTATCGATTGCACCGGCAGTACGTGCAATACTGCCTTCAAACACCTTGCCTGGAATTTCAGTCAAGGTGATACCAACCTTGTCGCCAGTCTTGATCTGTGTGGAATAACCTTGCGGCACGTAGATATGAACGCGCAAGGGATCGCTTTTCGCCATCGTGAACAATACGCGGGCACCACCACCGGCATCGATCAAGGTACCAATATCGATATTGCGGCGCGTGACGATACCATCGAATGGTGCGATGACGCGGCTATAACCAAGCTGATCTTGCAAGCGCTGTACCGTCGCCTTGGCAGAATTATCTGCCGCAACGGCAACGGCAAGAGTATTACGCTTCTCATCCAGATCCTGTTGCGATACCGCATCGCGTTTGCGCAAGGCATCCCAACGTTCGAAGGTGCTCTTCGCCAATTGCAGATTGGTGACGGCTTGTGCCTGTGTGGCTTTCGCTTCGTTCAATTGCTGCGCCACTTCCGGCGTATCAATCAGCGCCAGCAAATCGCCACGCTTGACCGGATCACCGATGTCCTTGACCCAACGTGTGACGTAACCATTGGTGCGTGCGTAGATCGGTGCTTCGATGGCGCCTTGCAAGGTACCAGGCAAACGTAACAGATTATCTGCAGCAGCGTCACGCGGATTCACTACTGTCACGTAGCGCATCGCTTGCTGCTTGGAGACATCCGCCAACTCACTCGCCTTGGCGAAACGCAAGCCAATGACGATGGCCGCACCGATGATGAGCACACAAACGATCAGTAAAGCAAATTTCTGCACGCGACCGAGCAAGCGCAGGCGATGGATACCGCGCGCAGCTCCGTGTGCCTGCAAACCCTGGATGCCAATATTGGCGTGGCGTTCTTCAGTCATATCAGTTCTTTCCTTCGAGTACGGCAGTGTGGGGCGGCGGCAAACCTTTTTTGGCTGCACGCTGCGCCAGGAATTGATGAACGCCGGCAAATACCAGCGGTACAAAGAATAAAGTGGATACAGTCGCGAACAGCAAACCACCGATAGTGGCGCGACCCAGCGGTGCATTCTGTTCGCCACCTTCACCGAAGCCGAGCGCCATCGGCAACATACCGATAATCATCGCCAGCGCCGTCATCAAGACCGGACGCAAACGCGTCGCACCGGCTTCCAGTGCTGCCGACAATGGCGGCTCACCCGCGAGCAAACGCTGCCGCGCAAATGACACCATCAAAATACTATTCGCCGTCGCTACACCCACCGTCATGATCGCACCCGTAAGCGCCGGCACACTCAGTGTAGTACCGGTGAGGAAAAGCATCCATGCAATACCGGCCAATGCACCCGGTAGTGCAGTAATGATGATGAACGGATCTATCCACGACTGGAAGTTGACCACGATCAGCAGATATACCAACACGATCGCCATCGCCAAACCTATGGCCAGACCGACGAAGGAAGACTTCATTGTTTCCACCTGACCGCGCATCGTGATCTTCGAACCTTTAGGCAATTGTGCGCGTATCGGCTCTATCGCTTTCTCTACATCTTTCGCAACCGAGCCAAGATCGCGACCGTTGACGCTGACGTACAAGTCGATCACCGGTTCAATGTTGTAACGTGAGATGACGGCTTGTTCACGACCAGATGAGACATCCACCAGATTACTCAGCAATTGCGTCTGCGCGTTTGCGCCGCCGGCACTGACCGGTATCTGCATCAGTGCATCGATGGAATCGATTTTGTACTGTGGCGTCTGCACACTGATGCTGTATGGAATGCCGTTATTCGGATTGAGCCAGAACGACGGTGCCGTCTGCGAACTGCCGGATAACGGGATCAAGACATTCTGTGCGACATTGCTCGCGCTCAATCCCATCTGCTGCAAGCGGCTTCTATCCATCATCAACTTCATCGTTGGTTGATCGATACGCTGCTGTATGTGTACATCCACTGCACCAGGGATCTGCTTCACGGCATTCTGCAATTGCGTGGCGAGGCGATAATTTTCCTTGATGTTGTTACCGGCGAATTGCACATCGATCGCCGCCGGCAAACCAAAGTTGAGGATCTGCGTCACCACATCAGCCGGCTGGAAGAAAAATTCTATGCCAGGGAAACGCGCCGGCAACTCTGCACGCAATTGCTCGACGTACTTGTTCGTCGGCGCATGGTCTTTCTTCAGCGCGATCTGGATTTCGCCATCGAGCGTACCTATCGTGCCGGCATTGCTGTACGACAGATTTATACCGCTATACGGCAAACCAAGATTGTCGAGTATGGTTTCCAATTCATTGGCTGGAATTTTTTCACGTATCACGGCTTCGATCTGATCAGCCAGACGCGCCGTCTCTTCTATCCGTGTACCAGTCGGCGCGCGGAAATGCAGACGGATCAAACCGGCATCCACGCTCGGGAAGAAATCCTGTCCCAAGGTGAAATAAAGGCCGCTCGACAATACGGTAAATCCAAGAAAAATCGAAGCGTAAAAGCGACGACGTGGCAGCAATGCACTGAGCACCAGAATATAACCGCGGCGCATACGCTCGAAACGCGCATCGAAACTTTTGTACGTACGTTGCAGCAAACTCGGCTTGCCGGTTTGTTGTGCATCCGCATCCGGACCAGTGCCATGCGATTTACGCATGAACAGGATGACCAAAGTCGGGATCAAGGTACGCGACAGTATGTAAGACGCAATCATCGCGAACATCACCGCTTCCGCCAGCGGCACGAACAAGTAGCGTGCCACGCCTGTAAGGAAGAACATCGGCACGAACACGATACAGATACACAGCGTTGCTACCAGCGTCGGGATCGCGATCTCGCCGGCACCTTCCAGCACCGCCGTTTCCAGATCGTGGCCTAGATGCAGATAACGTTCGATATTCTCGATCGTCACCGTTGCATCATCGACCAAGATCCCGACCGCAAGCGCAAGGCCACCCAGCGTCATGATGTTGATCGTCTCGCCCAGTGCATGCAAAGCAAGAATGGACGACAGCACTGACAAAGGAATCGAAATCGCAATGATGCAAGTCGTGCGCCAGTTACCGAGGAAGAGCAAAATCATCGCTGCCGTCAAACAAGCTGCAATCAAACCTTCATGCATCACGCCACTGATCGCCGCCTTAACGAAGACCGATTGATCGAACAGCGCCGTCACTTTCACATCATCAGGCAAACCCGGAATGATGTCGGCCAATGCAGCGCGCACGTTATCGACAATCGCCAGCGTGGAAGCGCCACCATTCTTCAGCAGCGACAACAGCACGCCGCGCTGACCGTCCTGTCGCGCGATATTGGTTTGCGGTGTAAAGCCGTCGCGCACATGCGCCACTTCACCCAAATACGTGGTGGCGCCATTCAGAGTGCGCACCGGCAAATCGTTCAATTCATCGAGCGCACGCGGTGAACCGTTCATGCTGACGGTAAATTCTGTCGAGCCAAACTTGGCGGTGCCGCCCGGCAAAATCAAATTCTGCGTATTAATGGCATTGACAACATCAATCGGTGACAAACCCTTGGATTGCAAAGCCTGCGCATCCAGATCAACCGAAACGACACGGCTTTTGCCGCCATAAGGATAAGGAATTGCGACGCCGGGTATCGTTACCAACTTGGTCCGTACCGCATTCAAGGCGAGATCGAACAAACCCTGTTCCGACATCGTCGGGCTGGACAAACCGAGCTGCATGACTGGAATACTGGAAGCGGAATACTTGATGACCAGAGGCGGCGTAATGCCAGGCGGCATTTGACGCAAAATTGCTTGTGATACCGAACCCACCTGCGCAATCGCAGTCTGGATATTCGCGTTCGGTTGGAAGAAGACCTTGATCACGGCCACGCCGGCCAACGTTTGCGATTCAATATGTTCGATGTCGTTGACGGTCGTCGTCAACACGCGTTCATTAATACCGGTGATGCGCTGCCCCATCTCCTGTGCGGACAAACCGTTGTAATTCCAGATGATGCTGATGACCGGGATGTCGATATCCGGAAGAATATCGGTCGCCATGCGTGTCAATGCAATCGGCGTCGCCAGAAAAATCAGCAGCGCCATCACAAGGAAGGTATACGGTCGCCGCAAGGCGATTTTGACTATCCACATCGAGTAATTTCCGTTCTTGTATTAGATACAACAGAGGCAGTACCACCGAGAGCCGCATCCTCGTTAGGCAAAACAGCGAGCGCTTTGAATAAAAAGCCCGCAAGTTAATGAATATACCGTGCCATCCATGTCTTGTTGCTTACCGGGAAATGACAAATTTGTCAGTTTTCTCCGGTTCGTGCATCAGCAATGACGAGGCAGCGATTCTACGCTCTTGGCGGCAAAATATTTCTATAAAGAAAGCTTCTTTGCATAAGCAGCCTTTACCGATATCACTCAGACAGAAAGCGGAAAATACTGAAGCCAAACAACAAAAGCCATCGCATAAAACGATGGCTAGAACAAACATGAAGAAGTTAGCTGCGCTGAATCTGCTCAGCCTGCAAACCCATTGCTAGCCCAAGCAGAATTCGGACCTAGTGTGCCAAACGTGACTCCGACTTCCTCGACATCCCCGGCCACACAATCAACCACAGGACGACAGCCAGTGCCATTGCCAACATCACGACACCAGCGGTAAATGACGCCGCAATTTGATGTGCCAGCGAACTTGCCGCAGACAACTCGCTGGAACCTGCCGCCGCAAACACCACAACGAGGATGGCTAGCCCAAACGAGCCACCCAATTGATGCGCCACATTCACCAGCCCCGATGCCGCGCCAGCATCTGCTGCAGAAACACCCGCGATACCGGCAACAGTCAACGGACTGAGTGCGCCACCTTGACCGATACCAATCAAAATCATGGGTAGAGCGACGCCGGTTAAATAGGATGTATGCACCGATACTTGACTGAGCCAAGCCATACCGATCAATGACACAGCCAATCCGCCGGCAAGAACACGTCCATTGCCAAATCGTCTAATCAACATCGGTACCGCCATTGCTGCTGCGAAATTAGGCAAGGTCGTTGGCAGAAAAGCCAAGCCAGCTTCAAACGGGCTAAATCCCAGCACGCCTTGCATGAACTGCGTCGTAAAAAACCAGAAGCCGACCATCGCACCAAGGAAGAGAACGCGCGCCGCATAAGCCCCAGTTCGTTCACGACTGGCGAACAAGCGCAACGGCATGATCGGATGTTGCACCCGCGACTCGTTCCAGACCAGTAAAACGATAAACAGGACGCCAGTCGTCAAAGCAGCGAGCGTCAACGTATCGTGCCAACCGCTACTAGCCGAACGCACCAAACCATACACCAGCGTGCTCATGCCCAGCGTCGAACTAATCGCACCCAGCAGATCGAACTGTCCTGAGTGACGCTCGGTCTCTTTAATATAGCGTAGCGCACCTAAGATCAAGGCGATGCCGATGGGAAGATTGATAAAGAAGCCGACACGCCAGGACAACCAGTCCGCAATAATGCCACCTAATACCAGGCCGATACTGGCCCCTACACCAGCGGTCGCACCATACAGACTAATCGCACGCGTACGCTGTGGACCTTCCGGGAAGTTGGCCGTCAATAGCGCCAATGTCGACGGTGCAAGTATCGCGGCACCCACACCTTGTATCGCGCGTGCACACAGCAACCATGTAGGCGACTGTGCCAGAGCAATCGCAAGTGATGCTGCGGTGAACAACATCAAGCCGCTCACAAACATGCGACGACGCCCGAGGATATCGCCGGCACGTGCACCCAACAGCAACAAGCCGCCGAAGGAAAGCATATAAGCGTTCTGTATCCACGAAAGCCCGGTCGACGAGAAGCCAAGATCCCGCTGTATCTTCGGCAGTGCTGTGATGACGATAGAAATATCGAGTATGAGCATCAGATAGCTGACGAGAACAATCATCAGCACCATTTCTCGCTGCTTGTTAATTTCAACATCCGTCATCACTTGCTCCCGCTTTCCATTACTCACTGCCGCTAAAATTAGTGCGCCAGATATTCCTGCTCACGCACTTGCCCCTGCCAGTCGGCAGTTTTTCCTTCGAGTTCTTCCTGTATCGCGATATGCGTCATGGCCGTCGTCGCTTGCGCACCATGCCAATGCTCTTCGCCCGGCGCAATCCACACCACATCGCCTGGTCGAATTTCCTGAATGGGACTGCCGCGTTTTTGAACTAGGCCAGCGCCCACAGTGACGATCAGCGTTTGTCCCAGTGGATGCGTATGCCAGGCAGTCCGGGCACCGGGTTCAAAAGTGACGCTGACGCCTAAAGCACGCGCCGGAGCATGTGCAGTGAACAGTGGATCGACACGCACGGTGCCGGTGAAATATTCAACCGGACCTTTGCCGGATGCTTGTGAACCGCTACGTTTGATTTCCATTTTGAGCTTCCTTTGCTTTCTGGCCCACACTATGCGCGGCCAAAGTGATGTTCATGAATACTGTTTGCTTAAGCTTTTAGTGTGGCGATATCGATGACGAAGCGATACTTCACGTCGCTCTTGAGCATGCGTTCATAGGCATCGTTGATCTCTTGCATATTGATCATTTCAATATCGGAGGTGATGTTGTGCTTGCCGCAGAAATCCAGCATCTCCTGCGTTTCTGCAATGCCACCTATCAAGGAGCCAGCCACTGCTTTGCGTCCCATGATCATCGGAACGGTATTGAGCATGGGATCAAGCTCGCCTAAGTAGCCAACCAAAACCAGCGTGCCGTTAATGGCCAGCGTTGTGACGTAGGGATTAAGGTCGTGCACATAAGGCACGGTATCGATGATCAAGTCGAACTTGCCGTGAACCGCAGCCATTTGCGCGTCATCGCTGGACAGCACAATATGCTTAGCACCCAGACGAGTGGCGTCGTCTTCCTTGCCTTTTGAACGCGTGAATAAAGTGACGTCAGCACCCAGTGCGCTTGCCAGTTTTAATGCCATGTGGCCCAAGCCACCCAAGCCGATGATGGCGACTTTGCTGTTCTTGCCGACCTTCCAGTGACGCAAAGGCGACCAGGTCGTAATCCCGGCGCACAGCAGTGGCGCGGCGCCAGCCAAGTCGAGGCCATCCGGCACTTTCAATACAAATTTATCCGACACCACGATCTTCTCGGAATAACCACCGTAAGTAGGCGTGTGGTCGTGCTTGTCGTGAGCGTTATAGGTCACGATAGGAAATTCAACGCAGTACTGTTCATGTCCTTGTTTGCAAGGATCGCAATGCTGGCAAGAATCCACCATGCAACCGACGCCCACATGGTCGCCAGCTTTGAAGCGCGTGACAGCTTTACCCACGCTCAATACACGGCCTATGATTTCGTGTCCCGGCACCAGCGGATACATGCTGTTGCCCCAATCATTGCGCGCACTATGCAAATCCGAGTGACACACACCGCAGTAAAGAATCTCGATGGCAACGTCATCTGCACGCAGATCACGACGATCAAAACGGAAGGGGGCTAAAGCTTCCTGCGCGGACTGTGCCGCATAACCCAGAACGTTCATAGTCATGTTTTCCTCATCTCCAAAAATTGGTTGATCCGGATATCACTGGCCTCATACAACTAAGACGCCTTTGATTACTAACCATACTGTAACGGGAAAGCTTTATCTTGATTAGAGCCTATAATCAGCATAGGTTAATGAATTAAACTCATCAATGGCACGCGAAAACTTCAACGATCTGCAAGCTTTCCTGGTGGTAGCCCGCGAAGGAAGCTTTACCAGAGCGGCCGCACAACTCGGCGTTTCTCAATCTGCGTTGAGTCACACCATCCGTGGGCTGGAGACACGAATGGGACTGCGACTGCTAACCCGCACCACGCGGAGCGTTTCTCCCACCGAGGCAGGAGAACGGTTGCTATTGAATATAGGACCGCGCTTCGAAGAAATCGAGGCAGAACTCGCCGCCTTGAGCGAACTGCGGGACAAACCTGCCGGCACCATACGCATCACGACGGCCGAACACGCTGCGAACCATATTATTTGGCCCAAGCTGTCCAAGCTCCTGGCGGACTACCCAGACATCAAGGTCGAAATCAATCTCGACTATGGAATGACTAACATCGTCGCGCAACGATTCGATGCAGGCGTGCGTCTTGGCGATCAGGTAGAAAAAGATATGATCGCCGTACGCATCAGTCCGGAACTACGCATGGCCGTGGTTGGCGCGCCGTCTTACTTCGCGCAACGTGCAGCACCGAAGACGCCACAAGAACTGGCCGCACATAGTTGCATCAATCTACGCTTGCCTACTCACGACAGCCTGCTGGTGTGGGAGTTTGAAAAAAACAATCTGCCCTTGAAAGCGCATGTGGATGGCCAGTGGGTATTCAACACAGGAACCGCCATCATGAAAGCAGCCTTGGCCGGATTTGGCCTGGCTTATCTGCCGGAAGATATGGTGGAGCCCTACGTTGCCAGCGGTGAACTTGCTTATGTCCTCCAAGACTGGTGCCCGACTTTTCCCGCCTATCACCTTTACTATCCAAGCCGCCGACAAGCGTCACCGGCATTCAGACTTCTAGTTGATGCCTTGCGCTATCAGGAATAATCAAGCGTCCGATCACGACCACGGACGAAATCCGGCATCTGAAAAATGCCAAAAATTGCATCGCAGACATCTTCTCCAGCCACCTCTTTCTTACAAGACGTCGGCCACCGACAACACCCATACAGAAACCTGCAAATCCGCTATCCGATTGGTGTAATCTGCAAATAGTGCGGAGCCGGTGAGGCCGCACACAAAATAAAAAATAGATTCAAACAGACATAGACAGTCAGCGCTATCGCGATGACTTTGGAGGAGACATGAAGAAGTTAGCTTGCACCTTGCTGGTGTTGAGTCTGGCCGCCTGCGGGCAAGCCGTCGAGACAAAAACGGCAGCGATGACAGAAACACAAAACAGCTTCAGCAAGGAAGCTGCGTTTGAATTAACGCCAGAACAATTTGCCACTGCATTCAACGCTGCCGCGCGCGCTTACGGCCAAGCGTTCAGAATCAACAAAGTAGATGTGCAACACGGCTCCGCCCACGATTACTTTCAGCAAACATTCTCCAGCGGGATATCGCTGACCGCCGCTGTCTCCAAGGAAACCGGACACGTCACCAGCGTCACGGCCTTGGTCGCAGAAGATAACTCGCAAGCCGATAGCCGTAGCAATGTATTGGCAATATCGGAAGTTGTCGCCGCTACAGTCAATCCAAAACTGAGTCAAAACAAAAGTACCGAACTCGTCACTGACATGATGAAGGAAGTCGCCAGCAGCAGCGATACCAGTAAATTCCCGCAACGCTTCGTCAACAATGTGCGCTACGTTTTACGCAATGGCAGTGGGATTGGTTATTGGTGGATTGCCAATCCAGTCTGATGTCTGACCGCTATATTCAACGCACAAATAAAAAGGCTTCCTGAGGAAGCCTTTTTGCAAGAAGCCGGGGATACCGCACAAAGCCTAGCGACTTTCGTGTTGCACACCAATATCGATGACGCCATAAGCATCGACACCTGAACTACTGTTCGGCGTACGCGCATATCCGCCACATCCACCAAGAACTAACAGGGCGGGTAACAATAGAACCAAGCCTATTCTGAAATATTTTTGAGATTGTTTCATTGCACTCACTGTATCAACTTGATCGCTCAGAATGAGCGACATCAAGTTATACGACAACAGTCACAGCAAATCATTCCCCACATGATCAATCATCATGTCAGAGTCTATTGTTTAACGAACCACACAATCAACCGCATTGGATTTTGGCGTCGTACTGCTTCCCGTAACCGAAGGAGGTAGGCTAAATGCCGGGGGCGGCAAGAACAGCAGACTAGGATTTTTTGGCACGAGAATAGGAGGCTGCATCGGGTTGGGAGTATAACCAAACTGACCAGCGGCAAAACTCTGTATGCCGGCCTTATTCGCCACATTAATCAAACCATCGATCACTGATACATACAAACCCGGCGGCAGTGGCGGCGTTGAACCAGTAGCGGTCGGCCTCAGCCCTGTGGGCAAAGGTATATTGATTTGCGCCAGCAGCAAAGGTTGAATCGCTGAGGGCATAGGCATATCGCTGCGCGTAACTTGCATGGAAAGATCCAGCGCTGCCGTACTCGCCAACAAGTAAGCTTCACGCGCTGCAGCAACTGCTTCCTCATTCGGCTTCACATATTGCACGACGACATTCGCCGCCTGCATGCTGATGTTCGCCGATGGCGTCACCATCTGCACGCTATCCTTGCTACGCTTGCCAAGCAAACCCGCATTCGAACGTACACCGCCTTGCACCAGAGTGAACGCAATACTGTCAGCCGATGGCTTGGCAGCGTCATACGAAAACTTATCGATCGTCAACACGGTATCCGGTTGCAGAATCAGCGCACTGCCATCGCTGAATTTGATTTGTGCGTAACTTTTGCCTTGGGTCGACAAAGTATCGCCGGGTTCAACCGCCGACTTCATGCCCAATACGCGCACGCTGCCATTTGCCTTCTTCGCCAGCAAAGGACCACTCAGGTGCGTGACCATACCGACTCCTGCCGCCTGAACCACTGTTGCTGTACACAAGACTGCCAGCAACAGCACAGACTTAATTGCAATACAGTTTTTTAGCTGGTTCATTTTTGGTTCCACTCTTGTCATTGGAGGCAACTTCTTTGGTGTCGGGCTTTTTGTCATCGGACTTTTTATCATCTGGTGTGGATGAACTTGCGGACGCTGACGATCCCGATCCACCTGATGAACCATCGCCTTGCTTCTTCGTATCGAGGAAAGCCACCTGATCGAAATCAGTCTTAGGCGTGGATTGAGTCACCGCCCTGATAATTTCATTGCTTGCCTGTTGTACCGGTTTGACTGGTTCACTGGCGGTTGGCGGTGAGAGGACTTGGCACAAGGCCGAGTTAGGGGCGATGGTGCAGATGTCCGGCGATGGCGGCTTAACCAGCGCTTGCGTAATGGAGTCTCGGATCGTCAAAGGTCCGCCTGTCGGCTGATCTGCACTGATGCGAACCAGGCCGGTTCCTCTCGCCTGGCCGCCGCTATCGTTGGCCGACAAAACGATGGCTCCGCCGTTCGTCCTGATTGGTGCAATGACAATGATGTCGTTGCCCGCCTGTGCCGTAAGTCCCACACCTGCCGCCGTAATATCAATTGCTTGTGTAAAAGTGATGTCGTTCCGTGCCTGCAAAGTTACATTAGCAGTCGCTGCAGAGATGACTGACGCATTAATGAAGGATGTATCACTACCGCCAGGCGAGGGATTGGAAAAAGCAGCGACGTCATTCAGCGTGACACTATCGCCCACCGAAACACGAATGTTCTCTGGATCGAGCAACCACTGACCGCTTTTTCCTTTCGCTGCACCGGCATTCACACGTATCCCTGCCACATCCAGATGTTGTAGTCCCGATGTTTCAATAAAGCCACCATTACCCCACGCCGCACCACCACGTGCAAATATAGAGCCGTAAGCCTGCGCAGTCTGGTTACCCCAGACGACGACCTTGCCGCCATTACCTTGCGCAATCGCATCTGCCTTGATAGTCGCATCCTTGCCGACAAAGACTTGCTCAGCATTCATCACCGTAGCATTCTTGCCCTGGTAATCGCCGCCTATCAATGCGGTACCACCACCAGTCTGCCCACTCACATCAACCAGCGCATCGCCCATCAAACCGACCTTTTCACCGAGCACCTGCACTTCACCGCCGGTACCTGCACCAGTTGCTGTCGTCGTACTACCCGCTTCCAACAACGTCGTGCCGCTTGCCTTCAAGATGATCTTGCCGTTCTCTCCGACCACTGCGCTATTCGCATTGAGCTTGCCGCGCTGATTGATCAAGGCACCATAAATACCGATCTTGCCGCCTTGCGCAATGATTTCGCCCAGGTTCAATGCCTTGTCAGTTGGTGCAGACACGACGACCTGCATATCCGGATTACTGGAATCCGCCAATTGCACACTACGTCCAGCAGCCAGCACCACATCACCTTTAGGCGAAGTGATGATGCCGCTATTAGTAACATCCGGCGCGATCAGATACACCTGTCCACCGGATGGTGTGGTGATCGCGCCGAGATTACTCACAGCACCGGCAACATCACCCGCGGTGAATTTGTTTTTACCAGCGAGGAAGTCACTATTCGAAATCGCCAGCGTCGATGCAACCAGACCAGCCACATTCACTTGCGAACCAGCGCCAAACATGATGCCGTTCGGATTGATCAGGAAGACGCGACCATTCGATTCCAGCGCACCCATGATGCGGCTCGGGTCTTGACCGGTAATGCGGTTCAACACACTGCTACTGCTGTTTTGCTGGAGGAAACGCACCATCTCGCCCGCATTGATCGAGAAGCTGGCCCAGTTGATGATCGCGCTCGGGCTGTTCGTAATCGTAAAAACATTGCCATTCTGCGAGAAGGTCACCTGCCCATTCACTACCGTCGGATTAGCAGGACTCGCTACAGCACTACCGATACCGGCTACGCCCAGACACGCTGCCAGCACAGGCGGCAAGAAGGCGCAACGGATAGACCAGACCAACGTTGCTGATTTTTTCAAAGCCATATTCATAGAATTCTTCATCATGGCACCTTAGAAAGACAAGGCAAGACGAGCGTGGACACGGTTGTCACCGCTGCGGGTAACTGTCATCGCTGAATCGCGCAACACATGGGCCACATCGACCTGGAAGTTCACGTCATTGGCTAACTGCAAGCGTAGACCCAAGCCGACGCTATTGATAGAAATGCTTGTGAATTCACCCGGCAATGCATGGTTACGTGTCAGATAGGCATGATCGTAAAAAGCCAATGCTCGACATTGCCATTTACTGCTACCGCACAGTGGCGCGGTATACACCTCAAAATTACCGGTGATACCTGAATCGTTCGCTACTTCACGCTCCAGGAAGCCACGTACCGAACTAGCGCCACCCGCACCGAACTGTTCACCCGGAATCAAGGCATCCTTGGTGTATTGGCCATTGATGATGGCACGCGCCAACCATTCGGCCGGCAACGCCTGTGTCAGGCTCGCACCAACGCGTACCGCGGTGTAATTCGCTTTCGCATCGAAGCGCACTTTATCGAAATCGCTTTGGCGACCGTTCGTGCCGCCGGCAATGTTATGCAGCAAGGTGGTGACAAAGCTGGCCGAACCGTTCGCCAATGCCCAATCGCCCTGATAGCCGATGCTGAGTGGACGTACCGTAATATCGGCACCCAGCTCGACGCCGAGCAGCTGCATGCTGTTCTTGTATTCCTTCAGGTCGATGCCGTACAAAATCTTTGATTCGTAATTACCTACGGTCGCCAGGTTCTGGTTATAGCGTGCGCCGTACATCGAACCTTTACCACTCACCGCCACATCGAAAATACCTGCGGTCACCGTACCTGCATTCACATCCGAATAACTCGCATAAAAATCCATCGAGTCACCGAGCGCATACAGCGGTATGTGATAACCGACGCCATATACACCAACGCGGCTAGGCTCTTCCAGCGTAGTCGTGTACTGCAAGCTCATCACATGATCGAGGCCGAACATATTGGCGTTCTGCAGTACGACACCGGCGCGGGTGCGGCCGGTTGACGGTGTGCCGGTATTGTCCAGATTGACCGTCGTGCGCCAAATCGACTCATCAACAACTGCCAACGTCGCCTCGACTTCATCGTCCTCCGCACCGGACTTCATGCGCATCGTGACCTTCTTGGCCGGATTCTCATTGGCCAGCTTCAGGCTCTTGGACACCGCTTTCAGATCAGGCGTTTGTCCTTCATGCAAGGCAGGCAAGGAACGACGGATATTGGCATCATCGAAATGGCTGTTGCCTTCGATGACGACATTACCGATTTTAGTTTGTACGACATTCAGCACTACAGTACCGTGATCAAGTTCCTGCTCTGGTAGATCGATGCGCACCAGTTGATAACCGCGCGCATGGTAAGCCGCCTCCACCGCTTCCAACGCACCTATCACATCGGCAAAATCGCGATGCTTGCCTATAAAAGGTGCGACCAATTGATCAACTGTCTGCGTAGACAACAGCGTGTTACCGCGAACGTCAAAGCGATTGATATCGAAGTGAGGGGAAGTGTTGCCAGCATCGGCTGCGCAAGACACAGCACTGACGGTTGCTAGCAATGCGCCGGCAAACAAAGATATAAAACGGGATTTCATCGATTCGCCCTTGGGCAGCGTAGTTATTATGATTTTTAGGCCAGCGCTGCGCATCAGAAAGCAGGCGTGCCGTGGATCACAAGTCTACCGATTTGTATTTCCAACAAGGAAAATTTCTAAAGGGAATCACACAGAATGAGGTTAGAACGCGACAACTCAGCGACGTTTTAACGGAAAGCTGAGATTGCTCATGAAAAATAGAAGAAGGATTCTTTTTACAAATAAATTAATACTGGAACTCTGTCCTCAAATTGGATTTTGATGAAATTTGACACAATAAAAAGAGGGGGAGAAATTGGTCTTCTCCCCCTCTTTTTCAACAAGTCATATCAACAACCGTGAATTAACTAAAATTAATGTAGTAAATCCGTACAGCCTAAGTTAATTTTTACGAGCGATTCCAATCTCGTTAGCCGCTAGTTGAGGAATAGTAGTAATTTTTTGCTGGAATTCGAAAATTTCTGCAATCACCGCATGAATATGATGATTACTATCAATTCCAATCCAAGTTGTCGGCGAACCCATTTCCCGAGAGTTAGGAAGACTGCACTCCATAATTTGCGCATCTCCCCAACTGAATCCCGCCCCCATATAATGTTGTGACGCAACTAAACGCTGAGCTAAAGTTTGATTTTGTTTTCCGAGCGGACTTAAATGTTTGGAACGCCCCCTAACAATAAAGAACTGGTTGTTGATTGTGTACCGTATCTTCGCATTATTGTATTGCGTAATAATACCGTCAGCAGCATTAGCACTTCTTACCGCATAATCACCAAAAATAATATTCTTATCGTTTCTAGATGCAAAAATTGCTTTCCAAGCCATCATCTCGATTCTAGGTATACATCCTGTTGTATCAGGTTTACTCACAGCTTCATTTATAGATGAAGCCATCGAACTTCCAGCTAAGATAACTGACGTGAATCCCAAGGCACGGACATTATCAATCGCTAGCTCAGCAGTTGCCAGCACATCCGGCACAGCAGATTTTGCGACATTTCCTAGATCAACGAGTATGTAGCAATTGCTTGGCACGATGTCGAGAGTTGACATGATTTCATCCAAGCGCTCTTTGAAATAGGGAAAATCTCCCATATCCTCAAGAGCTTCTGCCTCCAACCGAATGCAAAGCTTTATCGGATAAGTAAGACGAATATTCTTTAATGCAAGACTATATTCATGATCGTCCCAACGATCATAAGAAACCACGGGATGAGCAATGACTCCTTCAGCTCGCAACTGCGTGAATGCAAATTCGAGAACATGAATCCCACTTTCCGTACGAGCATTCGGTTTCCATTTCATGATGTCCATGAATGCTTCGCGCCCCGACCAAACTTTACCCGTTTTAACTGCAGTCTTCGCTATCGCTGCCTCTATCGGCGCGCCATCCTTTGGTTTCGGAATCTCAAAGACGGGGAGAATCTGCTCAGTACTACTTTTCGACAATTTCGCAAGAGCAGAGAACTCCCCTAATTTTGCGGCCAATATTGGAACATATAAGACACCCATGCTAAACCTCAGACTCAGTTAAGTTGAAATGCTTGCGAACTTGGTAATGCCCAATTAAATCATTGAAAAGTGTGTAATTTTCACGCTCTTTTCTTATCCTACCGGCAATAATGGCCGGATGAATTCGAAGTTCTCTTGAGAGCTTATCTATGGATTCTGCACTAGGATAAAGATATGCATCACTACGTTTCCATGCAACCCTCGGTATTAACGCTTCTTTAGCTATCCTATTCGCCTCTACCTCTCTACGATCCTCTGATGAAGAGTCCAAATTATCAAGAAATGTTTCATCATGGTCTACGTGTTTCCAGAGATGAGCCACCTCATGTAATAACGTAAACCAAAAATTGTCGATTCGGTCAAACCTTAACGTTAGTCCAATAATTGGGATTCCATCTACATCTTTTAATGCAGCACCATCCAATAATGTCCCCTTCAGCGCGGGTTCAATTACAACAGCAATTCCTCGCTTCTCCAAAAACTCTACTGCTATAGACGGTCCTTGTTCAGACCAACTTAACTGCGCTAACTCTCGAAAAAAACCCGTTGAAAAAACATTTTTGTCAAATTTTCCAAGATTGTTTTTCTTTTCTCTAGCCTTCTGAATAACCCGCGCCAACCAAGCGTACAACGCATATCTGGTTGCCGGTGAATACGCATCTCCATTTACTGTCCGTCGAAAAGCTGCGCTACCAAATTCAATACCCGTGTTCGCAATAAAACCATGCACGAGTTCTTCTGTTGATTGCACAGCCTTATTAGCAAACTTCTCTAGCCACCCCCTAGCTACCATTTCCTTGATGGGAAAACTGCCCCAGTCCACATCATCTTTTTTCGTCGAGGCCCCATCTTGGAGATCAATGCCTATTAGCGTCTCTGCCGTTATTCCAAGGCCCAATGAAATAGCCCGAATCATGTTTACAGTAAGCGGACGCTTTCTACTTAAAACCTCCGACACTCGACTTCTAGTTCCAAAGTAGGGAACTAGATCTGCTTGCTTTAATCCTTGCTCTTGCATTCTAAAAAGAATTGCATCAATAGGATCCGGTGCTTCAATCGGATATTTTTGATTCTCATAAGCTTCAACAAGAACAGAAAGCAATTCCAATCGCTCCGATTCCAGGCTACCTGGTTTCGGGGATAGAGAAATTAATCTCTGCATCTCCTTTAAATACTCTTGATGCTGCTCTTCAGAGCGTATAACTTTGGCTTCCATTGATATCATCAATTTATGTATTTCAGGTCGGTTATCACCGCTACAGATAACGGATACATCATGGCTACTTCAATGTATTGCGTGTGCGGCCCTACTCGGAATTGAAAAATCGTTTCAGCCACACATTTAGCCTGGGGAAATTGCTGACGAACATCGTTAGCATGCTTCCAGTTTGCGTGTGACATTTCCGACATCCAACTAACAAGCCACTTATCGATCTGTTCATCCAGTCCGAACAATGCTTGCAGTCGATTCCTTCCAAGTAGTTTCATAAATTCAAAAATTCACGATATGGGAACAAGATATCAGCAGAGTTAAATGAAGTCAAGTTCCCAAAACGGGAATACATGGCTTTATTTTACTGTATAAAAACACAGTACTCAATTCTTTTTTTGACAGGTTTCACTTTAAAAGTTATGGAAATAGCCATATCTTTCAAGAGATACACAAATAAAAAGCCAACTAATAAAGTTGGCTTTTTATTTGATCACGGCATAATTTTAAATATCAATATTCCCAGCAGACAGCGCATTCAACTCAATAAACGCACGACGTGGTTCCACGTCATCGCCCATCAGCGTTGTGAAAATCTGATCCGCTGCGATCGCATCTTCGATCTGCACTTTTAACAAGCGGCGCACGGTTGGGTCCATGGTTGTTTCCCACAGTTGCGATGGGTTCATCTCGCCCAGACCTTTGTAGCGTTGCTTGCCGACGTTGCGTTCTGCTTCGCTGCGCAGCCAGTTCATTGCTTGATGGAAGTCGTTGATGCCGATGGTTTTGGCTTTCTCTCCCACGCCACGTTGCACCATTGCACCTGCGCCGATCAAACCTTTAAAGGTTGCAGCAGCTGCGGCGAGCACGGTGTAGTCCGCGCCAGTGACGAAGTCGCTGTCGATGCTGCTAGCTTTGACGTTGCCGTGGTACATGCGGTTGATACGCAAAGTGTGTTTGCCGGACAATTCATCCGACTTCACAGTCACGGTCACCGATGGTTCGTTGATGCCTTGTTGCAAACGCTGCGCCGAATCTTCCGCTGCGGCTACCGAGCTCAGATCCAGCGTGACGCCAGTCATGATGGCGGTGAGGGCAGCACCATCAACGGCACGGGTCAGACGATTGATAATGGCATTGGCTGTGTTGTATTGACGTACCAGTTCGGCCAACGCATCGCCGCTGATAGGCGCTGCGCCTTCAGACGGAATCAATGCCGCATCGTTCAATGCGATCTGCATCATGTAGACGGCTTCTTCCACGTCATCTTTCAGATAACGTTCATCCTTGCCGTGCTTGACCTTGTACAGCGGCGGTTGCGCGATGTAGACGTGGCCGCGCTCGACCAGTTGCGGCATCTGGCGATACAGCAGGGTGAGCAGCAGGGTGCGGATGTGGGCGCCGTCGACGTCAGCATCGGTCATGATGATGATGCGGTGATAACGCAGCTTTTCGATATTGAATTCGTCCGCGCCGATACTCGTACCTAACGTGGCGATCAATGTGGTGATCTGTTCGCTGGCGAGCATTTTTTCAAAGCGCGCTTTTTCAACGTTCAAGACTTTACCGCGCAATGGCAGAATCGCCTGGAACTTACGGTCGCGAC
This sequence comes from Herminiimonas arsenitoxidans, assembly GCF_900130075.1. Classification (NCBI taxonomy): domain Bacteria; kingdom Pseudomonadati; phylum Pseudomonadota; class Betaproteobacteria; order Burkholderiales; family Oxalobacteraceae; genus Herminiimonas; species Herminiimonas arsenitoxidans. Next base: position 2,428,867 of record NZ_LT671418.1, read on the forward strand.
CTTGCTTGGCGGAGCCGCCCGCGGAGTCACCTTCGACTACGTAGAGTTCGCACAGGGCGGGATCTTTTTCCTGGCAGTCGGCCAGCTTGGCGGAGAGGCCGAGGCCGTCCATCACGCCTTTACGACGGGTGAGGTCGCGCGCTTTACGCGCTGCTTCGCGCGCACGTGCTGCTTCCACGATCTTGCCGCAAATGATCTTGGCGTCGTTTGGTTTTTCTTGCAGGTAGTCGCTCAATGTTTTGGCAACGATCTCTTCAACTGGACCGCGCACTTCGCTCGACACCAGTTTGTCTTTAGTCTGCGAGCTGAATTTTGGTTCAGGCACTTTGACTGACAAGACGCAAGTCAGACCTTCTCGCATATCGTCGCCGGTGACTTCAACTTTCGCTTTCTTGGCGAACTCGTGTTCTTCAATGTATTTGTTGATGACGCGCGTCATCGCAGCGCGCAGGCCGGTCAGATGAGTGCCGCCATCGCGTTGTGGAATGTTGTTGGTGAAGCAGAGCACTTGTTCGTTGTAAGCGTCGTTCCATTGCATGGAGACGTCAACGGTGATGTTGGTGTTTTGATCGGACAAACGTTCGCCAGTTGCCTGGAAAATCGTTGGGTGCAAAACGCTCTTGGCTTTGTTGATGTACTCAACGAAGCCGCGGGTGCCGCCTTCGAACGCAAAAATTTCTTCCTTACCGGTGCGTTGATCGCTCAACTTGATGTTGACGCCGTTATTCAAGAAGGACAGTTCGCGGATGCGCTTGGCCAGAATGTCGTAGTGGAATTCGACATTGTTGAAAATTTCTTCATCGGCCCAGAAGTGGACTTCCGTACCACGCTTGTCGGTATCGCCTACGACCTTGATCGGCGAGACGACCATGCCATCGATCGTTTCGATCTGGCGATTCTGCGGTACGCCACGGACGAATTCCATCTCATGCTTTTTGCCATCGCGACGAATCGTCAACTTCAACAGTTTGGATAAACCATTGACGCAAGACACACCAACGCCGTGCAAACCACCGGAGACTTTGTATGAGTTTTGATCGAACTTGCCACCTGCGTGCAATTCGGTCATGACGATTTCTGCCGCACTGCGTTTAGGCTCGTGCTTGTCGTCCCACTTGATGCCAGTCGGAATACCGCGACCGTTATCGGTGATGGAGATGGAGTTATCGGAATGGATGGTGACATGGATCTCGGTGCAATGACCGGCCAGCGATTCATCGATGGAGTTATCCAACACTTCGAACACGCAGTGATGCAAGCCGGTACCGTCCGACGTATCGCCAATGTACATACCTGGGCGCTTGCGCACTGCCTCCAGCCCTTCGAGGATCTGGATGGAAGACGCACCGTATTGAGCGGATTGCGACTGCGGGGTGTTGTCGTTAGGGATCGCGGACATGGCTACCTTTAAAAAACGGTTACTAAGTCATTGCCGACAGTGGGAGCTTTAGCCTTCTCTCGTCACCGCGCGGTGATCGAGAAGAGAAAAAGCGGAAGGCGGGTTTGAATACCTGGCGGTTACTCAAAGAGGCTGACCTATCCGGCTTTTTCCTGGAAGGAAAAGAGCGGGCTTGCGCGGACTACCGCGCTGGCTGGCTTGACCTCACACATGCTTGCAAATAACTTAACTACAAAAAATTGCTGTAAAACAAGCTACAAATCAGTGCTACTACTGCAAAGCTGAACTACCTTTATCTCATAAGAAAACAAAGGTAGCAATCATGCTTTGCGTCACTTTCTTAGATGGGGGCAAACCGCTGTTTTTAAAGCGATTTATCCCCTTTTCTGACTCTTATTTTGAGGCTTAAATACGCATCGGCATGACGACGTATTTAAAGTCAGGATTATCCGGCACGGTGATCAGTGCGGATGAATTGGCGTCGCCGAGGGCGATGTTGATATTGTCGCCTTTCAGGTTGTTCAATACGTCCAGCAAATAGGTCACGTTGAAGCCGATATCGACGCTATCTCCACCGTAATCGATTTCGATTTCTTCGACTGCTTCTTCCTGATCGGCATTGGTCGAACTGATCTTCATGCTGCCCGGGCTCATGATGCAACGCACACCTTTGAACTTGTCGGACGTCATGATCGCAGCGCGCTGCAGCGAACGCAGCAATGCATCGCGGCCAATCGTGAAGTTGTTCTTGTAACCCTTAGGGACGACGCGGGTGTAATCCGGGAACTTGCCTTCGACCAATTTCGAAATCAGTTCGATATCGCCGAACGTGAGCTTGACTTGGTTGTTGGCGATTTCCAGATCGACAGGCTGATCGGTATCTTCCAGCAGGCGTTGCAATTCGATGATGGTTTTGCGCGGGATGATGACTTCCTGACGCGCGAACTCCTGATCGGTTTCAACCTGGCAGAAAGCCAGACGGTGACCGTCGGTTGCGACTGCAATCACGTTCTTGCCATCGACGACCAGCAACAAACCGTTGAGGTAATAACGGATGTCTTGCTGCGCCATCGAGAAATGCACCATGTTAAAAAGGTGCTTCAATGTTTTTTGCGGCAGCGTGACTTTGGCGTTGTATTGCTCAGCTTGTGCAACGGTAGGGAATTCTTCCGCAGCCAAAGTTTGCAAAGCAAAACGCGACTTGCCCGATTGCACGGTCATGCGTTTGTTAGCCAGCGTCAGCGATACATCGCCGGAGTCCGGCAGTGCGCGCAAAATGTCGAGCAATTTACGTGCAGCGACCGTGGTCGATGCGATGTCGTTGCCACTGCCGACTTGTGCGTGCGTGGTGATTTGCACTTCGATGTCGGTCGACAGGAATGAGACTCTCTCGCCATCCTTGCGTATGAGGATATTGGCCAGAATCGGCAATGTGTGCCGACGCTCGACAATACCACTCACGATCTGCAGCGGACGTAGCAGCGCGTCTCGTTGGGTTTTGACCAATTGCATAGTTAGATCCTTATCGATAGTTAAACGAATGCGGTATTCAGTGAAACAAATGCCTGATGCGCACAACCTGCAACTTACTTATTTATATAGATGCGGGTCAACTTGATGCCACCCAGTATTCTTTTTGGCCGTCATCCCGTTCATGCCTATATAAAAGGGCAAAGTAGGGTGCGGCATTTTTAACTGAACAGCACTGGTAACGACACCCCGTATTTTGACAGAAACCCTCGTCTAAAAGCCGGTTTGACGCGATTTTGTCCCGCTTCTTACTTATTCACCTGTTATCAACCGCTTATCCCAAGGATATCCACAAAGTTATCCACAGGACGATAGGCAGCAGCGATTTACCCATCAACCTTTTAAGGTTTGTTCTAAAACGTGTAACTCGTGATTGCATTCCGGGCTCTTGCCCCGGTCCGCCGCAATCTTGCGTACCGCGTGCAACACCGTCGTATGGTCACGTCCGCCAAACAACTCGCCGATTTCCGGCAAGCTCTTTTGCGTTAATTCTTTGGCAAGATACATCGCTATCTGGCGTGGTCTGGCAATATTCGCAGGGCGTTTTTTGGAATACATATCCGCCACTTTGATATTGAAAAAGTCCGCCACCGTCTTTTGAATGTTCTCTACCGAGATCTGGCGGTTCTGTACCGACAACAAATCTTTTAGTGCATCCTTGACAACTTCAATCGTGATGTCCTTCCCATGAAAACGGGAGTAAGCAAGAATCTTGCGCAGAGCGCCTTCCAGCTCACGGACGTTGGATCGTAAATGTTTGGCAACGAAAAATGCCACGTCATCGGAGAAGGTCACACCTTCTTGCACCGCTTTTTTGAGCAAAATGGCAACGCGCATTTCCAGCTCAGGCGGCTCTACTGCGACCGTCAAACCCGAGTCGAAACGTGAAATCAGGCGATCATCCATGCCGGTGATTTCTTTCGGATAGGTGTCGCTGGTGATGATGATTTGCTTCTTGGCAGCGATCAACGCTTCAAAGGCGTAGAAGAATTCTTCCTGCGTGCGGCTCTTGCCACCAAAGAATTGGATGTCGTCAATCAGCAACAAATCGAGCGAATGGTAATAGCGCTTGAAGTCGTCAAAACCCTTACGTTGGTAAGCAGTCACTACGTCTCTAACGTACTGTTCTGCGTGGATGTAGCGGATTTTGACGTTAGGATTGTCGGCCAGAACCTGATTGCCGATGGCGTGTATCAAATGGGTTTTACCCAAACCAACGCCGCCATATAAGAACAGCGGGTTGTAGGAACTGCCCGGATTATTGGCGACCTGGATCGCTGCGGCGCGTGCCAATTGGTTGGCTTTACCGGTAACGAAACTGTCAAATGTCAGTGCTGTATTAATACGGCTTTGGTCGCGGCGCGGGGTTTGCTCAGCAGCGCTGGACGGAATAGGTTCCAGCACATTGGACGGCACTTCGTCCGATTGCGGTGAGGCAACGCTGCTGGTTTGCGCGGCCGGCTTCTTGGGCGAATTGAGGCGAGGGTCGAGTACGAACTGAACGTCTACCGGCATGTCCCAAAACTGTGCAGCGATGCTCGTGATGCGGCTGGCGAATTGGGTTTTGACCCAATCCAGCTTGAAACGATTCGGCGCGGCAATCCGCAACGTGCCATCCTCGTAATCGAGCGGCGCGAGTGGTTTGATCCACGCACTATATTGTTGAGGCGTCAACTCCTGCTCCAACTGGGCGGAGCAGGTCTGCCAGAAATTTTCCATGAATCTTCTACGTGAATTTGTTCGAGGGTAATGCTGCGGCGGCCATGGGTGGTCTATTTATATGCCGGTCGGCGCGCCACATGTTGCAGCTATTCTACCCTTGCTGAGCAAAGTTATCCACAGGCTGGACGCTTATTTCAATAAGTACTAATTCAGCAAAAGTATGCTAAGTGATTGACAGGGAAGCAGAAAATGCTGTCTAATTCAGGGTTCACTACCCAGGATGTTGGTAAGTTGTGTTGTCGCCAGTCAGGCATCAGCATGCACCAGCTGCCCAGAAATTTGGCGACGGGCGCGTGATGTTCCGATTTATTATTTGCTGATTAGCGAGACCAACATGAAACGTACTTACCAACCTTCCGTCGTTCGCCGCAAGCGCACCCATGGCTTTCGCGTCCGTATGGCAACCCGCGGTGGCCGCGCTGTGCTCAATGCACGTCGTGCCAAAGGCCGTAAACGCCTCGCTGCTTAAGCGAATGGCGTGACCGGCGATCGTTCGCTCGACTTTGCACGCGATCGGCGGATCGTTAAAACGGATGAATTTTCATCCGTTTTTCGTTTGCGACCCGTGCAACGTACTGCGCACTTTGTTCTTTATGTGCGCAAAACCGATTTGCCGCACGCCCGTTTGGGTGTGGTCGCTGCCAAACGCCTTGCGCCTCGCGCCGTGACACGTAATACCATCAAGCGCGTGACGCGCGAACTGTTCCGACAAACGGCTTTGCCGTCCATCGATTGCATCGTTCGCCTGTCGCAACCTGTCAATACGAAAAAAGGGCCCGCCACCACGGCCAGCCTGAAAGTCGCATTGCGGGAAGAATTGACGCGACTGTTTGCTTCTCAAAGTCTGCATCAAGGTGATTCGCAGTGTTTGCCGGAGGCAAGCAAATGAAAACGATCCTGCAGTTATTGGTACGCGCTTACCAATTGGGCATCAGCCCTTTTCTCGGACAGAACTGCCGCTTTTATCCAAGCTGCTCTAGCTACGCTATCGAAGCGCTCGAAGAGCATGGTGCTTGGAAGGGCAGTTTTCTGGCGACCAAGCGCCTGTGCAAATGCCATCCGTGGCATGCCGGTGGAGTTGATCCGGTACCGAAAAAATCATCATCCAAAACTTCATCTACAACCGCTTGCGGTTGCGGCCATTCCTGATTACTGATTAAGACACTTATGGATATCAAACGTACCGTCCTGTGGGTTGTGTTCTCGTTTTCACTGTTGATGCTGTGGGACAACTACAACCGCTACACCGGCAAACCATCGATCTTCTTCGACAATCCGACCACGCAAGCAGCAGCTAAACCTGCAGCAGCGGGCGACGGCAGCACCGCAGCGGCAGCAGCGCCAACTGCAGATGTACCGACCTCCAGCGCACATGCAGCGAACGCCGGCAGCGTGCCGGATGGCGTAGCGCCAAGCAAAAGCGAGTTGATCACGGTCACCACCGATCTGGTTAAAGTCGAAATCGATACCGCTGGTGGCGAAATCCGCCATCTGGAATTATTGAAGCATCACGAGAGCTCGGATTCGAGCAAAGATGTCGTGTTGTTCGACTCCACTCCGCCACGCACCTATCTCGGCCAAACCGGCTTGATCGGCGGCGCATACCCGAATCACAAGTCCGTCTTTACAGCACGTCCAGGCCCACGCGCGCTGGACAACTCCGACCAGGTACAACTGGTATTGGAAGCTGAACAAAACGGCGTCAAGCTGATCAAGACCTTCACCTTTAAACGCGGTGAATACAAGATCGATATCAAACATGATGTCGTGAACAATACTGCTGCGGCTATCAACCCATCGCTGTATCTGCAATTGGTACGCGACGGTTCCAAGCTGAATAATGAATCGATGTTCTATAGCACCTTCACCGGTCCTGCTATTTATTCGAACACCGACAAATTTCAGAAAGTCACTTTCGAATCGATCGAAAAAGGCAAAATCGACCACGTTGTGAAAGCCGACAGCGGCTGGATCGCGATGGTGCAGCATTACTTCGTTTCCGCTTTCGTACCACCTGCTGATGTGCCACGTGAATACTTCACCAAGAAACTGGCCACCAATCTGTACGCAGTTGGCGCGATCATGCCTATGGGCGCAGTTGCTCCTGGCGCAACCCAATCGATGGATGCGACGCTGTACTCCGGTCCGCAAGAATCCAAACGTCTGGAAGCAGTTGCTCCTGGCTTTGAACTGGTCAAGGATTATGGCTGGTTGACGATTATCGCCAAACCGATTTTCTGGCTGATGATTCAGATTCACCAATTGCTCGGCAACTGGGGCTGGACCATTATCGTCCTGACCATCGTCATCAAACTGGCCTTCTTCCCATTGTCGGCTGCCAGCTATCGCAGCATGGCCAAGATGAAACTGGTCACGCCTAAGATGACCGAAATCCGTACCAAGTACAAAGGCGAGCCGCAAAAGATGAACGCGGCCATGATGGAGCTGTACAAGAAAGAGAAGATCAATCCTTTGGGCGGCTGTATGCCTATCGTGATTCAGATCCCAGTCTTCATTTCGCTGTACTGGGTATTGCTGGCTAGCGTTGAGATGCGTAATGCACCATGGTTGTGGATCACCGATCTGGCTTCACCGGATGTTCTGTTCGGCGCATACAACATCTTCGGTTTCCATCTGACGATCGGTATCTTGCCTATCTTGATGGCGATTTCGATGTTCATCCAGACCAAGCTGAACCCAACACCACCAGATCCTATCCAGGCTAAAGTGATGATGTTCATGCCGATCGCATTCTCGCTGATGTTCTTCTTCTTCCCTGCCGGCCTCGTGCTGTACTGGGTAGTCAACAACATCCTGTCGATTGCGCAGCAATGGACCATCAGCAAAAAGATGGGCATCGTGAACTAAATCTGCACCGGTAATCATCGATTACCGCAAATAAAAAAAGCCCGCGTTGTTTGCGGGCTTTTTTGTTGCCTAAAACATCTGAACAACCTATAGAATTGCTGCATGAACTTTGACTCTTCCCCCATCGCAGCAATCGCCACCGCACCAGGCCGTGGCGGCATCGGCGTCGTACGCGTCTCCGGTAAAAATCTCTCTTCCGTGATCGAGGCAGTGTGCGCCACCAAAGGTGCCGAACTACAGCCACGTCACGCCACTTTCACCAATTTCATCAACACCGATGGCAGTGTGATTGATCAAGGTCTGGCGATCTATTTCAAGGCACCGCATTCCTACACCGGTGAAGACGTGCTGGAGTTGCAAGGCCACGGCGGTCCCGTCGTGCTGCAAATGCTGCTCGCGCGCTGTCTGGAAGCAGGTACCGAAATCGGTCTGCGCATGGCGCAACCGGGCGAATTTACGCATCGCGCTTTCTTGAATGACAAACTGGATCTGGCACAAGCAGAAGGCGTGATCGACTTGATCGAAGCATCTACCGAAGCTGCTGCCAAATCGGCATCGCAATCCTTGTCCGGCGCATTCTCCAAAACCATCCAGGAGTTGGTCGACAAAATCACCAACCTGCGCATGCTGGTTGAAGCCACGCTGGATTTCCCTGAAGAAGAAATCGACTTCCTGGAAAAATCCGATGCACGCGGCCAACTCGACGGCATACGCGAAGCATTGCGCAACGTGTTCAGCCAGGCATCGCAAGGTGCTTTACTACGTGACGGCTTGAACATCGTGCTCGCTGGTCAACCCAACGTCGGCAAATCGTCGCTGTTAAATGCACTGGCTGGCAGCGATGTCGCCATCGTCACACCGATAGCCGGTACCACGCGTGACAAGGTCATCGAAACGATACAGATCGAAGGCATACCAGTTAACGTGATCGACACCGCCGGTATCCGTGATGCTGCTGACGCGGGTGATGAAGTCGAGCGTATCGGTATCGAACGTACCTGGGCCGCAGTGCAAACGGCCGATGTCATCGTGCACATGCTGGATGCCAATCGCGGCCCGACACGTGCTGATGAACAAATCGTTGAACGCTTCCCGGCCAACGTGCCTGTGATGCGCATCTGGAACAAGATCGATCTCTCCGGCCACAGACCAGCGATCGATCGTATGCCGGATGCAACGCATATCTATGTGTCGGCGACTGATTTGCTCGGCATGGATTTATTGCGTACCGAATTGTTGCGACTGGTCGGTTGGCAACAAACTGGTGAGTCGCTGTATCTTGCGCGTGAACGTCATTTGATCGCATTGAAAGCAGCACACGATCATCTGGAAATGGCAGCACAGCATGCAGCACACGATAACGAAGCAACCGATCCGGCACTCGATCTGTTCGCTGAAGAATTGCGTCTGGCGCAAGAACGTTTGAGCAGCATCACCGGTGAGTTCACCTCCGACGATTTACTCGGCGTGATTTTCAGCCGCTTCTGCATCGGCAAGTAAATGTAGTCGCTTGGTGCTTGAAGACATGACTTCAAGCACCAAGGTCTGATCACTTTGCAATCGGCTCCGGAATACTGCCGTGCAAAGAACTCAATCGACGCACTTCCGCCAGCAATGCCACGGCACCAGGTGACAGATGCGCACCCGCACGCGTCGTGATCCCGATGGCGCGCACTATCCCTTTCATTTCAAACGGTAATACCGTCAAACTGCCGGCTTCCATTTCGTACTGCAGTTGATGCGCGGTGAGCGCGGTCAACATATCGCTGTGCAAAAGCAATCCGCGTAGCAAAGCCAGATCGCCTGTTTCAACAGCGGGCTGTGGTGGTGTCTGACCCGACTCAATAAAGAAGGCTTCAAACTCATCACGCAAAGGTGTGCCGGCACGCGACAATGCCCATGGAAATTTCTGGATGTCTGCGAAGTTCAGACGTGCTTTTGCGGCCAGTGGATGCGCAGAACGACTAATCAATACGGTCGGTTCTTCAAACAAGAATTCCGTCACCAACTGTTTATCCAATGCAGGTCGCAATCCGCCGAGGATGAAATCCACCTTGCCGCTGAGCAGATCCCCACACAATTCTTCATAGGGACTTTCCAGCGAACGCACTTGCAACTTCGGATGACGCGCGAGTAGGGCGACGATGGCCGCCGGCAGGATAGAGGTACGCGCCAGCGGCAGGGCGCCTATGGTCACGACACCTTTCAAGGTTCCATTCAGAGCAGAAATATCAGCTTCGATATGCGTCAACTCTGCAAGCGCACGATCAAAACGTACGATCCAGCGTATGCCAACATCCGTCGGCACCATGCCACGCGCACTACGCAGGAACAAGGGCTGACACAATGCTTTCTCCAACACAGCATTGGCGGCACTCACTGCCGGTTGTGATAAATCCAATGCACGCGCAACGCTGGGCATGTGATGTGTCTGAGCCAGCAGTGATGCGATAGACAAGCGGCTGGTATTAAACAAAACATCCACCGCAGCAACCCGTGCACCTTGTCCGCATAAACGCACCGCATCTTCGCGCACGGCATTCAATTCACTCTCTATCCGCAATGCCCGCAACAACACCATCTCGCCTGCGCCGGTAAGCAACATGCCGCGCCCCTTGCGTTCGAACAAGGGCACGTCCAGATCTGCTTCGAGTGCCGCAACTGCGCGTACCACCGCCGATGGCGCGCGCAACAGCACTTCCGCTGCAGGTCGAACGCCTCCAGTTGCCGCAACAGAACAAAAGGTCCGTAAATGGTGAAGATTAAGTGAGGACATAGTCGCTTTCCATACATTTTTGACACGCCTGCCAGCCAGCTACCGATAAAAAAATTAGAACGGTTATACCTCGAGAAGGCAACCCTCGACAAGGTGGCAATTGCAATACTGGAAGCCGAGATTACAAATGGAGCAGCACATGTCCGAAACGAACACGGGTTTAAGCGCGATACCGTGCTATTTGATGCGCGGCGGCACTTCTCGTGGGCCTTTTTTCCTGGCATCCGATCTGCCTGCCGATATCGCACAGCGCGACCGCGTGCTACTGGCCGTGATGGGCTCGCCCGATCAACGCCAGATCGATGGACTGGGCGGCGCCAATCCACTGACCAGCAAAGTAGGCATCGTCAGCAAGAGCAGCATCCCTGACGTTGCACTGGATTTTTTGTTCGCGCAATTACAGCCGGCAACTGACATAGTCGATACCACACCGAACTGCGGCAATATGCTGGCCGCCGTAGTGCCCTTCGCACTGGAACGCGGTCTGATTACCGCGCAAGGCGAGAGCACGACCGTGCGCGTCCTCACCTTGAACACCGGCATGCAATGCGACATCACCGTGCAGACACCGGACGGCAAAGTACGCTACGACGGCGATACGAGAATCGATGGCGTTCCAGGAACATCCGCGCCCATCGCGATCAATTTTCTCGATACCGCCGGCTCGGTATGCAGTTCCATGCTGCCTACCGGCAAGGTACTGGACAGCATCACCATCGCATACCGCAATACGCATATACATCTGGATGTGACCTGCATAGATAACGGCATGCCTATGGTATTGCTACGTGCCACCGATCTGGGCCGCAGCGGCTACGAGTCAGTAACTGAAATGAATGCCGACAGCGAGTTGAAAACCTTGTTGGAAGCACTACGCCTCAAGACAGGAGAGTTGATGGGTCTGGGCGATGTGACCAATAAAAGTTATCCGAAAATGTGCCTGCTGGCAGCGCCCAAAGATGGCGGCAGCATCAGCACACGCTGCTTCATCCCACATGTATGTCACGACGCCATTGGCGTATTGGCAGCCGTCACGGTAGCAAGCGCCTGCATCCTCGACGGCTCAGTCGCGGACAAGCTGGCCGTCATCAACGACGGCGAATTGAAGAACGTCTCGGTAGAACATCCATCCGGCGAATTCAGCGTTGAACTCGCCACCGATCCGAATAATCCGCAAGTGGTGACCAAGGCCGCGCTGCTGCGCACCGCACGTCTCATCATGCGCGGCGAAGTCATGATTAACGAAACAGTATGGAAAGGTAACAACAATGCGTGATCCATTGATCATTGACTGCCACGGTCACTACACCACAGCGCCCAAGGCGCTGGAAGAATGGCGTCGCAAGCAGATCGACAATTTGAATGCACCGGATGCCGGCCCTAAAGTCGCCGATCTGAAAATCAGCGACGATGAATTGCGCGAATCGATAGAACTCAATCAGTTGCGACTCATGCGCGAGCGCGGCATCGACCTGACTATTTTTTCGCCACGTGCCAGCTTCATGGCGCATCACATTGGCGACTTCAATACCAGCGCTACGTGGGCTGGTATTTGCAATGAGTTGTGTCACCGCGTGTCGGAATTGTTCCCGGATAACTTCATCGGCGCTGCAATGTTGCCGCAATCGCCAGGCATCGATCCGGCAACCTGCATTCCTGAGTTGGAAAAGTGCATCAATGATTACGGCTTCGTCGGTATCAATCTGAATCCCGATCCTTCAGGCGGTCACTGGACTGCGCCACCACTGTCGGATCGTCACTGGTATCCGATCTACGAAAAAATGGTGGAGTACGACATCCCTGCAATGGTCCACGTCAGCACCAGTTGCAATAGCTGCTTCCACACCACTGGTGCACACTATCTGAACGCTGACACTACTGCCTTTATGCAATGCCTGACATCGGATTTGTTCAGCGACTTCCCGACGTTGAAGTTCCTGATTCCACACGGCGGCGGTGCAGTGCCTTATCACTGGGGTCGTTTCCGTGGCCTGGCACAAGAGATGAAAAAGCCTTTGCTGCAAGATCATTTGCTGAAAAATATTTTCTTCGACACCTGCGTCTATCACCAGCCCGGCATCGATCTGCTGACCAAGGTCATCCCGGTCGACAACATTCTGTTCGCATCCGAAATGATAGGAGCAGTACGCGGCATCGATCCGGAAACCGGCTACTACTACGACGATACCAAGCGCTATATCGAAGCATCGCCACACCTCAATGCAGAAACCCGTTACCAACTTTATGAAGGCAATGCGCGTCGCGTATTCAGCCGACTCGATACGGCCCTGAAGGCCAAAGGCATCTAATAGGAGAATCACATGCAATTGAATAATCTCGGCATCGTCAAACGCAACATCGTCCGCGCAGATAAAGACGCCGTCGCACAACTGTCTCGCTTCAGCTCGGGCACCATCCATGAAGCCATGGGCCGTGTCGGTTTGATGCTGCCGTATATCCGTCCTGCCTATAGCGGCGCGCAAATGTGCGGTACCGCAATCACCGTGTTGCTGCATCCTGGCGACAACTGGATGATGCATGTCGCCGCAGAACAAATTCAACCGGGTGACGTCGTCATCGCCGCAATCACTGCGGAATGCACAGACGGCTATTTCGGCGATTTGCTGGCGACTTCATTCCAGGCACGCGGAGCCAAAGGCATCGTGATCGATGCTGGCGTGCGTGATGTAAAAGAGCTGGCAGCGATGCAGTTCCCAACCTTCTCCAAAGCGATCAGCGCCAAAGGCACGATCAAGGCGACGCTCGGTTCGGTCAACATCCCTGTGGTGTGTGCCGGTGCAGTGGTCAATCCAGGCGATGTCGTGATTGCGGATGATGACGGTGTCGTAGTGGTCCCTGCAGCGGTCGCGCAACTGGTTGCGGATGCTGCTGCTGCACGCGAAGCGAATGAAACAGAGAAGCGCGCCAAACTTGCTGCCGGCACGTTGGGTCTCGATATGTACAACTTCCGCGAACCGCTGGCGAAACTCGGCCTGCGTTACATTGATTAAAAAGAAGATGCACGTTTTGTGCATGGACAAATAAAAGCGGCGCTGCAATCAAATGCAGCGCCGCTTTTTTTATACTTGTATCTGACTTAGATCAGAAGGTGTGGCGTATACCTACACCGTAAGTTCCCGCCGAATTAAATGCCGTTTGCTTGTCATACGAATAGATAGCATAGACATCAGTACGCTTGGACAGGAAGTGATCGTAGCCAACCGATACTGTGTCGCGTGTATTGCGCGGAACCAGATCACGTGTGCGCTTGGTTTGCGCCCACTCAGCCAGGATGGAACCGGCTGCTGTCACTGGAATTTTCACACCCAGATCGACGGTACGCGTGTCATTTTTGGTGCCTTCGGCATTCGATTTTCCGAGCGAGCCATAGACCTTGAGCACTTTGAAATCATAGGTGGCACCAAGCAGATAAGCATCTTGCCGTGTCATCGGTGCGGTCACTGGTGCGCGGAAACTTTGCGCCGAGAATGCGGCAGTAAAATTACCGTTCACATAGCTACCATGCGCGCCCAGATTGGCGGTGCCTGTGTGACCAGCGACTTCACCCATGCCATACACCAAGTTGCCGGCAAACCCGCCTACACGCGGTGTGCTGTATTGAATCGCATTGTTCCAGACCGTGTCACCGATAAAGGCGCCGTTGTAAGTCGCAACAAACGATTGCAACACCAGCGGTGAAAACACCACCGACACGCCGAACGGGCTAAGCGTACCCATATTGATATAGGTTGGATTGGTCTGACGTCCAAACGTCAATTTACCGAAACCACCTTCGACACCAACATAAGAATTGCGCGAGAAGAAAGGATCTGTATCGCTGCGTCCCTGTGCGCCAGTATCGGTGCGGAAGAAACTTTCCATTGCGAAGATGGCCTTGTAACCGCCGCCCAGATCTTCGCTGCCGCGGATACCGAAGAAGGAAGTGGTCAAGCCACCGTGTCCCACTTGCGTAACCGATTTTGGTCCGCCGCTACGTTCCGATGAACTGACATACGCGCCCACCAAACCGTAGATTTCGACCTTGGAGGTCTCTTGCGCCAAAGTGCTCATCGCGGCTCCCATCGCGACGCACCCCACTCCTATACGCATCATGCTTTGATATTTTTTTTTCATTTTTGATGACTCTTGTAAGTAATTAGACAAAGGTTGCCCACCGTCCCCGCGGGCGTTTATTCGTTCAGGTGTACGAATTCTTTGGCAGATATGGCGAGCGCCATATCAATCTGTCTGCAGCGATCTAACTAGCGATCACTGCTTCTCGATCTTTGCCTTTTCGATGACGGCGGCCCACTTGGCCATATCCGATGCGAGTAATTGCTTGGTCGCTTCAGGCGTGCCGCCCTGAGCAGTCACGCCAAAACTCAAGAGGCGTTTTTGTACGTCAGGAGAATTCACTGCTGCAAGAATTTCCTTGTTCAGACGCTCGATGATAGGAAGAGGAGTCTTGGCTGGTGCAGCCAAACCGTTCCATGACGCAGCCTGATAGGCAGGCAAACCACTTTCCGAAACAGTAGGTACATCCGGCAAACCCGAGAATCGTTTGTTCGACGTCACAGCCAGCGCTCGCACGTTGCCTGATTTGATCTGTGGCAATGTCGGGCCGAGAATTTCTACCGCGACATCCAGCTCACCCGTAGTCACTGCAGTCACTACATCCGGTGTATTTTTGTAAGGCACGATCAGTGCATCCACGCCTGCTACCGTCGTAAACAATTCCGCCGCCAGGTTTTGTGTGCTGCCGCGATTGATGGTGCCGATGTTGAGTTTGTTCGGATGCGCCTTGGCATAAGTAATCAGTTCAGCAACATTGCGGAATGGTGTTTTGTTATTCGAAATGATGGCGAGATCAAAAAAGCCCAAAGTAGAGATAGGCGCAAAATCGTTGAGCGTGTCATACGGCAAACGCTTGAACAATCCAGCGCTGACTGCCGTGCCATTGCTGATCAACAGCAAGGTATAACCATCCGGATAAGCCTTGGCCACCGCATCGGCCGCCACAATGCCACCAGCGCCTGGACGGTTATCAACTATCACCGCCTGCTTCATAGACTCCGACATTTTCTGCGCGACGACGCGGATAGTCAGATCAGCAATACCGCCAGGGCCGAACGGCACCACGATCTTGATTACTTTCGAAGGATAAGCCTGCGCAAAAGCCGACGTCGATGCCGCGAACAAAATCGCCAGCATGCCGCCCTTCAGGGTCTTTTTCATTATGTTCAACATAGGTCTACCTCTATGATTATTCAATTAATTAGCTGGCTCGCTGGTAAGAGCGAGAAATACTCACATCGTTCAGGAGCGCCAATACAGACGGTCCGGATTGTCCACCAGAATCTGATGGCGTAAAGCTTCATCTGGGCACATTTCTGCAAACAGATTGACCAGCTCGCCGTCATTCGGCATATCACCAGTAATGTTTGGATGCGGGAAATCTGTTCCCCACAACACGCGGTCCGGCGCAGCAGCGATCAATTGCGCTGCAAATGGAATCGCATCACGGAAAGGTGCACCCGCCGCGGAAATTCTTTCGGAGCCAGAGATCTTGACCCAGGCACGCGGGTTGTTGCGCATCAGTGCAAGCAGGCTCTGGAAAGGTGCTTGTTCGACACCATCGGCAACCTTGGCACGGCCCATGTGATCGATGATGAACGGAACCGGGATCGCATCGAGCAGAGATGAATAGGTCAGGATATCGGCTGAATCTAGATGCAACACAACATGCCAGCCCAGATCCTTGATGCGATTGACGATACCGAAGAAGGTATCGAGATCCGGCGCGCCACCCAGATGGCGCACGAAATTGAAACGCACACCGCGCACGCCACCTGCATGCAGCTCGCGCAGTTCCTCGTCGGTCACAGTGCCATCCACCATGGCAACGCCACGATAAGTGTCATTGCTATCAGCGATGGCATCCAGCATTGCGCGATTATCGGTGCCATGACAACTAGCCTGAACCAATACGGCGCGTGTTATGCCGATATGCGCATGCAAACTACGCAACATCGCCTTCGGTGCATCCGCCGGTTTATACGTGCTAGTGGCAGCAAACGGAAATTCCGCCTCAGGTCCGAAGATATGGCAATGTGCATCGCACGCATTCGGCGGTAGCACGTAAGTTGGTTTGACCGGGTTGTAGTCCGGTGCTTTGATCGTTTTCATGCTGCCCTTACTCCCAATATATGCGTGCCATTGTTACGTAAGCGATATATGCGAACAATGCTATATTTACGCTAGCTGTTATATCAAAACGGCATAACCGAGAAATCACGCACGTGCGGCACCGAATGCATCGATTGAATAAAGAGTCAGGATATGGACCTCAAGCAACTTGAATACTTTGTGCGGGTTGCGGAGTTCGGCAGCTTCACGCGCGCCGCTGCATTTCTCGGCATTGCGCAACCGGCACTGAGCCGTCAGGTCAGACTGTTGGAAGTGGAACTGAGACAAGCTTTATTAATACGTAATGGACGCGGCGTCGTCGCCACCGATGCGGGTCGTTTGCTGCTGTCGCACGGGCTGGGCATTCTACAGCAGGTCGATCACGTCAAAGAAGCACTGGAAGCACAGCGCGGCGCCACCGTCGGACGCGTCGTCATTGCGATGCCGCCCAGCGCGGGCAAACTACTCGCCGTTTCAACCGTCAAGGCATTCCAGGAACGCTTTCCCAAAGCTGCACTCGGGATCGTCGAAGGTTTATCGGCACATATCGCCGAATGGCTGCAGATAGGTCGAGTCGATATCGGCCTCATCTACAATCCGATCCCATCGCCCGGCATGGAAATCATCCCGCTGATGGAAGAAGAGCTGTACCTGATGCGTCCGGCACCTGCTTCAAAAAAGAAAAGCGGACGAGGCAAACCCGTGCGACTGGATGAACTGCCGCGCTATCCCTTGGTCATTCCGAGTCGACCACATTCAATACGCATGCTGATTGAAACGCAGATGGCGCATGCCGGCTTGCGTATGAATGTACAGGCAGAAGTCGATGGCATTTCTGCGATCCTGGATCTGGTTTCGCAAGGCGTCGGCTACGCTGTCTTGCCTATCAATGCACTGCACACCGCGCAACTGGAGTCGGCAATTCAAGCCCATCCCATCGTGCAGCCGCGCATCGTGAGTGTGCTTACACTCGCACGCTCGCAACAACGTCCCGCCACGCCTTTGGTCACCAACACGGTTGATCTATTACTCGAGCTGGTGAAGCAACACACGTCCGGTAGCGCAGCGAAGCCGCAGAGCAATCTTATTGATTTGCTACGATAAACGAGCAAACATGCACACTCAGTGACAGTTGGGTACAATTTGCACTTGTCACACTGAGACTGAATTGGCGACCAAAGATCTGCCATCAAGAGACCCTGTGTGATATTCAGCCGATTCTGCAGCGGCAAGTAATACGCAATACATCCGCAGATGCTCCACGCAAAACGTTTCATCGCATCGATCGACGGCAAGAGCCGCTCTTTGCTTTGATATTTCTTTACCTCAGCACAATTGGAAACAACCCATGTCCGCATCTTCGAAAATCATTTACACCCTCACTGACGAAGCACCAGCGCTGGCCACTTATTCCTTGCTGCCTATCGTGGAAGCATTTACGCGCACATCCGGCATCGCCGTTGAAACTCGCGACATCTCGCTGGCTGCCCGCATCCTTGCAGCGTTTCCTGATTATCTGGACGACAAACAAAAGATTGCACCGGCACTCGCCGAACTGGGCGAACTCGCCACCAAGCAAGAAGCCAACATCATCAAGTTGCCGAACATCAGCGCATCGATTCCACAATTGAAAGCCGCGATCAAGGAATTGCAGCAACAAGGTTACAAGTTGCCGTCCTATCCAGATGAAGCCAAGAGCGCTGAAGAAAAAGACGTCAAGGCACGCTACGACAAAATCAAGGGCAGTGCAGTCAATCCGGTTCTGCGCGAAGGCAACTCCGATCGTCGCGCACCATTGTCAGTAAAAAATTACGCACGCAAGCATCCGCACAAAATGGGCGCATGGGCGGCCGATTCGAAATCGCACGTGGCACACATGGATCACGGCGATTTTTACGGCAGTGAAAAATCCGTACTGATCGCAGAAGCCGGCAATGTGAAAATAGAGCTGACTACAACCGATGGCACCAAAACCGTATTGAAAGAAAAGACCGCCGTGCAAGCAGGCGAGATCATTGATGCGGCAGTGATGAGCCGCAATGCGTTGCGCAGCTTCATCGAAGCGCAGATCGTCGATGCCAAAGCCAAGGACGTGCTGTTCTCCGTGCATTTGAAAGCAACGATGATGAAGGTGTCTGACCCTATCATCTTCGGTCAGGTCGTTTCCGTGTTCTACAAAGACGCGCTCACCAAGCATGCAGAAGTATTGAAGCAAGTCGGCTTTGATCCAAACAACGGTATCGGCGATTTGTACGCACGCATTAAAACTCTGCCAGCCGATGTGCAAGCTGCGATCACCGCAGATGTCGAAGCGGCGTACACACAGCGCGCGCAATTGGCGATGGTCAATTCCGACAAGGGCATCACCAATTTGCACGTGCCTAGCGATGTCATCGTCGATGCGTCCATGCCTGCGATGATTCGCGACTCCGGCAAGATGTGGAATGCCGCAGGCAATTTGCAAGACACCAAAGCCGTGATTCCTGATCGCTGCTATGCAGACATTTATCAGGCAGTGATCGACGACTGCAAGCAGCACGGTCCTTTCGATCCTGTGACGATGGGCAGCGTGCCTAACGTCGGTTTGATGGCACAAGCGGCTGAAGAATACGGCTCGCACGACAAGACTTTCCAGATCGCTGCCGATGGCGTCGTACGTGTCATCGATGCGAACGGCAAAGTGCTGATCGAACAAAACGTCGAAGCTGGCGATCTGTTCCGCATGTGCCAAACCAAAGATGCGCCAATTCAGGATTGGGTCAAACTGGCTGTCAGCCGCGCCCGTGCAACCGGCACACCAGCGGTGTTCTGGCTGGATGCACAACGAGCACACGATGCGCAAATCATCGCCAAAGTGAATCGCTATCTGAAAGATCACGACACCAGCGGTCTCGATCTGCGCATCCTGTCGCCAGTCGAAGCGATCAAGTTTTCCATCGAACGCATACGCGCTGGCAAAGACACCATCTCGGTAACCGGCAATGTCTTGCGCGACTACCTGACCGATCTGTTCCCGATTATGGAACTCGGCACCAGTGCCAAGATGCTGTCCATCGTGCCGTTGATGGCTGGTGGCGGCTTGTTTGAAACTGGTGCTGGCGGCTCCGCACCTAAACACGTACAGCAGTTCGTCGAAGAAGACTTCCTGCGCTGGGATTCGCTGGGCGAATTCATGGCATTGGCCGCGTCACTGGAACATCTGGGCAATGCCTACGGCAACGCCAAGGCATTGGTACTGGCCAAAACCCTGGATCAGGCAACCGGTAAATTCCTCGACACCAACAAATCCCCAGCTCGAAAAGTTGGTGGCCTGGATAATCGTGGTAGTCACTTCTATCTGGCTTTGTACTGGGCGCAAGCACTGGCTGAACAAACGGAAGATCCAGCCTTGCAAGCCGAATTCAAGGCACTCGCCAAAGCGCTGACTGACAATGAAGACATCATCGTCAGCGAATTGAAAACGGCACAAGGCAAACCAGTCGATATCGGTGGTTACTACCATCCGGACCGTATCAAGACCAGCAAGGCTATGCGCCCGAGCAATACGCTGAATCAAGCTTTGGACGCAGTCGCTTAAACCACGCTGTTTCACTCAATCATCCCGCTGGCACTCTGCTGGCGGGATG
The DNA here is from genome assembly GCF_900130075.1 of Herminiimonas arsenitoxidans. Classification (NCBI taxonomy): domain Bacteria; kingdom Pseudomonadati; phylum Pseudomonadota; class Betaproteobacteria; order Burkholderiales; family Oxalobacteraceae; genus Herminiimonas; species Herminiimonas arsenitoxidans. Next base: position 2,448,974 of record NZ_LT671418.1, read on the forward strand.
ATTTGAATGACATGTTTTCCGCTGGTAACAGCCAGTCTTATAGAGAAAACCGTTGTTTTCCTTGAAATAATGTATAGCTGGCAACTGGCCGTCTCTGCATACCCCGCCACAGTTCGGTACAATTTGCACTCCGCAACGTCTGAAATCCAATTCCGACCCAATGATTAAATGGACTCTCATCTCGCTGTTTATATGCAGCGTGCTCTACACACACTACCGTGGCAAGGTGCGACATAAGTGGCTGCGTCAATCGACCGACCATTCAACCTTCATGGCGCCTATCAATGCGTTCATGACTTTGTTTTCGCCGCTGCCGGATCGTCCTTATCACGATCTGAACAGCTATCCGGAAATGAAGGCACTGGCTGATCAGTGGGAAGTCATTCGTGATGAAGCCGTCGCCCTGCAGGACAAGATCAAGGCTTCGGACAATATGGACGACGCCGGCTTCAACTCCTTCTTCCGTCGCGGCTGGACCCGTTTCTATCTGAAGTGGTACGGTGAAAGCCATCCATCAGCGATGCAAAGCTGCCCACGCACGGTCGCCATACTGGATTCGATTCCTATCATCAAGGCAGCGATGTTCGCGCAATTGCCACCAGGCGCCGATCTGGGCAAGCACCGCGATCCGTATGCTGGCTCCTTGCGTTATCACCTGGGTTTGGCCACGCCGAATGACGATCGCTGCTTCATCGATGTCGATGGCGTGCGTTATAGCTGGCGCGATGGCGAAGCGGTTATCTTTGATGAAACCTATATCCACTGGGCCGCCAACGAAAGCGACAAGAACCGCATCATTCTGTTCTGCGATCTGGAACGCAAGATGAAGTGGCGCTGGGCACAAGCCTTCAACCAATGGTTCAGCCGCACCGTGATGGCATCCACTGCAGCGCCTAACGATATGCAAGATCGCACCGGTGGTCTCAATCGCGCATTCCGCCATATTTACGCGATCCGGGCCAACGGCAAGAAACTGAAGGCACGCAACAAGCCTTTGTACTACATCGTGAAATGGTCTATCTTGCTGGCGATAGTCGGCGGCATCTTGATGATTTGATGCAAATCTGATGATGAGAAAAAGCTCGCTACGGCGGGCTTTTTTATTGGGAATATAGACTGCAGACGCAAAAATGGCTTGGTCTAGCCAAGCCATTGGTTTTGATTACAAGCAACTATTTAATGATGCAGCGCTGGAATTTCCAGGCGTTTATTCCAGGCATCCACCGCTTTCTGACTATTCTTGGCGTCTGCATCGCCGCTGAAATGCGCAGTGTTGTGATTCAGGGTACAAGTTTCATTCGTACAATGTACGTAGCTGTAAGGCAATTCGGATTCTAGGTAATGGGCTTCTTTCAGTTCTGCTTTACCACCGCAAAACGGGCAGGATTTCAGTGCTTTATCCATTTTTTCCCTCCAAGTGATTGCGTTATGTCTCTCAGTTTGATTCCATCGTTTGATAACTTGGATACTCAAGAGTTCAGCCGAATTCCCCTTAATGAATGAGTTGTTGATTTGCCTTATCGAAGGGCTGATTGATTGCAGCCACTCGATTTAAATTCTAGTACAAAACACAAACAAAAGTTTCTTAACCCTACAACTTTTGTTTGTATTGTTCTTACGCACGCACAAGCTTGCATCACACACATCTACTTGGGCTTTGCCACTCTCTCGCATTTGCTGCGTTCCGATGGCCAAGGCTGCACGTGCAAACGCTGACCAGCCACTTCCATATCCTGAAACATCGGCGGCACCGCGCGATAACTGCCATCTTCCAATGCCTGCGCAACGTCCTTGCAACCTGCATTCAGTCCGTCTATCGTGCCGCTGGCGCTCCATTTGCCATCGCTCTCCAGCGAGAAAACTACCAAACGCCCGTAATCTTGCGTATTTTTTAACAGGATTTCCGCTTTGCCATCGCCAGTCAGATCAAGCAGATAAGCATTGCATTTCTGATCTTGCCGCTTCAAACACTCCGGCAACATATAGTTGCTGTTGGAGTCCGTCCAATTTTGCGTGAGGAAGGCAGCGGGCAAACTTGCTCCTTTCGGCCAGACGGTAATGCTGTCTGCGCGCGTCTGCGCATTTGCGGCAGGGCCATCCTTGTTCCATTTGTTTTTCTTTTGCAGCGCGGCTTCCGCGCGTTTGCGGATCAGTTCAGCATCCGTACCCGTGGTCTGGACTTTCAACTTTTGCAGCGCATCATTACCGTAACGCGCACCTTCAAAGCGCAGGAAATCGAAATCGAATTGCGCAGCACTCACTTTGCCGGTTTCCAGACGCGCTAATTGATTCGCCACCGACAAGCGTGCCGGATCGGCAATCGGCGTAAACATCGCCAGCAATACCGCCAACGTTAGAAAAGCCGTCAAGACATTCGTCGGCGCAATCCGCGCCAACCACGCATCACGTTCCACCGCAGCCCACAGATAACCGCAGGCATAAGAAATCGCCACCAGCAAACAAGCTGCAGCGATCACGCGATCACTGGTCCAGCCGTATTGCTGTACCCGCAAGGTCAACGAATAAATCGCGATCAGCGTCATCGGCAACAACAGCACACACGCCAATCTGGCGCTCACGCGCAGCACGCGCGCGACTTCCTTGCCGACTTCACCGCTCTGAAATGCCGTATTGATCAACACCACCAAGACTGCGGTCGAGCCCAGCAACACCGATGTTGCATGACGCGTCGCCCACAAAGGCTCCAAGCCGGTAAAAGGCAAGCTGATGAGAAAGCCGCCAACGATCAATGTCGTAATCGGCAACAGCCATGACATCAAGACCAACAACAGGCTGCGTATGCCGCGCACGATACCCGGACGCACATCGGTAATATGCAGCGCCGTGGAAAATGCAAAGACCGTCACTGGAATCGCAAACCACGATTGCTCCAGCAGCTTTTGCAGGAAGTTGAGTTTGACCAGCATGAACAAGGTTGCACCCAGCCACAGGATCAACCACAACACACCGACAAACAGCGCCGACAACTTGATCTGTATCAGCAGTTGCCAGGCACTTTCAAAATACGAGGGATAGCGTGCGATACGACGTTGATCTTTTGCCGCCGCCAAGACCAGGGCATGCGCAATATAGAAACCCGCAGCAGCAAAGAACAGCAGCAAGCCGGAAGGCATGCGCTTGAACGTGCCACCACCTAACCAGCTGCGCCCTTCAATGAAGCCGATACGCCAGATATCGTAAATGCCCAACACTGCACAAATCAACGCAGCAACTACCATCCAGATCCAGATGCGTCGTGATTCAAGATGGCCCAAGCCGGAGATAAACAACACCGGCACAAACAGGAAGATCAGCGCCAGGGTGGCGAATAGATAAACGTTGGTCGCAGGCCAGCTCGCTGACTTCAGGGAAAAATACAGCGCATACAATACGAGGCCCTGCAGCACACCCGTCAACAGCCGCAAGCGCGCCACACGATCCGTCACTATGGCTTTGGGTATGGACAACTCTTCATCTGTTGCGGTCGTATGCATCTGTGTGCTCCCGTTTATTGTTGTGATCGACACTGCAAAACTCTGTCGATGGTAATCCCGATTTACGCCTAAGCACCATATAAACAAAAAGCCGGAAAATCAAATACCTGATTTATCCGGCTCCACTGAAGCGATAAGAATTACATATTCAGCGTGTTTCAAACACGCCTTCAACCTTATTCTTGCGCACATTATTCCAGGTGAAGATTTGCGCATTCATCGCGATATACACACCGTGCGGCAAGGCTTGCGCAATACCGCAGGCAAACCCGAAGTTGAAGAAGGCGTCCGAATCCTTGATTTCATACGGAATCATCGCACCCGTCAGCACAATGGTTTTTTTTAATTGCGCGGCTCCGAGCACTTCCGCCGTTTCTTTCATCGTATCGGTACCGTGGACAATGACGATGCTTTTTTCATCGGCGCGCAGGCAGGATGCGGCGATGCGCTGACGATCGGCGTCATGCATCTCCAACGAATCAAGGAAGGGAAGTTGTTCTAGCTGCAGCGGCACCGTAATCCGGGCGCGCTTGATGATCTGCGGCAAATGGCCGTTACTGAAATTCAGCTTGCCGGTAATTTCATCGTAATGCTTATCGAAAGTACCGCCGGTGGCGATGATGCGCAGTGTCATTGGGATCACACAACAAAGATAGTCCAAAAGCGGATATCACATCATAACGCGAGCCAGCCAATTGTGAGAAGAGCTACGCATTTATCAGACGATAAATTTACAAATGGATGAGGCAGATATCGCGAGGTTATCTCTACCGCGCGTATCTGCACTCATCCATCCGGCTTCAGGCAGCGATCTTCATCGGTTCGGCAGGAATTGGTATTTCCTGATCATTGAGAACAGCAAACAGATGATCAACGTTGATCGATTGAATCAACAAGCGGCCGCCATTGGCTTGTATCACCTCCGTCACCAACATACCGTCGGTCGGACTGGCCAACGGCGTTGGTGTAATTTGCGAAGCTTGGAATTCCGGCACACCGTGTAACTCGCTGACCAGCAAGCCTATGCTTTGCGTGCCGCGCTTGACGATGATGACTTGGCTGCTGCTATCAATTTCCGACTTGTAACCGCGCATCAAATGACCGAGATCGAAGACCCAGACAAAGCGCTTGGCCTCGTTATCATGATGCAAGGCGAGGATACCGATCCGCTCTGGACGACCGCCCATCGAAACCGGCGATACGGCTGACGCCGGCAAGGCTTCTTCCGCATGTTCGGCCGCCAGTGCAAACAGGGAGCCATCGATGAAGAAGGTGGCAAACTCGCGTCCAGGTGCTGCGGTTGGATCGACTTCCAGCGTGGTCGATACGCTGTTGCCGTTGTTGATTTTTTGCCGTTCTTCGCCAAAGGAGTTGTACACCACGGCTAGCACGTCTTCGCTATAACCATCCGAAGTCTTGAACTCGCGATAGCCGTGCGATACGGTGCAGCCGAGTATGGCGTAATGGCCGTCGTGGATCACGATGCGCGAAGTACTGCTACCGTTTTCCATTGCCAGCAATTCTGGATCTATCTCCAAATAGTCGCCTACCGGACGCGTAGGATCGGTGCTGGAAATAATGCGGCCGCTGCGATTGATAAAGAGGGCGCTGACTTCTTCCTTGTCGCCGAGCGCACCTTTCAACATCGCCGAGAACTCCGGCTCCGAATCGAACACGATACCGATGCCGCCGACAATTTGTCCGGCGTTGTCTGGATGACGGATCGCCGCGTGATAAACGTAAGTCGGCCGTTCGCCATACAGCGGCGTGTTTTCAAACGGCGTGACGTAATAATGCTGATCGCTGCGCAAGCTGGAAACATGCTCCAGCGTAGTTTCGTCGATATGCGTGCCGACCACTTCCAGTCCATCTTCCTTGAAGTCGGTGCTGGCGATGATCATGCCTGCATTGTCGTAAATAAAAATCCGCGTATAGACCGTGTACAGCGAGTTGATGTAATCGAGAATCTCGCTCAAGCGCGCGACAGTTTCTGGCGATTTATGCGGCGCTGCCAACGCGACTTGCAGCTCTGGCGTCAGCGCCCACCAGCGGCAGTCATCCGAGCGCTCGTACAAATTGCGATCCAACAGATCCACCATCAGATGCGACACGAATTCCGAATCGCTCAGGCTGGACGACAGCACGGTCTCGTACAGATCACGGATTGATTGCGAAAAGAGTTCGTTACTGCGCGCGCCGGTTTCGCTGATTTGCTCGAGGATGGTTTTGAGTTTCAGCAGCTCACCGTTTTGCCCGGCTGTCATGACTTGACCGTTCCACACCACGCGCCGTATCGTTTCTGCCGCACTCATGATTTCAAACAGCGGCGGGCAGAAAGATTGCGCATGCGAGAGCAAGCCATCGGCCACATCAGCATCCAGTGATTTCAATGCCGTAGTTTCCAATCCGGTAAAACCCAATTCAACCGGAATCATCACTTGGCCTTGCCAGCCCGGCGGCCCCATATAACCTTGATAACCGTCGGCCGGAAAAGTGCGCGCCAGATATTCGCGTCCGCCGTACACCACCAAGCGCGGATCAGCATCGCGATTGACTGGCACCACCGCACCAACTGGTATCCACAGCGGATCGGCACTGGCGATCACGCGATTGCTGCCATCCAGCAGCAACATGTTCGAGCGTTCGGCAGGATCGCGATGCGAGCGGAAGATGCCGGCCATCTCTTCTTCAAAATGGAAGCACAGACACAACACGCCCACCACCGCGCCGGTTTCCGGATGATGCATGCGGCGTGAATAAATCAGCGCTTCATGCTTGGCAGGGCGCAGATCGGTGGCGCGGAAAGTTTCGACGTAGGTGTCCGATGCCAGCGTCTCCTTGATCAGCGGATCAGTGGTGCCTTCCAGCGGTGTTGTTTCATCAATTTGTACCAGTACGTTGCCGGCCACATCGACCAGCATGATTTCGTCATAGACGGTGTATTTGTTGCGATAGGCGCGCAGACGCGCACGGATCATGTCGCGGTCGTCATGCAAACCGGCGACGAAAGTGCACAGCTCGCGGTCGGTCGCGAGGAAGCCGACATCGGCGGTGCGCTCATACAAGTTACGCACGACGATATCGATCACGTATTGCGCCTTGGTGCCGATTTCTTCCAGCACATTGGAAACTTTTTCGCGTACCAGGCTGCTGACCAACTCTTGTTCCAGACGATTGAAACCAGCGCGTGTCGCCGCCATCGTCGGCAGGATCGCCTTGGCTTCAACCGGGCAATTCATCTTGGCGGAAGCTTCGATCATGCGCCACATCAGGTTCAGCTCACGCAAGGATTGCTCGCAGCGGCTGACATCGCGCATATACGGCAGGAAGGTATCGATTTGTAGCGAAGCGTGGGTATCCATAGTGGGGTCCTAACTCTCAATATGCAGCGCTGACAGTCTGTTGCGGGAGGCGCAACAGCAATGCATTTGCATACATGCTTTAAAGCAATTAGCAGACCAAGCAGTGAAGATGCAGGAGAGACAACGTTGAATGAAGAAGTCGATTTTTAAACGATGAGGTGTGAAATGGCGCAGAAAATAATTTACATATTTGCACTATTTTGATGCGCGAAAATAACAGCTACAAATTTTGCATTTTTATGGTGCACGCTTCGCGCTAAACTCTCTGCTAAACACGGTGCTTTGCATGTCTTTAGCCGTGACTTGAGGTAGCAAACCCCTTGGACGTAATGAGTACGACTCACTAGCTTGATGCATACGTTTTTGCGCGTGCTGCAAAGGGGGCGTGCCTAATAAACTGAGGTGTTTACCACACACGCATACACGCCTATGCGTGATGCTCTGGCGTCCGACAAGCAAGGCGTTCTCAAATACCGTTACACTATCGCTGGTCCACATATACAAGTATTGCTTTACCAATGAAACCTATCGCTCCAGGCACCGTGATTTTTCATCGCCATCGTGGCTATGGCGTCATCACGGCCGTTAACTTGATGACAGGCTGGATTTCTGCGCGCTTCGGCAACGAGATGCGCACGCTCGATTTGAATCTGTCGACCGATGAAGTTCAGCACGCCGATGGCGAAGCCATATTGTTCCGTCGCGCGCCGCCTGATCCTATGCCACATGCGCGTCTGATGGCGATGGTGCGTGAACTGCATAGAGCCGGTTATCAACGCTTGTATTTATACAGTTGGCCTAAACCATCCGGCCTGCATTGGCGCTGGCATTTATTCACGGGGCCGCGCAACTGGATGGAACGTCCGTGGCGCGAAGGCTGGTACGGCTCCGGTGCCGAATACAATTGCAATCCGGTGATGGGTTGGGGCGATGCCCCGGGTGAAACAGCGGAAGAATTAGCCAGCACGCTGGCGCAATTCGATCCAACCGGAATCGCGCAAGCACTGGGCCGCGACGAAGATCACGCGCGCTGGTTTGATGTTGTATGCGAAGCCTTGCTGCCGGATTACACCTTCTCGTTAGGCTGGGATAAACACGATGGTCCTATTCCTAACTCACTGCCGGTGATCCCGGTGCGACGCGGTGTGCCGGAATACGCAGGTCCGGCCTTGCCTTGGCCGCCGGGTTGGGCCAAGTTATGGGGCAGTGCACATCTGGCCAGCACCACTGCCACCTTGCTACCCAAAGTTGAAAAAAGTCAGACCAGAGACCGCTCCAACACCGTCAAGTAAGACTTCATCCGTGCTTGCCCAGCGTTTTGCTCGGCAAGCGCATTCTCATCAGACCTTGGGCTGCAATACATTCTTCGGCGTGCCGTTGGCGTAGTCGACGATGTTCTGGAATGCGATGCGGAAATACAATTCATAACTGTCTTTTTCCACATAGCCCAGATGCGGCGAAGCCAATACATTCTCCATCCGCAACAAGGGCGAACTAGGTGGCAGAGGCTCACTCTCAAACACATCCAGCGCGGCATAGCCGGGACGACCTTGTTTCAATGCGACTGGCAAGGCTTCGGCCTCTACCAGTTCAGCACGGCTGGTATTAACGAAGAGCGCAGTCGGCTTCATACGCGCCAGATCGGCGGCCGTGACGATGCCCGTCGTTGCATCATTCAAGCGCAGATGCAGTGTCAGCACGTCAGCTTCGCTGAAGAACGCTTCCTTCGATGCGGCAGCGCGATAACCATCTTGCACAGCGGCCTCACAACTTGCCGCACGTCCCCACACCATGACATCCATGCCGAAAACTTTGCCGTAGGACGCAATCAATTTGCCTATGCGGCCGTAGCCCCAAATACCCAGCGTGCGTCCCTTCAATACCGTGCCCAACGTATTGTGCGCAGGTGACATCGATGCGGTTTGCCACAAACCATCCTTCAAATTGCTCACGTATTGCGGCAGCTTGCGCGTGGCTGCCATGATCAAGGCCCAGGTTAATTCTGCCGGCGCCGTCGGATCGCCTATGCCCTCGACTATCGTGACACCGCACGCAGCTGCAGCGACCAAATCGATATGCCCGCTGACCTTGCCGGTTTGCGAAATCAATTTGAGCTTGGGTAGTTTTTCCAGCAAAGGACGCGATAAGACTGTGCGTTCACGTATCAAGACCAGCGCGTCAAAGTCTGCCAGACGTATCGCCAATTGCCCAACGCCGCGCGCGCTGTTGGTAAACACTTTGACCTCATGCCCATCCAGCAAAGAAAAACAAGCGAGATGGCGAACACTATCTTGATAATCATCGAGAATCGCGATTTTCATGAACACTCCGGTGGCGGTAAACGATCTAGCGTACTGTTTGCACGCACGATAAAGATTTGTATTATCCGACAGCTTGCACAACTGTGGTGATAGATGCAGGGGGAAGATAGTGACTATTTTTACGCAATAAAAAAGCCGCTGAAAATCAGCGGCTATCGGTAAAGAAACGATCCGAAGAATAGGTCTCGGTCATCACACAGCTTGCATCTCACCTGATGCAGATTGATGTGAGGAATTGGCTTTCCGTGCTTCCAGCTTTGCGCGTATCCGCTCCCACATCTTGTCATGCAAAGGCAGCAGCATCACATTGCAAATAGGCTCCACCACGGCGGCCACCCCACCCAGAGCGATGGAGCCGGTTGCCACGTACATGACGGCAAAGGCAACGCCCATGTGCATTGCAATTTGACTGGTGGTTTTTGCTACGGTGACCATGATGGAATCCTTTCTGCCTGTTTTGTGATCTATGCGACCTTGAAACAGATGATAGCGATTCTCATTTGATAGTACAAATTGATTTATTTAAAGAAATTAATAGCAAATGCCTATTTATTGCTTTCCCGGCTGAATATCCGCGCTTCGCGTAAAATCAGGGAACGCTACATCACCCCTCCACCGGACTTTACGTGCCCCGCCGAATCACCGCCATCATCGCCACACCTTTTCGCTTTATCCGCACATCCGTTTATTCGCTTTGGGCCTTGCAGAGCAGGGAACGTGTGCGCCTGTGGAATGAGATGACACAGATGCGCGGCTTGCTGCCTTTATTGATGAAGCAGCGTAATGGTTACCGCTGGACGGAACTGGATCGCAAGCGCATCAAGGTGCACCTGCATAAGCTAGTAGAACTCAGTCCGTACATGGTGTTGTTTGTCGCACCAGGTGGTTTGTTTGTCTTGCCGGTGCTGGCGTGGTGGCTGGATAGACGTCGCTTGAAACATGATGAAGATGCTGGCGAAACCATCGTGGAAGAATTGCAGCCGTAAAATTCCAGCTGCAATCTCGTTCACATCGCTGGTCGTGGTGGCCAGATGAATCGCATCAAGCCATCAAGCAAGAAGCACATCGCCCAGACCAACCAGAGCGTCCACAGATTGTGCGACAGAAAATGCGCACCGCGCGCCATCTGCACCACACTCATCATCACACCCAGCAATAAACTCAAAGCCAAAAACGCGCGCGCGAATGGCGGCTTGTCTTCTCTAAAAGCAAAGTAAGCCGCAAGCAAGCCGAAGCCACCAGAAGCATGCCCACCTGGCCAACATCCGCCGGGGCCAGCAGGCTTGTCCTCCATGCCAAATAGGGGGAACCAATGTCCCTGGCCACCAAACTCATTGATGTCCCACGGACAGGAATGCACGCTGTTAATCTTGATCAGCAGCACCACCAACGGCGCTATGGCCGCCATTAATGCGAAGAGAAACAAGGCACGTCGCCATGGCCGCAACGCCATCACCCAATAGCTGATGACAGCCAGAACGATACCGATCGCAAGTATCCAGACCGTGATCAACTTTAAAACCGTATGCCCCCAAAAATCCAGCGCTTGCGAAATACGCCAAGGAAAACTGTTCGCAACAGTATCGAAAAATTGCCGCTCCAGCCAAAAATCCAGGCGACCATCACGCGATATCCAAGTGAACAATAATCCGGTTACCAACAAAGCGATTAAATTGATCGTGGCAAAACGACGATACGCAGCACTCACTTCGCCTCACCCCGCAAGCGAATCAAACCTTCTTGTGCCACCGTCGCCAGCAATACACCGTGCTGATTATAGACATGCAAAAAACACAGACCACGACCGCCTGATGCATTCGGACTTTCCATTGCAAAGAACAGCCAGTCATCCATGCGTAAAGGGCGATGAAACCAGATCGTGTGATCGAGGCTGGCAATCTGCAAACGCGGATCGGTCATCTTGACGCCATGCGGTTGCAGAGCAGTCCACAACAAACCGTAATCAGATACGTAAGCAAACAAGCTTTCATGCAACAACGGATCATCCGGCAGTTGCATGGGCGCACGCGCCCACACCTGGCGCGTTGCAGACGTATGCTGGCCATTGAAAATATTGTTGTCCAGATCACGAAAATCCACCGCAGCAGGATGGAAGGCACGGCCAGTTGCAAGCGCACCTTGCTGCCAGGCTTTTAAAGTAGATGGCAGCGTCTCTGGATCTGTCATGAACGGCGCTTCTTTTTGATGCGACAAACCTTCTTCTTCCGTCTGGAATGAAGCCGACATCACAAAGATGCGACGTCCTTCTTGTATCGCCACAACACGCCGTGTGCTAAAGGTGCCGCCATCACGCACACGTTCAACTTCATATTCAATCGGTAGTTGATGATTGCCCGGCAGGATGAACAGGGCATGCATGGAATGCGGTCGACGCTGCTGCACCGTACTGCATGCTGCATACAAGGATTGACCCAATGCCTGCCCGCCAAAAACATGCGGATTACCCATAAAGTGGCTTTGCCCGACGAATTTATCCTCTCCAGTTTGCTGCACGGCCAAGATCTGAATAATTTCTTCAGTGTTGTATAAAGACTTATCCAGCATGAAATGCTTTCTTGTAAAAAGATCGTCGCACTATACCTGAGACAAAGCGGCGATTATGCCTGCCACACATCAGCAACGATTTCATACGAACGCACGCGCTTGGCGTGATCGAAAATCATGCTGTTGATGATGATCTCATCGGCCTGCGTCATATCCAGAAATGCTTGCAGCTTTTCTTTGACGATGGCAGCATCACCGATGATGGACGCACGCAACATCGACTCGACTGAAATACGTTCATGCGGCAACCATGCATCATCCATGCTCTCGATAGGCGGCGGCAATTTGCCCGGTGTACCACGCACCAGACTCAGATGCATTTGCTGTTGCGAAGTCGCCAGATGTTGCGCTTCTTCCTCTGTTTCTGCAGCAAAAATATTCACGCCCACCATCGCATACGGTGCATCCAGTGTTGCTGATGGGCGGAAAGTCTGGCGATACAACTGCAGCGCATTCAACATGTAATCGGGCGAGAACTGCCCGGCAAATGCGAACGGCAAACCAAGATGACCGGCAAGCTGCGCGCTATAACTGCTCGACCCCAGCAACCAGATCGGGATATTCAATCCTGCTCCTGGGACAGCCTGAATAGCGGTACCTTCTGCAGCAGGCTGCAAGAATGCGCGCAACTCGTTCAACTGTCTAGGAAACTCGCTACCGTCATCGCTGATCTCGCGGCGCAAGGCGCGTGCAGTCGCTTGGTTAGAGCCAGGTGCACGCCCCAAGCCGAGATCAATACGACCTGGATAGAGCGATTCCAACGTACCGAATTGTTCGGCGATCACCAGCGGTGCGTGATTAGGCAACATGATGCCGCCAGAACCTACACGTATCGTCGAGGTACCACCGGCAACGTAACCGATCACGACCGAAGTTGCTGCGCTGGCGATACCAGGCATGCTGTGATGTTCGGCCAACCAGTAACGGTTGTAGCCACGTTTTTCTACATGTTGTGCCAAATCCAGCGAACGATGAAAAGCATCAGCAGGTGCACCATCAACCAGAATCGGCGATAAATCGAGGACGGATAAAGGGATATCTTTTAAGGATTTCATGAAGAGCAATCTACTCGCGATATAAAGGCAATCCGCTTGCAACACAAACTTGAGCACAGCGCGGATGGAAGATCGACAGCATAGCGTGAATCGACAAATCGAACCGAACACGCCTATTTACTTGACGAAATAACCAACGATGAAAGCATGGGTATTGCAGACAGGACACTGCGCTTGTTTCCTCAAAACAAGCTACCCATCGCAGGCATCGCTCATTACAATGAACTATCCATTACGCGCAGGAGATCGACATGCTTGGTATACGCTCCATACTTGTTGCCGTTTCTATCGTCATGCTCGTGGTCGCATGTAAAAAACCATCGACCACACCAACACCAAAAATGACTGAAAACGCGACGTCCGTCGTCACACCAACAAGCACTGCATCAACAGCAAAACAATAAGACATCGCCGTTCATCGCGTTCCGCCATTTCAGGCTAGCAAGCGCACAGTGAATTCCGTGCCTACGCCTACTTCACTTTTAACAGTGATCGTTCCACCATATCGCGCGACCAGTGTGTAGCTGATCGATAAACCCAGCCCGGTTCCACCTTGATGCTTGGTCGTGAAGAAGGCATCGAAGATATGCGCGATATCTTCTTTCTTGATTCCTACGCCGGTGTCGGCAACGCTGATCGTTACACTGCGCGCGCCATTTTCTTCATAGCTATCTTTGGTCGTGATGGTCAGCCTGCCACCATTTTTCATGGCATGAATAGCGTTCGTGCAAAGATTGATCAAGACTTGCTGCAACTCGCCACGATTGATAGGCACAGTGAGCGTGGCATGCTTTTCATGCACCACTTCGATATTGCTTTGATTCAGCAAGTGGCGCACCAGCACCAATGAATCAGCCACCACATCGTCTATCGTAATTGCCTCTACATAACCGGCGAACTCGCCCGGACTGGCGAACTGCAACAGTTTGGTGACGATGGTATTGATGCGATGAATCTGCTGATCCATCAATTGCAATTCACCTTGTACCGGCTTTGCTGCAGATCCCAAGGTATCGCGCAACACATCCAGATTGCCTTGCAATACGGCGACGGGATTATTGATTTCATGCGCAACACCAGCGGTGATTTCACCGATCGCGGCCAGCTTTTCTGCCAGCACCAATTGCTGTTGTGCCTGCACGAGTAATTTATTCGTCTGCTCCAACTCAACGGTACGTTCAACTACTTTGCGATCCAGTTGATTACCCCAAGTCTTCAGTTCTGCATTCTGCTGTTGCACGGTATCGAGCAATTCATCCAGATGACGCGATAGATTACCCAGCTCGTCACGCGCTTGTACGCCACCAGTACGCGCATCCATGTCGCCCAGCTCCACCGCAGTCATTGTGCGGTTCATACTCTTCAACGGAACGTAGATATTGCGTGCCACGCGCAGTGAGAAATACACGCCACCGATGCCGATTGCAGTGAACAAGACGGCGAGCAAAATGATTGCTGTTTCCTTCGCCTGACGAAATGGCGCTTCCAGATAACCAACGTACAACATGCCGACACGTTTACCAAAACTGTCGCTGATCGGTTCATACGCGGAGATATACCAATCGTGCACTACAAAGGCTCTATCCAGCCAGGTCTTGCCGTCGTTAAGTACATGATCGCGCACTATCTGCGAAGCACGCGTACCGAGCGCACGCTTGTCGCCAAACAAACGGACATTGGTTGCGATGCGCACATCGTCGATGAACAGCGTCGCCGTACCGGCGCTACCTTCGGGTAAGGAGCCATCCGCATAAACCAGACTATTGATGGTATCGACGAAAGCGAGATTCTGATTCAGCAACATGCCGCCTTCCAGCACACCCAACAACTTGCCATCATCGTCATACACGGGCGTCGCGGAATGGATCACCATACCACTGCGTTCCGCCGTTTGTTTTGTTGGTGCCGCGTTCGATGTATTGATTAATTCCAGATACGCTTGCTGTGCAACGCTATCGTCTATCTGTCTCAATTGCGCTTCGGAATAGATATCGATCTCTGTCGCTTTATCGCCTTGCAATGCGCCATGCACAACCGGCCAGCTTGCATTACTGGTCTCCATATCAGACGGCTTACCCGTCGACGACACCAGCACATGACCTTGCGTATCGAGATAGTTCAGAAAATCCAGGCCGAGTACTTTCTGCTTTTCCAACAAGATGCGTTGCAGATTTGCGTGATCGTCTGCCTTGACTGTCGAGACGAAAGGGTAGGAGTCACCAAGACTGGAAACATCCAGTCCTATGCGTTCACGCACATGAATAAAATACTCGTGCGCAACCGCCAGATCACTGCTGACCTTGAAGGTAAGCAAGCGATCGTAATAGCCTATTCCCCAATAAAAAATCAGTGAAAACAGTATCGGTAAAACCGTCAGCAAAGGCACCAATGCAACCAACAAGAGCTTGGTGCGCACCGATACATTAGCGAGAAAGTGCCGGTTAGATAGCCATAGCAAAAATCGACGCACGGTGGACAAAATTTACATGCCCCATTCAGCGCATTTACGCTCTAGCGTCTTGCGCGAAATGCCGAGACGACGACCGGCTTCTGATTTATTGCCATCAACTTCCGCCAGAATTTTAAGGATGTGTTGTTTCTCGACGGCCTCTAATGTCACATCGTTGTTATTGATCACCGATGCAGCGGTCGTACTGGAAGTGACGTCAGAAATATTACCGAGTATCAGCCAACGTTCAATCAGGTTACGCAACTCACGTACATTTCCCGGCCATGCATACGAGGCCAAAGATGCGAACAATGCGCTATCCGGTTTCTTCGCTGCGACACCTAATTGTTGCGACAACTGCCGCACAAAATATTCTGCCAATGCAGGGATATCATCGGTGCGTTCACGCAGCGGCGGCATGTGTATCTGCACCACATTCAATCGGTAATACAAATCTTGGCGGAAGCGACCTTCGCGCACGGCATCTTCCACATTGCGATTGGTCGCTGCAATCACGCGCACATCAACCGGTATCTCGCGCTCGGCACCGACCGGACGAATTTTTTTCTCTTCCAGTACGCGCAGTAATTTGACCTGCATCGCCAGCGGCAATTCAGCCACCTCATCGAGGAAGAGCGTGCCACCTTGTGCATAGAAGAACAAACCTTCACGCGATGAAGCCGCACCACTGAACGCACCCTTGATGTGTCCGAACAATTCGCTCTCGATAATATCGGGCGCAACTGCACCGCAATTAATGGGAACAAAATTATTGCCGGAACGATTACTGAGCTTATGCATGGCACGCGCAGCGATCTCCTTGCCGGTACCCGATTCGCCGGTAATCAATACCGTGCTCGGCACTGTCGCCAAACGCTTGATCGCATCACGTATCGGTTGCAAGGCGGTAGACTGTCCGACCAAACCATCGACACCAGCCAGATCAACATGTGTATCCAGCTCGCGACGCAAAATAAAATTCTCGCGACGTAAATGTGCCCGATCGAAACAACGTCCGATGGCACTCAAAATTTGATTCACGCGAAATGGCTTCAACAAGAAATCAGCAGCGCCAGCACGCAGAGCGCGAATCGCTGTTTCCAAATCTGCGAAAGCGGTGATCAATACAACGTCGTTATGCAAACCAAGTTCGCGAACTTCCTGCAACCAGTCGACACCAGATTTACCGGGCAAGGAGTTATCCAGAATGATCAAATCGAAATGTCGTTGTCCCAACAAGACGTTGGCATCTTCCACCGACTCGACGGCTTCTACCCGATTGCAACGACCAATCAAAGTGCGCTGCAAAAAACTGCGCATGCCAGGCTCATCATCGACGATCAGGATCGAGCGTTCTTGCCAGCCGCCAAATGCTTCAACGAAAGGCTCATCTGTTTCTGTATTAATGGGAGGAGTTGCAGCGCTCATATTTAATTCTGTGTGGGATAAGCACGGACTATGGATGATGTTTTCTTATAACCCATATTTTCTCATCCTGCTGCATACAAATGGAAAAAGCGAGGCACCCAAAGGTACCTCGCTTTTATCTTCGTCTTGCTAGTAAATCCTAATGGAACAAAGCCATTGCCTTTTGCATGGTGGACGATACACCCCAGATCAGGGGAATACTCACGTACAACCAGAAAACAGTCACGACAATCGGGCTGGTTTTCTTGGTGCTATGCGATGTTGTTGCGTTCATACATTTCTCCTTTGCGCGATATCGATAGGGCGCTTAACGCGCACCAGCAGGTTGCGCATTACCAGCGCGCATGGAATTGTTGTTTTTCGCAGCATCCTCACGCAGATAATGTTTTGCATCGACCGGCTTGATGAAATAGTTGCAGATAAAGCCCAGCAATAACAAACCAGCCATGATGTACATGGTGACGGCATACGCCTCACCCTTGGCCACACCTTGATCGATTTGATATTGGCGGATGTAGTTCACCAGCACCGGACCGAGCACACCTGCAGCTGCCCATGCTGTCAACAAACGACCATGGATGCCACCAACAAACTTGGTACCGAACAGATCGGCCAGATAGACAGGCACTGTCGAGAAGCCGCCACCGTACATGCTGACGATGATGCCGTAGAACAGTACGAACAAGGCAACGCTACCGCTATGTCCGGTGTAAGGAATACAGGCATACAGGATCGCACCAACGATGAAGAAGATGAAGTAAGTACGCTTGCGACCTAAATAATCTGATGCCGACGACCAGAAGAAGCGACCGCCCATATTGAACACGCTGAGCAAGCCAACAAAACCGGCAGCTGCTGCAGCTGAAACCGAGCCTTTGAAGGTTTCTTGAATCATCACTGAAGCCTGACCCAGCACGCCGATACCCGCCGTCACATTCAGGCACAGTACCAACCACAACAGATAAAACTGCGGTGTCTTCATCGCTTGATCAATATCCACATGATGCTTGGTGATCATCTTGTTCTCGACCACAGGCGGTACCCAGCCGGCTGGTTTCCAATCCGGCGCAGGGATACGAATCGCCATCGCACCTATCGTCATCGAGATGAAGTACAACACGCCCATCACGACAAAGGTTTCCGTCACACCGACGGAAGTCGCTGTTTTGAAATGATCCATCAGATAGACGGACAAAGGAGCGCCTATCATCGCGCCGCCGCCAAAACCCATGATCGCCATGCCGGTTGCCATGCCGCGTCTATCCGGAAACCATTTGATCAGCGTTGAGACAGGAGAAACATAACCGAGTCCCAAACCGATACCGCCGATGACGCCATAACCGAGATACACCAACCAAATCTGATGCAGCGAAACGCCGATCGCAGAAATCAAAAAGCCGCCGCCGAAACAACAAGCCGCGACAAACATCGTCAAGCGTGGGCCGACTTTTTCCAGCCATTTACCACCGAAAGCAGCAGCCAAACCGAGGAATACAATCGCCAGACTGAAGATCCAACCTAGCGTAGTCAGCTTCCAGTCATCTGGTGCCGGACTATCGATACCTATCAGTTTGGATAATGGACCATTGAATACGCTGAATGCGTAAGCCTGTCCGATACAAAGATGAACTGCCAATGCAGCCGGCGGCACCATCCAACGATTGAAGCCGGGGCCGGCGACACTTTTATCTTTTGCAAAAAAATCGAGCATGTAAATCTCCTCATTTGATCTTGTTCGCAACATCGCTGTGTTGCGAGGCGTTTTTCGACGACGCTCATGCATCGTCTGCGGCGAAGCTTCTTCACCAAGCCCGGACCTATAGGCAATCGACATGCCAGACAGATAAAGCTATACAAGCTATTGATTATTAATGATTTTTATAAAAACATATGACTCATCAAGTGAGACAATTTGACCGACCGTAGCGACAATTTGACCCTCTTCTTGCAAGACAAAATCCACATCCAAACCTGCCATACCAGCTTGCAAATTGTTGCAAATAGTCATCAAACCCCGTTAATTTTCCGTTAAAACGTTATGTCGTACAAATATATAACGTATATACTCTCGCTTTTTAAAAAATGGCCGTTATTCCTGATTGGCTACAACGCAGCAATCAGAGAAGCCAATAAATTGAGGGAGTGAAATGAGTTACCAGTTGTCTCGTACCACCATCGCAGCATCCTTGCTGCTTGCGTTCGGTAGCACTGCATTTGCAGCAGAACCGGTTAATGAATCCAATGTCTTTACGCTCGGCGAAATCAATGTCGCAGGATCAGGCACGGCGACACCTGCAACAGGTGGTGCTACCGTCACCCGCGAGGAGATGGATGATTTCAATCGTGAGACCCTGCAGAAGGCGCTTGATATCTTGCCAGGCGTCACCGTAACAGGTGGCGGCCAACGTAATGAAAGTATGGTCTACGTACGCGGCTTTGATAGCCGCCAAGTTCCTGTATTTATTGACGGCATTCCTGTTTATGTGTCCTACGATGGCAATGTCGACATGGCACGCTTTACTACTTACGATCTGGCATCCATTGAAGTTGCAAAGGGTTTCAGTTCCGTTCTATACGGTCCAAATACCATTGGTGGCGCAATCAACTTGATCAGCCGCCGTCCAGTCAAAGCATTCGAAGGCAATATTGGCGTCGGCATTCGATCCAATGACAAATTCAATTCCAATGGCAACAACGCCAACATTAATCTCGGCACCAATCAAGGCATGTGGTACGCGCAACTCGCCATGTCTTATCTGGACACGGATGGTTACACGCTATCCCGCGACTTCCGTCCTGTTGCAACACAACCTGATCGCGAGCGCCGCAATGCCTATAGCAACGACAAGAAAATCAATATCAAGGTCGGCCTGACGCCAAATACAACAGATGAATACTCGCTGAATTACATCAACCAAAAAGGTGAAAAAGGTAGCCCACCATATGCTGGCACCTTGGCGACCGCCAACTACTGGCAATGGCCAGCATGGGATAAAGAGAGTGTGTATTTCATTTCCAATACTGCAATCGGTCAAAACTCTTATGTCAAAGTACGTGCCTACTATGACAAGTTCACAAATCGCTTGAACGCATACGATGATGCACGCTACTCAACTGTCACCAAAAGAAGTTCTTTTTATAGTTTTTACGACGACCACACTTATGGCGGTAGCGTTGAATTCGGGACAAAAATCTCTGATATCAATACCTTAAAGGTCGCCTTACATTTAAAAGAAGACATTCATAAAGAACATAATCTTGGCGAGCCGACTCAACATTCTCAAGACAGAACAACGTCAATCAGTATTGAAGATACTCACAAATTGACAAGCAAATTGGACTTGGTTACTGGCGCAAGCTATGACACGCGCAAAGGTAAGCAGGCTCAAAAATATGATTCGACTCTGGGTATTATCAACTACGCACCTACCGACACGTCTGCGTTCAATCCACAAGCTGGCTTGATTTACCACACATCAGAAACAGGTAATGCCTACTTTACGATCGCTCGAAAATCTCGCTTCCCGACAATCAAAAATCGTTATTCGGGCGGCTTGGGTTCAAACATTCCAAACCCTAGTTTGGATGTAGAACGTGCCACCAACTATCAATTAGGGTTCTCCGAAAAACTGAATCCTAAACTGCGTGTAGAGGCTGCCATCTTCTACAGCGAGATTACTGACATGATGCAATCGGTCCCTGTTCCAGGAACCGTATGCGGTACAAGTACGTGTAATCAGGTACAGAACGTCGGCGACGTCAGAACTAAAGGTATTGAGTTAGGAATAACCAATTTCATCACTGACAATCTTGAAATCGGTGGGAACTACACTTACACACACAGAGAAAACAAATCAAACCCTAGTGTCAAACTGACTGAAGTCCCGTTGAGTAAGTTCTTTGCCTATGCAAAATGGGCAGCTACACCGAAACTTAATGTTATCGGTAACGCCGTATATCGTACTCATCAATACACGGGCCTCAATGGTGTTTTTAGAGACACTCCTGCTTTCACAGTTGCGAACGCGAAAATTAGTTATGCCATCCAGAAAGATGTGACGATCGAAGCAGGTGTAAACAATCTGTTCGATCGTAACTATGCATACACTGAAGGCTTCTACGAAGAAGGCCGTAACCTCTTCGCTAATTTGAACTACCGTTTCTAAGAGTTTCACTATGCTACGCACATCACTTTCTCTCCGTAAGCTGATCGCTACTGCGATCTTCGGCTTTGCATCTGTCATCGCTGTGGCGGCAGATAAACCCGCTGGCAAGGTTGTGGTCATGACCAGTTATCCGGAAGAAGTGGTGGCGCGTTTCGAAGCTGCTTTTGAAAAAGCGCATCCCGGTACCCGCGTTGAAATACTCTGGCGTCGTTCCGGTGATGCGCTGTCTTACCTGCGCAAACCGAATCAAGGTAATGTCGATGTCTACTGGACACCGGCACAACGTAATTTCCAAATCCTCGCCAAAGAAGGTGCATTCCGCCGTCCCGATCTGGATATGAAGGGCCTGCCTGCCAAAGTTGGCGGCTTCCCGATCTCCGATCCTGCCGACTTCTATCTCGCAAGTGAAATTGCAGGCTATGGCTTTGCGATCAATCCGCAGCGCCTGCAAGACAAAAAATTGCCGCAACCAAAACAATGGACAGACCTGACCGGCCCTGAGTGGAAAGACGAAATCGTTTTCCCGATCCCGGGCAAAGTCGGCTTCGCACCGATCCTCATAGACATCATCTTGCAAGGATATGGCTGGGATAAAGGCTGGGCCTTGCTGCAATCCATAGGCAGCAATGCGCACCTATTGGGTCAAGGCGGTGCAAATATTTCCGATGACGTCCGTAACGGTCAGGCCAGTGTCGGCGTGTCTATCGACTTCTTCATCAAATCGGCGATAGCCAATGGCGCGCCTATCCAGTTTATTTATCCCGGCATTACTGGTTACTCGCCAGCGCATGTCGGCATCATGAAGGGCGCACCGAATCTGGCAGCTGCTCGCGCCTTCGCTACTTTCGTATTGTCGGATGAAGGGCAGAAGATACTGTTCCATCATGACATCCGTAAATTGCCGGTACGTCCTGCAGTGTATGCAGACAAACCAGCCGGCTACTACGATCCGTTCGAAGCTGCCAAGGCCATGCCTTTTGTCTTTGATACCGAACGTGCATTGGCACGTCAGGGCTTCAACAACACTTTGTTTGATGTGTTGATCAGCAATGAACATGTGCGTCTGCGTTCGGCGAATGACAAGGTCATTCAGGCCGAGCGTGCAGCAAACACTCCGGTATTGAAAGCAAAAGCTGCTCAAGCACGCGGCTTGCTCGATACGATACCAGTGAGCGAAGCAGAAGCCACTGCGCTCGCGCCACAGTTTGTGTTCGCCTTTGATGAAACAACAGACGCTCACCGCAATGATGCGATTACTGCGCAATGGACTACGCGCATCCGGGAAAACCGTGCACGTGCAGAACAACTAGCGCAGGAAGTATTAAACGCAACGGGCAAGCAAGCGAGTGCCCAGTGAAATTCAAACGTTTCATCGGCTATCTGGGTGTGTTGCCAGTAGCCTTGCTGTTAAGTGGTACCGCCAACATTGATACCAAGTCACTGAGCGGCGGCAGCGCTACCGTCTTTGACGACAGCCGCGACGCATATTCGCAAGCCAGTCCGGTTATGGATACGGACAATATGGCCGCATTCATCCAAGGCCGCGGCTTGTTCCGCCAATCGTGGGTAGTCGCACCGGCGAATGACAGGGCGGCCGGACTCGGCCCACTATACAACCGCATTTCCTGCATTGCCTGCCATGCCAAAAATGGCCGCGGCGGCGCACCTGATGGTCCTGATGGCACCATGCAAGCGATGCTCTTGCGCCTCAGCATACCCGGCAGCAATCCGCATGGCGGTCCGAAACCGCATCCCGCGTATGGCGATCAGTTGAATGAACGCGGCGTGCCTGGTGTACCCGGCGAAGGCATAGGCTTCCTGATCTATGACGAAAATGTAGAAACACTGGCCGACGGCACCAAAGTCACGCTGCGCAAACCGAATGTCCATTTCAAGGAAATGGCCTACGGTGCGCTCGGCACAGATGTCATGGTGTCACCACGCGTAGGCCCGGTTATCTATGGCCTCGGCCTGCTGGAAGCGGTCAGCGACGAAACCATATTGGCAATGGCAAAACAGGCCAAGCCGGATGGCATCGCCGGACGCGTGAATATGGTCTGGGATGCGATGGCGCAAAAGGAAGCAATAGGACGCTTCGGCATGAAGGCGAATGTCGCGACACTGACCGAGCAAATCGCGAATGCTTTCTCCGGCGACCTCGGCATTACGTCACCTCTGATTCCGCAAGAAAATTGTACCAAGGTACAAACCGCCTGCCAGCGCGCACCGTCCGGTGGCGAACCTGAACTGACGCGCGCTGAGCTGTATGCGACCGTGTTCTACACGCGCATGTTGGCGGTACCGGCACGACGCGATGTGAATAACAAACAAGTAATCCACGGCAATCGTTTATTTGTACAAGCACGTTGCATTGCCTGTCACGCATCGCCATTACGTACCCGTCCTGATGCTGCGTTGCCAGCCTTGTCCAACCAGTTGATACGCCCTTATACAGATTTGTTGCTGCACGATATGGGGCCAGGTTTGGCCGATGGCCGTAGCGATTATCTTGCCACCGGCAAAGAATGGCGCACGCCACCTTTGTGGGGCATAGGGCTGACACACAAGGTCAATCCCGATGCCGGCTATCTGCATGATGGTCGTGCTCGCACCTTGCTGGAAGCCATCATGTGGCATGGCGGCGAAGGCAACTACTCGAAGGAAGCAGTACGCGCGATGTCGACCGAAGATCGCACTGCCTTGCTGCGTTTTCTGGAATCGCTCTGAATACAATCCGTTGCCAAATTTGCAGGACAAAATATCCTGCTTCCCCTATCTCGACTCTCATGTAAAACTGTCGTCATCGACGTATAAATGGAAGAGAAGATCATGGCAAAGAAAGAAGAACTGGACCCAGAAACACTAGCCGTCCTGAACTGGTGCATAGAAGTAGAAGGCTTCCTGGTCGCCGGCGGTGCCACCTTGGCAGAAGCGCAAGATCATATTGAAGAGCAGATCGAATGGTTCACCGATTTGTTCTATGACGGCCTGACACCGGAAGAAGCGGCGAAAGAAGCATTGGCCTGAACGCCAGACACTGAAAACTAAAAAGCGCGCCTGAATGTTCAAGGCGCGCTTTTTTTATTGCATCCAACAAATATCAATCTTCGGCTGGCACTGTCACTGGCGTAAATCCGTATTGCGCCATCAGCTTCTGCGCTTGCGGGCTTAACAGGAAAAGCGCGAATCGATAAGCGGCTTCATGCGATTTTTTCTCGCGTGTGATCACCGATAAACCATAGCTAGGTGTGATTGCCAATGCTGCCGGCAATGGCACGCTGGCGAACTTGGGGTCAGGTGTGGTCTGACGACCACTGCAATAACCCAGCGATATCTGCACCTTCTTTTCCGCGAAAAAATATTCCATTGCATTGCGCCCAGCTGGAACCGGCGGATTGTTTTTTCCACCGACCAGTTGCTGCGCTTTTGCTTCCAGAATTGCTTGCGCACCGGGACGAACTTTCTCGGCCTTGGCAAACATTTGCCACGCATAATCACCGCCCGGATCAGCTTTTGGTGTTGAAGTACCGAGGCCGACTTGCGGATCGAGTAAACGATCCAACAAGTTTTCTGTCGTCAACTTGTAGTCCGGCAAAGCTTTCGCGCACAGACGATTGCGTACCATCACGACTGCTGGTGTTGCGATACCTTGATCGGCCAAAGCTTGCGGATGCTCCATATTCGCTGACGCAAAGATATCGGCTTGTTCACCGCTCTCTATGCGCTCACGCAATAAACCGGCAGGACCAAATTGCGCATCGATCTTTTGTCCGGTCTGTTGCGTATAGAGCTGCGCGACAGCTGTCATCGCACCGGTCAAGCTACCTGCAGCCAACACCTTGATAGGTGCTGATGGCAAGGGTGTGACGGCCGCAGCGCTGACACTAACCAGCATCAGCGGTAAAGCCATATAAGAAAAAACTATTTTCTTCACAATGATTTCGCTTTCAGGAAAAATTAGAAATCCATTTGCATAGATGCACGGATAGTGCGCGGGGCACCCAGTGTGCCGGTACCATTATCTGCACCGGTATAACCGTTCTGTCCACTTGGTACGATATTGGCCCAGTAACGCTCATCAGTAACATTGTTGATGGCAAGACGCCATGTAGTCGGGCGTCCCATTAATTGCGTCGTGTAACGCGCGCCCAGATCCATCACCGTATAGCCATCTACTTTGTAGCTATTGATGTTGTCACCTTGTCGACTGCCTGCATGACTGACGTTCAGGCTAAGCCCTAAGCCAGGTATCATCGCGACGCGGTAGTCCAGCAAGATATTGCTGACTATGCGCGACAAGCCCATGATTTGTTTATTCGAAGTCGCAGGGCTGTTCGTATTCAGTAAACGTGGATCAAGATAAGTCAGGCCACCATACAAGGTGAGATTGCGTGTCAGTGCGCCGTTTGCCATCAATTCGAGACCTTGATTACGCTGCTCGCCTTGCACGGCAAACACACCATTGGCAGCAAAGGCGAACGGACGCTCGATGCGAAACAAAGCGGCGCTGAAGCCCATTTTTTCAAATGCAAGTTTGTAGCCCAGTTCCCACTGCTTGCTGCGGTAAGGTGCCAGCGTTGTCGTACCTGATGTATCGCCTTGCTGCAGGCTGTCCGCATAAGATGCATAGATCGTCATGTTCTTTTGCGGCTTGTATGAAACCGTCGCATTAGTGCTGAGACCACTATCGTTGTAAGCAGATGTCGCTACTGTTGTACCGTTGGGATTGTAGCCACGCTGATCAATCCAACTCTGACTCGCAAACAAACCGATCGACCACTGTTCATTCAAGCCGAGCGTGTCTCCGACTGTGACGGATTGTTGTCGAACAGTTTGTGCCTTGTAACGATTCTTGAAATCCGAAAAAACAGGTTGATTGAAAATAGCCGGATTACCCAGAGTTGAATTGCCGAGTGTGATCGCACCTGTCTGAAATGGTCGGTAACGATCCCATTCAAATCCTGTTGCGGATACCACGATGTCATGTGTCATGCTGCCGGTGCTGACACGTCCATTCAACGCAACGGTATGGCTGAGAATTTCATCCAAACTGAAACTAGTCGTTGCTACTTTTACGTTGTAGGCACCTGCATTATTCGTCAACGTATTAGTCGGTACTGTAGACGCACGATCACTGCTTTGCTTCAGTACACCAGCTGTCAGATTCCAATTCTGATTAAGACGATGTTTGATACGCGCGCTATAAGTTTCCGTCACGTTATCGTCACCAGCAAAAGGCTGGCCATAACCAACGCGTTTTGGATCTGGTGCTGTAGGAAACACGATAGTCGCGTTATTCAATGCGAACGTGCCTGGCAAACCTTTGCTCGTGTAGTGATAACGGCTGATATTCGTTTCCAGCTTGGTATCGCTCGTCAGTTGCACATCGAAGGACAGACTTGCCAGCTTGCGATCCAGCTTGCTACGATCAACATAGCTTTCGCCACCCTCATCCAGCAAATTGACGCGAAAACCGTAACGCTTATCTTCACCAAAACGATCACTGATATCGGCGCTAACCGATGCGGAACCCTGGCTGGCGTAACCAAGCGTAAAGCGACGCAGCGGCGTTTCCGTCGGCCGCTTCAAGACATAGTTGAAGGTGCCGGCAGGACTGGCCGGACCATACAATGCGCCCGCCAATCCATTCAATACTTCAATACGATCAAACTGCTCGATAGGATAGTCGGTAGTCGCAGCGATATTCATGCCGTCTATGCGTGTGTTCTGTACGACGCCGGCTTGCAAGCCACGCGTTTGCGGACGAATGTTCTCGCCTTGTACCGATGGCATGTAACGGAAGGCTTCGCGCACGCTTTTCAATTGCTGGTTCTCCAGCAGTTCAGCCGGCACGACGTTGATTGCGTACGGCGTATCCAGCACGCTCTTTTCGCCTAATGGTCCGATATTCGCTGTTTCTGTCTTGTAGGCAGGTGCACCTGTGCCGACAACGTCAACTGTTTCCAGCACGGCCGCTTTATCTGCTGCAAGAGAAGCAACAGGCAAAACGCCGCTCATGGTGGCGATGGCGAACACCGTCAGGCCCGATGCACGACGGGCAATATGTGATTTATTTATGTGGTTCTTCATGAGTAATAGAGGAGTGACGAACAAGGTCCAAATCTTTGGACTACGCGATGCAGGCAGCATCCGTATGAAGTCGCCGTGTAAAGGAAGTCTTGCTTATGCCGCTGGCATATCAGGCATTGCGGCCGAAGTTTAATCGACATTACTTAAAACTACATAACGATATTTATGCGACTGCGGCAAAGTAGCAACAACGCCATCGTGTTGATTTCAGGAAAACTGCATTGAAAGACTTGCGTGTTCCGCAGCGATTTGAGCGAAAATACGTCCGTCCAAAAGAAAGCCCTAGCCATGCCTAAAAGCCAGCCAAAAAAATCGACCTCCCCGCAGCCACGCGTGCGCGTTTTGATGGGGGAACTCACTGCGATGGGACCGGGCCGCGCAGATCTGATCGATGCGATCGCACGCACAGGTTCCATCTCTGCTGCCGGGCGCGAAATGAATATGTCCTATCGTCGAGCATGGTCACTGGTCGAAACTACCAACGCCTCCTTTATCGAACCACTCGTCATCGCCAGCACGGGTGGTAGCGGTGGCGGTGGGGCGCTCGTCACCGACTTTGGTCATGGTGTGGTTGAGCGTTACCGTGCGATGGAACGCAAAGCGGCGAAAGCCATCGCCAGCGATTTTGCGATCTTCAGCAAACTGCTCGCAGCACCAAAAATCGCCACTCCTGCAGCAAAAGCAAAACCTGCCAAGAGCGCGAAGAAGTAATTTTTACGGCAAGTACATCAACGACTCATCGTTTGGTGTACCTCATCGCTCTTGCTGCGTTTTCTACGAACAGAAAACCACAGCTCACTCCTGCCATCTGACGAATCCTTATCTGTAGTTTACTAAGCCGATACCTGCTCAAAGCTTGCATCTACACGGTTTACGCTATATCCTCATGAGCATAACGAAATCGGTTTTGCTAGCAAGCTGCAGAATAAATACCCATCCAGGCACAATTTTTCACGCATAGATACCGACCCCGTTATTACAGTGAGTTTCCGACCTGTGCGTCAGACAGCGCAAATCAAATGGTCGGCAACCTTATACGTTCCGTTGGAATTTTTGCAGGAAGAAAATCGTGGCTTTGATTGAATACAAAGGCTATTTCATCTCGGTGACCGCAACCGAACAAACCTGGGGTTTCGCCTTTGGCGAATGGGGTGGCACGTATCGTGTGTGGCACAAAGAAAATCTGGTGCCGATAGAAGGTGTGATCGAAGGTAATGAGATTTCCGCACACGAGGCAGAGCAAAGAACACTGCGCATAGTCAAGGTTGCCATCGACGAGGCAACCGCGAAAACCAGCGAACAGCTAATGCAATCGTTGAATCAATTAGGCGAACGTTTCGCCTTGTAAGCTGCCATGCCGTCACCAGCACGGCAGCATCCATCACATACGCATTTAACGCGCCCGACGATTACTCAATCAAGCGCGCAAACATCAACGATTAAATGCAGCTTGCAAATCGTCTTTGCTCGTTACACCGTTTTGCAGAGACAGCATCAACAAGATACGTGCTTTCGCCGGCTTCAAATCATCCGCCATCACTGCACCTGCATCGTATGAAGTTTTGCCGCCGCCTTCAAAGCCGTAGTTAGGTAACACGCGACCATTGTGTACGCGGGTCGAAACGACCACTGCGACGTTTTTGGAGATCGCATATTTAACTGCATTGAACATCGCAACGTTCATATTGCCCATGCCCAAGGCTTGCACCACGACACCTTTGACACCACGATCAACGGCATTACGCAAAGCTGCGCCATCTGCACCGCCATACATCGCAATGATTTCTACCTCTGGCATTTTATCGGTGCGGATAGGAATGTATTGACGACGCAATTGTGCGTAAGAGAAGGTCACGCGATCTGGATAAACTTCACCCAGGAAACCGTAGTCGCCTGATTTGAATGTTTCCACATTGCCTGTGTGCGTTTTTGTCACGTAACGTGCAGCGTTGATCTGGTTATTCATCGCCAGCATCGTGCCCTTGTCTTTCGCTTGCGGATCGACAGCAATACGAACGGCATTCAGCAAATTGCGTGGACCGTCAAAATCGGATACCGACGCATTGCGTTGCGCACCGATCAGGACTACAGGTTTGTTTGATTTGACTGTCAGATCGAGCCAGTACGCTGTTTCTTCCAATGTATCTGTACCGTGCGAAACGATCACGCCGGAAACATCGTTACGATCCAATGCGGTTTGCACTGCCTTCGTCAACACCACCCAACGCGCCGGGTCCATGTAATCCGACGGTACATTGGAAAGATTGTTGACTTCGATGGTCGCGTACTTGGCGACATCAGGAACCGTTGCCAGCAAGTCGTCACCCGAGATCGCTGGTACCGGCGCATTTTTGATCGGATCGATTTTCATCGCGATCGTGCCGCCGGTCGCGATGAATTGCACGACAGGTTTATTTTGTGCAAAAGCAGGTATGGCTGCCAATAAAATCAGGCTAAGTGCGGTCTTCTTGAACAATGTCATTGTGTGTCTCTCTCATTTGTTTTTAGGGTTTTTATTCAACTGCTTAACGTGCCATTTGCAGCACGCCAAGAGAAGAAAGTACTGCCCCCTATGTTTATCACAAACCGATCTAATTACGTGTGCTCGGATGCAAAAATAATGAGAGAAATCAAACGCATTTAATCAGTCGAGCTTATGCGATATCGCCACTCTCCGTGCATGAAAAAAGAAGTTAGTCACCTATCGACAATAGTTGCGCCAAATTAATGGAATATAGCGAACGTTTAAGAAATAGATGCTATACCACATATATTTCCAGCCTCATTGATAGACATGCAACATGCCTCTACCAATACTTGGGATACTTGTTTTTACGAACCACGTTGTTGTAAATAATCGCGACGACGACCAGCATGCAAGCTCCGATCAAGGTCGGGAAAAACAAAAAACTCCAGCCCGGTGCGCCGAGAAAAACAATCACGGGATTTGAACCCGCCGGTGGATGCACGACACGGCAAGCCATCATCACAATGATCGCAGTAGCTACCGCCAAACCCAAAGCCCACCAATGCGGCCCAAACACATTCAAATAAACCAGACCTGACAAGCTACTCAGGAAATGCCCCAGTATCACATTGCGCGGTTGCGCCAAAGGTGTATCAGGCAGGGCGAACACAATCACGCATGACGCGCCGAAGGAACCTAATATCAAAATGGCTTGCGTATAGTCAGCAGCCAGTGCGATCACACTGATGGCAAAAAACCCGCCGAGACCAGATAACAATACATTGGCGAGGGTAGGTCGAGGCGGCAGCGCCATGCTGCTGGTGAAAAAATTCTTGAATGAATTTGGCATAGAAAAACCTAGTCTGATAGATGCCTGTCATCGCGAAGACAGAAGCAGGCAATGCATGCACCGCAATAAAAAAATGCCGACGTCAGAACTGCACGTCGGCATTAAATAATTTAACGAGGCCATCGAATCCGGTACTTCGATGGCTCGTCAATTCTTTCTTATGCTGGTTGGAATTTTGCAGCTTCTTCCGAACCTTTGGTTGCGTTGCCGTCACTGTAGGAGTGAGCGCCGACGCCTGCCAGTTTGCCGCCTTGAACGATGAGGTATTCGTCACGGATAGGACGACCTTCAAAGTAGCATTCCAGAATTTCGCGGGTACCTGCTGCGTAGCGTGTTTGCGCTGTCAGGCTGGTGCCAGAAATGTGTGGTGTCATGCCGTGGTGCGGCATGGTGCGCCATGGATGATCTTTTGGTGCTGGTTGTGGGAACCAGACGTCGCCAGCGTAACCAGCCAGTTGACCGCTTTCCAGCGCTTTGACAATCGCATCGCGATCGCACAGTTTGCCGCGTGCGGTGTTGATGATGTAGGCGCCACGCTTGAAGTTTTTCAAGGTTTTTTCGTTGATCATGTGCTCTGTTTCTGGGTGCAGCGGGCAGTTCAGAGTCACAACGTCACAGACTTTGGTCAGGCTTTCCAGCGTGCTGTGGTAAGTCAGATTGAGCTCTTGCTCAACTGCTGTTGGCAGACGGTGACGATCCATGTAGTGCAGTTTGACGTCGAATGGATGCAACAGACGCAATACGCGCAGACCGATACGGCCAGCTGCAACGGTACCGATACTCATTGCTTCCAGATCGTATGAACGCGATACGCAGTCAGCGATGTTCCAGCCGCCGTCGATCACTTGTTTGTACGAAGGGATGTAGTTACGCACTTGCGACAAGATCATCATGACGACGTGTTCTGCAACGCTGTGGCTGTTGCAATAGGTCACTTCGGCAACGGTGATGTTGTGCTTGTTGGCAGCTTCCAGATCGGTGTGATCGGAACCGATACCGGCTGTCACGATCATTTTCAATTTCTTGGCTTTAGCGATGCGTTCTGCTGTCATGTATGCAGGCCAGAATGGTTGCGAGATGATGATCTCTGCATCGTGCAATTCTTTGTCGAGGACGCTGTCTGCGCCGTCTTTGCTGGATGTAACAACCAGAGTATGGCCGTTCGATTCCAGGTATTTGCGCAGGCCGAGTTCGCCGGATACGCTACCAAGCAAGGTACCTGGTTTGAAGTCGATACCCTTAGGCGTCGGCAGCGTTTGGCCATCTGGGTAGATCGATGGTTGTGCTACGTCATCGCGTGCGTATGTCTTTGGGTAACCGGTGACTGGATCGTCGTATAAAACGCATAAAACTTTTGCCATGTTTCTTCTCCATAAGATTGGTTGCATAAAATTGCTTGCTACAGCGAATTGAAAATTGCTGGCGGTAGCTGAATTTTCTTTTTCTTCTGCAAGCGGACATCAGAATGAATGCCCAGCGAAGCCATCTTAGGGAGTAAGTTTTTTACGGTCTAATCGTTTGATGTGATGGGCTGATAGCCGCCAGTTATGTAAGCGTCGAATTGCGCCTGCAAGTCGATCTTCTCGGCAATATTGCGCGCGGCCAAGACGATGGGCGAGCACGGTTCATGGTCCAGCGAGATGAGTCCTATAGAGCGGCTCAGCTCAGGCACGATGGGAATCGCGACCATTTCATCGCGCAGTTCAAACAGGCATAAAAGACTATGCGGCACTACGCTGAATAAATCCGCGTGCCTGACATGGGAATACAGCGCAAACACCGAATCAGTCTCCACCACCACATTCGGATGTACCTCCGCACGACGGAAAGCGGCATCCACGATGCGACGATTCTGCATATGTGAAGTCAACAAGCACAGCGGCAACTCTGCCGCTTCTTCCCAGCTGACTTCTTCTTTGCCATCCAGCATGGTTCCTTCGCGCGCTAGCAACATATAGCGTTCACGATACAAGGGTTGCACATGGAAACCATTGAGTCGCTGGTCTTCCAGATAAGTCAGGCCGACATCCAATTCGAAGTCATCCAGCCTGCGCATGATTTCTTCAGTACTGAGCGACAACACCAGTTGACGCAAATCGCCGTGTTGCGCACGACAACGTCCGGTCAGCAAGGAAACTATCGGCATCGTGGTCGGGATCGCGCCCAAGCGCAGCGTGCCGGTCAGCTTGACGCGCGACATCGATGCTTCCTGCTTCAAACCCTCCAGTGCGGCTAAAGTCTGACGCGCCCAATCCAGAATCCGCTCGCCTTCCGGCGTAAATCCCTGAAAGCGTTGGCCACGCTGCACGATGGCGATGCCCAGTTCGGTTTCCAGATTCCGAACGGCGGCCGATAAGGCAGGTTGGGAAACACAGCAAATTTCCGCAGCGCGGGCGAAATGTTTCTCTCTTGCGAGGGTAACGAGGTAATCAAGCTGACGTACGAACATTGATATAGCCTGTAGAAAATGATGGCGAGACACGCCGGGAGGAGCAGAACGAGACTTTGATCTTATCCGTTAACAACGCGATTTCCGGAATGACCCTGATGCCAATGCGACCAATAGGCACCCGAACTCAGCGATAGCCAAATAGAATGGCGGTACATCACCTGTTCTCAATATGTCGTTAAAAGTAATATCGTGTATCATAACGACTTTTGCTGAACAGCCCTTCATCATTTTTAAAGATAGAGACTGTTATGAGCAAGACAACTTCGCCCATCAAACTGGAAGGTCTATCCAAGCCTCGCGGCAAGCGCTGGGACCATTTGGAACTGCTGGAACGCATAGATGCTTCCGGCTCAATTTCCGCCGCAGCCACTGCCATGGGCATGAGTTACAAGGCCGCCTGGCAAGCTGTAGAGTCGGTGAACAATCTGTCGCATGAACCGCTGGTAATACGCCAGCCAGGCGGCAGTACTGGTGGTGGCACCTGTCTGACGGAATACGGCAGACGTGTGGTGGCAACCTACCGCCGATTGGAACAGGAATGGGCTGCAGTGCCGGCAACAATAGGCCGCACTATGGATGACTTTGACCAGTACTACACAATGAGCCGGAGATTCGATATGCAAACCAGCGCACGCAATCAATTTTTAGGAACCGTCACCGCAGTTAAAAAAGGGGCGGTCAACGCAGAAGTTACTCTCGATATCGGCAACGGTGCAAAACTCGCTGCCATCATCACCAACGACAGCGCCGATCATCTGGCACTCGAAGTAGGCTCCGAAGCCTACGCGCTGGTGAAGGCACAGTGGATCATCCTTACCGTCGAAAAAGATTTCAAAACCAGTGCACGCAACTCGCTCACCGGCACCGTCGTTCGTTGTCAGGAAGGCGCAGTCAATGCAGAAGTCGTGATAGAACTGCCCGGCGGCAAGACCGTCGCAGCCATCATCACTAATGAGAGCGTCAAAGTACTCGGTTTAAAAGAAGGTGTGCAAGCAACAGCCTTGATCAAGGCCTCGCACATTATTCTGGCGGTACCCGCCTAAAAGGTTTTTTAACTCGTTTTACTCATACATCATGAAAAAACTCTCGTACTCGCTCCTTTCCGGTCTGCTCGCTCTCGGCATCTCCGCTTCCGCTTCGGCAGAAGAGGTACAAGTTGCAGTTGCCGCCAACTTCACCGCACCGATGAAAGTCATCGCCGCTGATTTTGAAAAAGCAACCGGCCATAAAGTTGTGCCTTCATTCGGCGCAACCGGCAAGTTCTATGCACAGATCACGAATGGTGCGCCGTACGATGTTTTCCTCGCTGCTGATGATGAAACACCGATCAAACTGGAAAAAGAAAACGGCATCGTGCCTGGTTCGCGTTTCACTTACGCGACCGGCAAACTGGTGTTGTGGTCGGCTAAGCCAGACTTCGTTGATGCCAAAGGTGAAGTCCTGAAAAAAGGCAACTTCGGGCACATCGCATTGGCTACACCTAAGCTGGCTCCATACGGTTTGGCTGCTGAAGAAACCATGAAAAAACTGGGCGTGTACGAAACACTGCAACCTAAGTTCGTGCAAGGTGAAAGCATCGGTCAAACCTTTACCTTCATCTCCACCGGCAATGCAGAACTCGGCTTCGTCGCTCTGTCGCAAGTGTTTGAAGGCGGCAAGATCAAAAGCGGTTCGGCCTGGATCGTTCCAGCCAATCTGCACAATGCCATTCGCCAAGATGCTGTTATCCTGAACAAAGGCAAAGACAATAAAGCTGCGGCTGAATTCGTCAACTACCTGAAATCGGAACCAGTTAAAGCCATCATCCGTAGCTACGGTTACGATCTGTAAGAGAGGTTCTCGTTGTTTACCGATCCTAATATCGGTGCGATTGTCCTGACCCTCAAGCTCGCCAGCCTCACGACCCTTCTTCTCCTGTTGATAGGCACGCCGCTGGCGTGGTGGCTGGCGCGCACGCGTTCTTGGTTGAAAGGTCCGATAGGCGCGATGGTTGCGCTGCCTATCGTACTGCCACCTACCGTGATCGGTTTCTATTTACTGATCACCTTAGGTCCTAACGGTCCCATCGGCCAACTGACGCAAGCTATGGGTTGGGGCACGCTGCCGTTCACGTTTACCGGTTTGCTCGTAGGCTCGATTTTTTACTCGATGCCGTTTGTCGTGCAACCTATACAAAATGCTTTTGAGGCTATGGGCGATCGCCCACTGGAAGTGGCTGCGACTTTGCGCGCATCACCTCTCGATACTTTTTTCAGTGTCACCCTGCCATTGGCAAAACCAGGTTATCTGACCGCTATCGTGATGGGCTTTGCGCATACGGTTGGTGAGTTCGGCGTGGTGCTGATGATAGGCGGCAATATTCCGAATCACACACGCATGATTTCAGTACAAATTTACGACCATGTGGAAGCGCTTGAATACGCGCAGGCTCACTGGTTGGCAGCCGGTATGGTGATCTTCTCGCTGCTGGTGTTGATCGCACTGTACACATTGAATCCGACCGGGCGGCGCAAATGACAGATATCCGCGCACGCTTCAAAATCTCTTATGGCGCCTTCGGTCTGGATGTTGATCTGACTTTGCCCGGCCGTGGTGTGACCGCCTTGTTCGGTCCGTCTGGTTCCGGCAAAACTACTTGCTTGCGGGCGATGACAGGGCTGGAGCACTTTAGTGGTTCCTATCTGGAAATCAATGGCGAAGTATGGCAAGACGATGCGCACAACATCTTCCTCCCTACACATAAACGTTCACTCGGTTATGTGTTTCAGGAAGCCAGCTTGTTTGCGCATTTGAATGTGCAACGCAATCTGGAATATGGCATGCGTCGCATCCCACAGGCATCACGTCAGGTGTCGCTCGATCAAGCAGTCGCCTTGCTCGACATCGGCCATCTGTTGCAACGCAAGCCGGATAAATTATCCGGCGGTGAACGTCAACGCGTTGCCATTGCCAGAGCGTTGGCCACTAGCCCACGCATACTGTTGATGGATGA
Organism: Herminiimonas arsenitoxidans; assembly: GCF_900130075.1. NCBI lineage: Bacteria > Pseudomonadati > Pseudomonadota > Betaproteobacteria > Burkholderiales > Oxalobacteraceae > Herminiimonas > Herminiimonas arsenitoxidans. Next base: position 2,484,665 of record NZ_LT671418.1, read on the forward strand.
ACCGCTGGCGGCACTCGACACCAAGCGCAAAGAAGAGATCATGCCGTATCTGGAACGACTGCATGATGAACTGGACATCCCGGTGGTGTACGTTAGCCATTCGCCGGATGAGGTTGCACGATTGGCCGATCATCTGGTTTTGCTGGAAAACGGCAGAGTCATCGCCAGTGGTGCCACCAGTGATTTGCTGACTCGACTTGATCTGAATGTTGCGCACGGTGATAGCGCCAGCGCATTGGTTGTCGCAACGGTGACCGAACACGATGCTCAGTTTCATCTCACGTGCACGGAGTTTTCCGGTGGGCAGTTATTGTTGCCGCAACAAAAGGCAACCGTGGGTCAGCAGATACGCATGCGCATACAAGCACGCGACGTCAGCTTGAGCCTCACGCCCCAACGCGATACCAGTATTCTGAATATTGTTGCCGCAACGGTAGTGGAATTATCAGATGACGCCATCGGCCAAGTCATGATCGGCCTGGATGCCAACGGTACGCGCCTGCTGGCACGTATCACACGCAAGTCTTGCGAAGCCATGCGCTTGGCACCGGGCAGCCCGGTCTACGCGCAGATCAAAGGTATCGCCATCTTGAAATAGTGGAATATGCCCGGATGCATCCGGGCATATTGCTTACTACCGCTTACGTTACTTTGGCATGACCAAAGGCTTCGGACAGCAGCAGTATCTTCCCTGTGTCGCCAGAATCGTAACCCGCCAAACCGTTAATCACTTTACGGAAGTAGCCGGATTGCACCACATCAATGACCAATTGTATTAACGGGTCTTCCATGATGGCTAATGGCAAAGCCAGGAAATAACGCTCACGGATCAACGGTATAAAGTCCAGGCTGAAGCGATGTGCCGCAGTCTGCACGCCGACACCCACATCCGCCATACCGCTTGCTATATAAGCAGCGACAGCTGAATGCGTGAACTCATTGCTTTGATAACCCTCGATATCGAAAGGCGAAACATTCGCCCCCGCCAGCATCAGCTCCAGCAACATGCGTGTGCCGGAACCGATTTGTCGATTAACAAAGCGCACACCCGGCCGCGTTAGATCCTGCAAAGTCTGGACGTTCTTCGGATTACCCGGTGCCACAAACATGCCTTGCGTACGGACCGCCAAATGGATCAGGCAGTGTTCGCGTGGATTGAGCCATTGTGTATAACGCTCGACCGCTTTTTTCTCGAACTCACCCAGCGGCACGTGGAAACCGGCCAGATCGCATTCATTCCGTGACAAAGCCGCCACCGCATCAGTGCTGTTGCGATAACGCAAATCGACCGGCAAGTTCGCTTCTGTCAATTGATGGAGCAGGGCGTCGACTGCAAAACCGTGGCTGGCATCGAGCCGGATCGGCTTGGTTTTACCGATGATGGTTTTGCCGATTTCGCTTTCCAGCTCGGAAGCCAGACTTTCCAGCGTCGGCGACAAACGTGCGCGGATGCGTCGATCCGCCCAGATCAGCTTTTCCGCCAACGGCGTCAAAGTCGTGCCGCGACCACGATCTGTATTTAATAGAGCGGTCCCGAACAGCTTTTCCGCATCGCGCAATAAACCCCAGGAATAGCGATATGACAAATCGACAAGTCGCGCCGCCTTGGAGATGGAGCCGGTTTTCTGGATCGACATCAACAAATTAAGCAAAACCGCAGTATCCAGCGGTGCGTCGTTAGTGTGGGTAATTTCCCAGTGGGGATTAATGACAACTTTAAACATACGTCATGCCACCTATGTAGCGTTTACGCCTCTTTTCAGGTTATGCAAAAGATAGCCTATTGAAGCGACTGTTTACGGGTGCTACCTTTCACATGTTGCAAAGGTGCGCCCGCAAACTATATGCTATTAAAAGCATATATACAAGATAATTTTTAACAAGGAAGCAGTATGGTTTCGTACGATTTCACGACCTCGCGGCATGCAGTAATGCCATCGGTGTCGCTAGCTGGAGACTCTAAGTGAACACCCAAACCCCATTTGATCAGGCCGCGGTCGAGGCCATTATTGCACAGCGCAAAGCGACGCCTGGCGCGCTTTTGCCTATCCTACACGACATCCAGGGCGTGGTTGGCTACATCCCGCCTAGCGTGGTTCCAGCGATTGCCGAAGGTTTGAACATTTCGCGCGCGGAAGTACACGGCGTGATTACGTACTACCACTTCTTCCGCCAACACCCAGTCGGCGAACACGTGGTGCAGATCTGCCGCGCAGAAGCCTGCCAATCACGTGGCTGCGAAGAGCTGGCTGATCATGCCAAAGAATTGCTGGGCTGTGATTTCCACGGCACCACAGACGACAACAAGTTTACCTTGCAAACCGTGTACTGCCTCGGCCAATGCGCCAGCGGTCCGGCGATCCAGATTGACGACGACCTGTACGCTCGCGTTTCCAAGGAAAAATTCAACCGCCTTATCCAGGCGAAGCGAGGTGTGCAATGACCGTTACCATTTTTGTTCCACGCGACTCGACCGCTCTGGCGCTCGGCGCCAATGAAACCGCTGCTGCTATCGCCAAAGAAGCGCAAGCACGCGGCATCGATATCAAACTGGTGCGTAACGGTTCGCGCGGCATGTTCTGGCTCGAGCCTATGGTTGAAGTTGCGACCGACGCTGGCCGTATCGCGTTTGGCCCTATCGAAGATCACGAAGTCGCTGGTTTGTTCGACGCGGGTTTCACCACTGGCGGCGCACATCCAAAAGCATTGGGCTTAACCGAAGAAATTCCTTACCTGAAAAAGCAGGAACGTCTGCAATTCGTGCGCGTAGGTATTACCGATCCAGTTTCGCTGGATGACTACCTGGCACATGAAGGCTATATCGGCTTGAAAAAAGCGATCGCAATGGAACCAGCTGCGATTGTTCAAGAAGTGACCGACTCCGGCCTGCGTGGTCGCGGTGGTGCAGCTTTCCCTACCGGCATCAAGTGGAAAACCGTGCTCGGCGCTGAAGCCGATCAAAAGTACATCGCTTGTAACGCCGATGAAGGCGACTCCGGTACCTTCTCCGATCGTATGGTGATGGAAGATGATCCATTCATGCTGATCGAAGGCATGACCATCGCTGGTCTGGCCGTGAAAGCAACAGAAGGCTACATCTACGTACGCTCCGAATACCCGCATTCGATCGCCAATTTGAACGAAGCGATTGTTGCAGCCAACGCTGCCGGTTACCTCGGTGAAAACATTCTCGGTTCCGGCCGCACCTTCAACCTGCAAGTACGTAAAGCCGCTGGTGCTTACGTGTGCGGCGAAGAAACCGCGATGCTGGAAAGTATCGAAGGCAAGCGCGGTATGGTACGTGCCAAACCGCCACTGCCAGCGCTGCAAGGCTTGTTCGGCAAACCAACGGTCATCAATAACGTGATTTCGCTGTCTGCGATCCCATTGATCATGTCCCGCGGTGCAGAATTCTACAAAAACTACGGTATGGGTCGTTCGCGTGGCACCTTGCCTATGCAACTGGCAGGCAACCTGAAATACGGCGGCCTGGTAGAAAAAGCATTCGGCGTGACCTTGCGCGAATTGCTGTACGACTTTGGTGGCGGCGCCGAATCCGGTCGTCCTATTCGTGCAGTACAAGTTGGCGGCCCACTCGGCGCTTACATGCCCGAGTCGCTGTTCGACACACCGTTTGACTATGAAGCATTCGCTGCTGTTGCCTCTACTGTAGGCCATGGTGGCTTGGTCGCGTTCGACGATACCGTCGATATGGCCAAACAAGCACGTTACGCAATGCACTTCTGTGCAGAAGAATCGTGCGGCAAGTGCACCCCGTGCCGGATCGGTTCGACACGCGGTGTAGAAGTTATGGACAAAATCATCGCTAACCAGAATCGACCACAGCAAATCCATCTGCTGCGTGATTTGTGCGATGTGATGGTAACGGGATCGCTGTGCGCGATGGGCAACATGACACCATTCCCGGTGTTGTCTGCCTTGAACCACTTCCCAGAAGATTTTGGCGATCAAAAAACATTGGCAAACGCGGCTTAAGCTACTGGAGCGAAAAAAATGAATCAACTTAACGGTATCGACTACGGCACGAAAAAAAGTACGTCCGAAGTCATGATCTCCCTGGAAATCGACGGCGTTGCCGTCTCCGTGCCGCAAGGCACTTCCGTCATGCGTGCAGCAGCTGAATACGGCATCAACGTGCCTAAGCTGTGCGCTACCGACAGCCTCGAATCATTCGGCTCCTGCCGTCTGTGTCTGGTTGAAATCGAAGGCCGCCGCGGCTATCCAGCATCGTGCACGACACCTGCTGAAGCCGGCATGAAAGTCAAAACCCAAACACCTAAGCTGGCAGACATACGCCGTGGTGTGATGGAACTGTACATCTCGGATCACCCGCTGGACTGCCTGACCTGCCCAACCAACGGCAACTGCGAACTGCAGGACATGGCTGGTGTAGTCGGTCTGCGCGACGTGCGTTACGGCTACGACGGTAGCAACCATCTGAAGATGGAAAAAGACGAATCCAATCCTTACTTCACCTACGATGCATCGAAATGTATCGTTTGTAACCGCTGCGTCCGCGCTTGCGAAGAAACGCAAGGTACATTCGCTCTGACCATCGACGGCCGTGGCTTTACTTCACGCGTTGCAGCAAGTCAGAACGAAGATTTCATTGAATCGGAATGCGTATCCTGCGGCGCTTGCGTAGACGCATGCCCAACCGCAACGCTGACCGAAAAAACCGTCATCATGATGGGCCAGGCAGAACACAGCAAAGTCACCACCTGCGCGTACTGCGGTGTTGGTTGCTCGTTCAAGGCCGAGATGAAAGGTAATGAAGTTGTCCGCATGGTTCCAAATCCGGACGGCAAAGCCAATCAAGGTCACGCTTGCGTTAAAGGTCGTTTCGCATGGGGTTATGCAACGCATAAAGACCGCATGTTGAAACCTATGATCCGCAGCAAAATCACCGATCCTTGGAAAGAAGTGTCATGGGATGAAGCGATCAACTACGCTGCTTCCGAACTGAAACGCATCCAGGCTAAATACGGCAAGGATTCGATCGGCGGCTTGGTATCGTCGCGTTGCACCAACGAAGAAGGCTATCTGGTGCAGAAGCTGGTTCGTGCTGCTTTTGGTAACAACAACGTTGATACCTGCGCACGCGTCTGCCACTCCCCAACTGGTTACGGCTTGAAAGTAACCATGGGCGAATCCGCTGGTACCCAAACCTTTGAATCAGTGATGAAGTCTGACGTCATCTTGGTCATCGGCGCGAACCCAGCATCAGGTCACCCAGTATTTGCATCGCAAATGAAACGCCGCATTCGTCAAGGCGCGAAGCTGATCGTTGTCGATCCACGTACAACTGAAATGGTCAAATCACCGCACGTTCTGGCTGACTACCATTTGAAATTGAAACCAGGTAGCAACGTTGCTATCGTCAATGCGCTGGCGCACGTAATCATCACCGAAAACCTGCACAAGCCTGACTTCATCAAAGAACGTTGCGATGTAGACTCGTTCGACGAATGGGCAGAATTCGTATCGCTGCCAGAAAACTCGCCAGAAGCAATGGAAGAAGTCTCCGGCGTACCGGCAGCTGATATCCGCGGCGCAGCACGTCTGTTCGCAACCGGCGGCAATGGTTCGATCTATTACGGTCTCGGCGTTACAGAACACGCTCAAGGTTCGACCACTGTTATCGGTATCGCCAACCTGGCGATGGCAACCGGCAACATCGGTCGCGAAGGCGTCGGCGTGAACCCACTGCGCGGTCAAAACAACGTGCAAGGTTCCTGCGATATGGGCTCCTTCCCGCACGAACTGCCAGGCTATCGTCACGTATCTGACTCGGTCGCACGCGCTGAATTCGAAGCTGTGTGGAACTGCACATTGGAATCGGAACCAGGCCTGCGTATTCCTAACATGTTCGACGCGGCCATGGACGGCACCTTCATGGGTCTGTACTGCGAAGGTGAGGACATTGTTCAGTCCGATCCAAACACGCAGCACGTTACCGCTGCGCTCGAAGCAATGGAATGCATCATTGTTCAGGATATCTTCCTGAACGAAACTGCAAAATACGCACACGTATTCCTGCCGGGTTCATCGTTCCTCGAAAAAGACGGTACCTTCACCAATGCAGAACGTCGCATCTCGCGCGTCCGCAAAGTGATGCCGCCAAAATCGGGCAAGGGCGATTGGGAAGTCACACAAATGCTGTCGAACGCATTGGGTTACCCAATGAATTACAAACATCCACGTGAAATCATGGATGAGATCGCTGCATTGACACCAACCTTCACCGGCGTCAGCTTCAAGCGTATCGATGAATTGGGCGGCAGTATTCAATGGCCTTGTAACGCTGAAGCGCCAGAAGGTACACCAACCATGCACATCGAAGAATTCGTGCGCGGTAAAGGTCGCTTCATCAATACCAAGTACTTCGGTAGCGGTGAGAAGGTCAATAAGAAATTCCCATTGATCCTGACCACCGGTCGTATCTTGTCGCAATACAACGTTGGCGCGCAAACTCGTCGTACCCACAACAATATGTGGCACAGCGAAGATCGTCTGGAAATTCATCCGCACGATGCGGAAGAACGCGGCATCAAGCAGGACGACTGGGTTGGTATCCACTCGCGTGCGGGTGAAACCGTATTGCGTGCAGATATCACCGAGCGTATCCAGGCTGGCGTCGTGTACACCACGTTCCACTTCCCTGAATCTGGTGCTAACGTGATTACGACTAACTCGTCCGACTGGGCAACTAACTGCCCTGAGTACAAAGTGACGGCAGTGCAAGTAATGCCGGTCGCCCAACCGTCGGAATGGCAACGTACGTATAATCGTTTCAATCAGGAGCAAGAAAGTTTTGCTTCCGACAAAATGATTCCGCGTGGTTCGGAACTGTCGACATCGAAGTAAGTTCTGATAGAGGTCTGGTGATGAATGCAAGCACTGACGACGAACGTAGTGCACTGGTCCGTGTCCCGGTAGAAAAATGGGATGCGAACCAGCGCATCATCTGCGAAGACGATGTCGCAGAAGAAGTGCCGATTGCGTTGGAATACAACGGCATTTCGCACGCCGTCATGCTTGCGTCACCATACGATCTGGAAGACTTTGCACTCGGCTTCTCGCTGAGTGAAGGCATCCTGAAAGACCGATCAGAATTGTACGAATGCGAAGTTGTACCTGGCTGCGAAGGCATACAGGTACAAATGCGTATTGCGACGGAACGCTTCGTTACACTGAAAGATAAACGACGCAACATGACCGGTCGTACCGGCTGTGGTTTGTGTGGTGCAGAAACACTGGAACAGGCGATACGCCATCCGCAAGCTACCGTTGGACATGCTATGTTTTCTGCAGCGCAGATTTATGCCGGCATGAAGGCAATGAAGTCGCAGCAGCGCTTGCAAAAATATACCGGTGCGACACACGCAGCAGCATGGCTGAATCTGGATGGCTCAGTAGACTTGGTTCGTGAAGATGTCGGCCGCCACAACGCACTGGATAAATTGATCGGTGCGATGGCTGATGAGAAGCGTGACTTCACAACAGGTGCCGCATTGATCACCAGCCGCGCCAGTTATGAAATGGTGCAGAAGTCAGCAACGATGGGCATAGGATTTTTAGCTGCCATCTCGGCGCCGACGAATTTGGCCATACAGTTGGCGGAAGAAACCAACGTGACATTGATCGGTTTTGTGCGTGACCAAAGCCACGTCGTTTATGCGCAAGCACACCGCCTGATACGCGATGCGAAATAAATTAAATTAAGGAAGAGCAGAATGAGCGGCAGCACTTTAGATAATCTGATCGTCATGGCGAACCAGATCGGCGATTTTTTTGAAACCATGCGTGATCGTAATAAGTCGCTGGAAGAAATCGCAGGTCATCTGAAAAGATCCTGGGACCCACGTATGCGTCGTGCATTGATGGAACACGTTGAACAACATAACGGCGAAGGTTTGAAAACCATCGTGCTGGATGCGGTACGTACGCACAAGATGCTGAACTAAATTTTAGTGATGGGTTGTCGCGACAACTCAACACGATTACCATGGCTGCGCCACCCTTAAAGGTTCGCAGCCATTTTTATTAAATCATCAGGAGGAACCATGTCTCGTCGTCCACTATTCCGCCTTGCGGCAGTCGTTCTGGCTTCTGCATTTATCGCACCACTCAGCTTTGCACAGCAAATCATCAAACTGTCGACCACGACCAGTACCGAAAACTCGGGCCTGCTGCCGTATCTGCTGCCTGACTTCGAAGCGAAGACAAACTCCAAGGTACATGTGATCTCGGTTGGTACCGGCAAGGCCCTGGAACTGGCCAAGAACGGCGACGTTGATGTGACGCTGGTACATGCACGTGGCGCAGAAGATAAGTTCGTGGCTGAAGGCCATGGCGTTGATCGTCGCGATGTGATGTACAACGACTTCATCATCGTTGGTCCAACCAGCGATCCAGCCGGCGTTAAAGGTAGCAAGGATGTATTGGCCGCGATGAAGAAAATCGTCGATAGCAAAGCCAAGTTCATTTCACGCGGTGACAATTCCGGTACCGACGTCATGGAAAAAGCGTACTGGAAAGAAATCGGCGTTAAACCGGAAGGCAGCGCTTATGTGTCTGCAGGTTTGGGCATGGGAGAAGTATTGACGATGGCTGGCGAGTTGCAGGCATACACATTATCGGATCGTGCAACCTACGGCGCATACAAGGCCAAGACTGGTCTCGTGATTGCAGTACAGGGTGACAAGAAGATGTTCAATCCGTACGGCGTGATCGCAGTCAATCCAGCCAAGTACAAAGACATCAACTACAAAGGTGCGAAGCAGTTTATCGATTACCTGACTTCAACTGAAGGTCAGAAGAAAATCGCTGCTTACAAAATCGACGGCGAACAGGTTTTCTTCCCATCGGCCAAGTAAGAAAGCGGCACTGCGTGTTGTAGACCATACGTAGTGCTGAAAGACTCGGAGAATTCCGAGTCTGCATAAAACAAAAGCGCGGAATTCCGCGCTTTTTTATTTTTAGTTACGACTGTTCAAACAAATCGTCACTGGCCGTTTTCAGTTCCTTTGCTTCCTCGACCATTCTGCGATGTGCGATGCGTTTACGCATGATTTCCGCATGTTGCTTCGCCGTCATCGGCGGCGTTGTCATTAAGTCTTTCAACAATGCGATATTGGTGTAGTTGTTTTTGATCAGACGGCCCAAGTTGCTTGACTCCGTAGTTTAAATATCAACATCACTGCACTATCCAAAGCATCTTGAATAGATACATCGGGAAACGATTACGTTACTGTATTTTGCACGAAATTGACGGGTTTATCACGACAGCCCAAAAAATAGACTATTCAAACAACAGAAGCGCAAAAACAAATAGGCAAAAAAAAGCCCGCTGAGCCTGAGCTCGCGGGACTTAGAACCTTCCTTGAGAGGGAAGAGGAGACACGGTAAAAGCGTGATCCGATCGTCGCATCATCCTTGATGACTGACCGTTTCGGACTCCGCACTAAAACTTTTCGACATGCGCAACATTCTTGTTCGCAATGCTCTCGTGATCACGATGGCAGCAAAACCGCCGCTGCCATTCAAGAACACACCTGACAATAATGCTTGTGCACTTGGTGACCAACGCAATGCCTGAACTACATAAGTGGCGTAAAGATTGCTTATTACAAGGCGCACTAAGTTAATTAAGTAAAAATGATTGCCGTTCAACGCGTACCGCCCTTCATGCGTTAAGAGTAAGCTGCTTGCATACGCAGCTTGGCAGCCAGTTCCGGCTGTGTTTGTGCAATCTGATTTGCTTTGCTATTCAATGCAAAAGCCGATTTCAAAGGACCTTGTGCTTTAACAGCAACTGCACGTTTGGAAATACGTTGTGGTGCCGAGTAAGCAGCACGCATACGCAGTTCAGCAGCCAGCGCTGGTTGTGTTTCAGCAATTTGATTTGCCTTGCGATTCAATGCAAACACGGTTTGAACCGGGCTTTCTACTTGAACAACGGCTTTCTTGGCGACAGCAACCGATTTGCTAGGCGAGAGCGCCAGCAACAGAGTGCGCAGCAGCGCAATCGTCAATGGTTTGAACAGCATCAACAGCGCAGCAACGGCGGCTACAGCGATGATTGCAGGACGTGCAGGGCTGTAAACAACGCCAATTACCGCCAATACGGCTGGAACAGCGATGAGCGCCGGGTTCGAGAACGAATTATTCGATAATGTAGACATGATTGTTTCCTTTTTTTCTATAATTAATCTTGTTGTTGCAATGCAGTATAGGTAACATAGAGATATAAATCTAATTTCAATTTAGGATACCAGTCATACGATATGTGAATATGTCTGTTACCCTGTTACTTCAGTTATTTTTGGTAAATACACTATGAGTTTTCTCACTCTGGATCTGAATTTATTGCGCGTCTTTGATGCCGTCATGACGGAGCAAAATTTGACGCGCGCAGCCAATTTATTGGCAATGACACAACCTGCCGTCTCCAATGCTTTGCGCCGTTTGCGCGATACGCTGGGTGATGAACTGGTGATACGCACCGCACATGGCGTCAAGCCAACCTCGCGGGCGGAGGAGTTATGGCCTATCGTGCGGCGCGCGCTGTCCGATCTGGAGGCTGCAGTAACACCGGATACCTTTGATGTATCCCGCGCCAATACGACGTTTCGCATGGCGATGGCCGATGCAACGGCCGCGCTGTGGTTGCCATTTCTGGTACGCGCCATTGAAAGTGATGCGCCAGGCTTGAATGTACGCATGGTGCCGCTGACTACGCGCGAACCACGTCCGATGTTGTTACGTGGCGATATCGACTTGGCGATCGGATTTTTCCCCGGCGTCGCCGCACAATTGGCAAGCGGACAAAATACGGCTGTTTCGCAAATCCGCCATGAGCGTCTCTATACCGGCGAATATGTCTGCGTGATGCGGAAAAACCATCCTTTGGCAAAAGTGGAATTAACGCTGGACAACTATTGTGCAGCGCATCATTTATTGGTGAGTTTTTCCGGTCGGGCAAAAGGTTTGATGGATGAGGCACTAACCAATCTCGGCCTCGAGCGTCGTATCCTGCTCACGGTGAATCAGTTCTTTACCGCCGGTCGCGTAGTCGCCAGTTCTGACTTGATCACGGTGCTACCGCGACATCTGATTGCGTCCACCGGCATGGCAGAAGCATTGATCGCAAAAGATTTGCCATTTGAATTGCCGGAAGTTCACGTCGATATGTTGTGGCATGAACGGGATGCTCGTAATCCTGCACATAAATGGCTGCGCGAACAATTGAGCGCCAGCACCGAAGAAGGTATAGGCGGGCGGGTCAAGAAGCCGCGTTAATCCTGTTTGAAAAAACTTAGACTCTAGCGCTCACCTTCCAGCAAGCAGCAGTAAACACGACTTTGTCTCCATGCACATAAGCTTCGAATGCATCGCGCACAAGCTCGGTTACCTGCTTGCGCGTCTGTTCATCTTGCTGTGACAGGATGCGACCAAGAGGTCCCATGCGACTTAAGTACAGAAGCAGGTCTTGTTCTGCAAAAGAGCAAACAATGTCCACTGCTTCTATCTCGATCCCGTTCCAGCCACTCTGCTGCAGGATGTCAACGATACGTTCCCGCCTTGCAAAAGCAAACTGGCCCGGTTCGTCCTCTTGGCGCGCAGGAAGCTGCGGCAGCAGCGCTTTGGCAGCACGTTCGGCCGTCGTCATGAATGGGTTTTCATCAGCGCTGCGCCACGCAATGAATCTGCATTCGCCTTGCTCACTTGCTGCGTATCGCAGGTTTTTAAACGCGACAATGGAATCATCGAAGAACATCACGCCAAAGCGCGAAATAATCAAATCAAAACTCGCCGCTGCAAACGTATATGTCTGCGCATCACCGCAGATAAAACTTGGTGTCAAATCCTGTTTCTTTGCAGAGGCTTGCGCCGCCGCAATCATCTGTTGAGAAATATCAATACCAACACACAAGGCCTGCGCACCAAGCTGACGGGAAACTGCGAGGGTGGTACTGCCGGTGCCGCAACCGACATCCAATACCCTTGGCCGGACCGAACTTTGGAGTTCACCGAGCAGCAAGTTTTCAATCGGTTTAAACATGTGCTCGACCAATTGCTGCGTCTCAACCCATGCGTTGCCTGCATCACCGTTCCAGATATTCTTTTGTTCGTTCGTGCTGTTTGATTTGACGTTCATGATGATGTCCTTTCATTGGCTCGCAAGACGCGGAAGTGATATCGTGCAACTTAAAGTCAACTTGAGGTCAAGTATGGCAAGACTGGATATCGCTGAAGTCGTCGCACAAGCAGGCGTGCCGGCATCAACTTTGCGCTTTTATGAAGAAAAAGGTTTGATCGCTTCGATCGGGCGCAGTGGTTTGCGCCGCGTTTTTGACTCGGCCGTATTGGAACGCCTGGCTTTGATAGCACTGGGACGTGCCGCCGGTTTTTCCCTCGATGAAATTGCCCTCATGTTCGAGCCGCAAGGCAAGCTGGCGATAGATAGAAAAATGCTCGTCAGCAAAGCCGATGAACTGGATCACACCATACAACAACTGTCTGCCATGCGTGACGGTTTGCGCCATGCCGCCAAATGCTCCGCTCCCAGTCATATGGAATGCCCGACTTTTCGCAAGATACTGCGCGCAGCAGCTTTGGGCGTAATCGGTGAAAAGAAACAGACTCCTGTCCGCGCCAGGAAAAAATAGTCTTTCAAAACTGCTTCACTCTAATTTCTGCAATGCAATGCTTATCGCAATTGCTGCTGAAGTCCGCGCACTAACCCACGGCGCAACTTGCCCGATAGGCGCACACTGGATATTTCCTCCCGGAATATCTTATTGAACTCACAAGTTATCGAGGGGTCGTACTTATTCGCCTACCTCTAAGATTTGAGTTCTCTATGTCGCTTACAAGAAAAATATTGTTGTGGGCCGCAATCGCTTTGTTCGCTATCTTGCTCGCGGCTGTGCTGTTCCTGTTGATGTTTGATTGGAACAAGGCAAAGCCGTGGATCAATGAACGCGTCAGCGAGGCAACTGGCCGTAACTTCGCGATTAACGGTGATTTGTCTCTGACCTGGCAACGGGCGCAACCCGCAACGGATACCTGGCGTGACTGGATACCAGCACCGCGTTTGAGCGCGCATGATGTTTCACTCGGCAATCCTGAGTGGGCCAAAGCCGACAGTAATATGGCCGAGATCGGTCATATCACTTTCTCAGTCAATCCTTTACCTCTGCTGAACAATACGATCGTGATTCCTGCCTTGCAGCTGGATGATCCTATCGTTACGTTAGAACGCATACGTGATGGCAAGAATAACTGGACCTTCAAGCAAACCGATCCTTCCGCCTGGACGCTGGATTTGCAACGTCTGTATTTTTACCGCGGTGAAATCACGCTGAAAGATGAAGTCGAACATATCGATGCGAAAGCTAATATCGATACGCTGGAGCCAACGGCCGTTAATGATTTTGTGATGGGCTGGAAGATTACCGGGACCTTCAACGGTGCACGCATCAATGGTGATGGCAAGGCTGGTGCATTACTGGCTTTGAAAAATGTGGATAAACCTTTTCCACTGGAAGCAAAACTGGATGTAGGTAAAACCTCGATCAGCGTCAACGGCACTGTCACCAAACCGCAAGAGCTGGCAGCCATTGATCTGCGCTTGCGTCTATCAGGCGCCAGCATGGCTGACCTTTATCCATTAACCGGGATCACGCTGCCAAAGACTCCTCAATTCTCAACTGAAGGCCATCTGATCGGCACCATCAACAAGCTTGGTGGCAAATGGACGTATGAAAAATTCAAAGGTAAGGTTGGCGCCAGCGATATCGCCGGCAGCTTGGTGTATGAATCCAAAAAACCGCGGCCACTTTTGTCCGGCACTGTCGTGTCCAATTTATTGCAATTGAGCGATCTGGGTCCGATTATTGGCGCAGATTCCAATGCAAGTAAAAAGGAACGTGGCGTCGCGCAAAATCAACCGGCGAATAAAGTACTGCCCGTAGAAAAATTCACGACCGATCGTTGGGGCAGCATCGATGCCGATGTCCAATTCACTGGCCACAAAATCGTGCATAGCAAATCACTGCCTATCAACAACCTGGATACGCATTTAAAAATGCAGGACAGTGTGATTACCTTGTCGCCACTGAAGTTCGATGTGGCCGGCGGCAATATGGTGGCCGACATTAAACTGGATGGTCGCAACAACACCATCAAGGCTGAAGCAAAAGTATCCGCCCGTCATCTGAAGCTAAAACAATTGTTCCCGACCTTCCAGCCTATGCAAGCCAGCTTCGGTGAAGTCAATGGTGATACTTCTTTATCCGGTACCGGCAACTCCATTGCGACCTTGCTTGCGACATCAAATGGTGAAATCAAATCGCTGATCAATGAAGGCACCATCAGCAAGCTCTTGCTGGAACAAATCGGTTTGAATATCGGCAATATCGTTATTTCGCAATTGTTCGGTGACAAGCAGGTACAACTCAATTGCATGGCGACTGATCTAACCGTCACCAACGGTTTGGTGCAAACACGTACCTTCATTGTAGATACACAAGATGCTGTGCTGTATGTGACTGGCACCATCGATTTGGCGAAAGAACAACTGGATCTCACGATCAAACCTGAAACTAAAGGCTTGCGTATTGTTTCCTTGCGCGCACCTATCTATGTGACAGGCGAATTCAATACGCCCAAAATCAGCATCGATAAAGGTGTGCTGGCATTGAAAGCGGGTAGTGCGGTGGCATTAGCGGTAGTTGCACCGATAACCGCATTGCTGCCTTTGGTGAATGTAGGCTCGAATGAAGAGAATAAATGCACTAGCTTGTTGAAAGAAGCAAAGAGCAAACCGGTCGCACCTCCACCTGGCAAAACTTATAAGGCCAAGTCTGTAAGCAAGGCGAATAAGTAAGTGTTCTTTGCGGAGCAGAGAAAAATTTTTTCTACTATTTGAATAAATGGACAAAAGCCAGATTAGCGAAAAGTCCTGTGGATAAGTCTCTGGGGAAGAGGTGGATAGCTTGTGGATAATCTTGTGGAGAAGTCGGCCTTCTTTTTTATACAGAATCTATCCTTTACAGATACACCGTTTATGCAGGGTTTATCTTTTCTTCAAGTCTTTGATTTCAATACCACTTAATGACTTATCCACAGAAAAGTGCCTGCGTTAACTATTACTACTAAACATATATATAAACAATTAACTTAAAACCAGAATCTCCTTCTTTGTCCTCAAATACAGAAAAAATCCTCTAACAGCCTCTGTAAAAACTAAGCAAGCTCTACAAAATTTCAACTACAAGAGAAGTCGTTCTCTCTCATCTCAATCTACGTCCCTATTTCCTTGATCAACGCGTCAAGACTTCAATAGGCGTAAAAACCGTTTTTCAACTGCAGTGCCATCGACTATCAAGATTTCAACTGCAGTGCCATCGACTATCAAGAAATCATGTTCTGCTACTGGGTAGTCTTTAAAAACCACATCTGCAAAGCAGTCAAACAAGCTGGCAAACCTTGTTTCAAATGCTCTATTTGGTCATTTTGATTTTTAAATTCGGCTGATCTTGATGTCTGAGTAGCGCAATATTGTCTATTGTCAGGTCTGTACCCACTGTTCCTGCCCTTGAATAGGGATAAGTGAGGGGACGGCTTCAACTTTAGGTCAAAGTCGCTGGAATGCCTTCTACCGCCATTTTTTGCTTCTTCAATGGCGTATCCCAAGCATTAAATTCAAATAAATACCTATTTATTAAGCATTTAGCTCTCAAAGCGGCTTTTGAGGAGTCATTTTTCAACGCTGGTTTGATTTTAGGATGCATACGCATAAGTGCAGTGAACATGCTTACCTTGTAAGAAACCCAATTTTTGAAATCAATCAATTCAAAACTAAAGGTCTACAAAAATTGGTTGAGCTGTTTTACGGAGATGCGATCTGAATTTTATGAGTCAACGTTTTTCAGATTTATTCATTAATAATTTCAGTAAGAACTTTGTTTTTACAGAGGCTGTTGAAGGATTTTTTTCGTATTTGAGGACAAAGAAGGAGATTCTGGTTTTAAGTTAATTGTTTATATATATGTTTAGTAGTAATAGTTAACGCAGGCACTTTTCTGTGGATAAGTCATTAAGTGGTATTGAAATCAAAGACTTGAAGAAAAGATAAACCCTGCATAAACGGTGTATCTGTAAAGGATAGATTCTGTATAAAAAAGAAGGCCGACTTCTCCACAAGATTATCCACAAGCTATCCACCTCTTCCCCAGAGACTTATCCACAGACCTTTTTCACTTATCAAGCTTTTGCATCATGGTAATCTTGTGCGGTTTTGCGCTACTTATAACGATAGAAAAATCTTATTTGAAGGAATGCTTATGACAACGACTCCCTCGAGAATTCAGCATTACATCGGCGGTCGCTTGGTAGATACGAGCGGTGGCAAACAGCAGGATGTATTTAATCCCGCCACCGGCGAGGTGAGTGCACAAGTTGTTCTGGCCAGTGATGCTGATGTACAGACAGTCGTGGCGACGGCAAAAGCAGCCGCGCCGGCATGGGCTGATACAGCGCCATTGAAGCGTGCGCGTATCCTCTTCAAATTCAAAGAGCTGATCGAAAAACATCACAATGATCTGGCTGCAGCGATCACACGTGAACACGGCAAGGTTTTTTCGGATGCCAAAGGTGAGGTCACACGCGGGCTGGAAGTGGTCGAGTTTGCCTGTGGTGTGCCGCAATTATTGAAAACTCAGTTCACCGACAATATCGGTGGCGGTATCGATAACTGGAACTTGCGTCAGCCGCTGGGTGTGACAGCCGGCATCACACCTTTCAATTTTCCTTTCATGGTGCCGATGTGGATGGCACCGGTTGCGCTGGCAACAGGCAACACATTCATTTTAAAGCCCTCTGAGCGCGATCCATCACCATCCTTGATGGTAGCGGAGCTGTTGCATCAAGCAGGGCTGCCTGACGGCGTTTTCAATGTCTTGCAGGGAGATAAGCTGGCAGTTGATGGTCTGCTGCATCACCCGGATGTAAAAGCAGTCTCCTTCGTCGGTTCAACACCGATAGCCGAATACATTTATGCAACGGGTGCTGCGCGTAAAGGCGGCGCCTATCCATTACGCGTACAGGCACTTGGCGGTGCGAAAAATCATTTAGTGGTGATGCCGGATGCAAATCTGGAGCAGGCGGTCGATGCCTTGATCGGAGCGGCTTATGGTTCTGCCGGCGAGCGTTGCATGGCGATTTCCGTTGCGGTAGCGGTTGGTGATGTAGCGGACAAGTTGGTTGCGGCATTAATCCCGCGTGTGAAATCCCTCAAGGTAAAAAACGGTATGGAAGCCGATGCCGAGATGGGGCCGGTCGTCAGCGCAGCGCATAAAGCCAAAATCGAAGGCTATATTGAGGCGGGAGTGCAGGCTGGCGCGAAGTTGCTGGTGGATGGTCGAGGATTACATGTAGATGGTGGTAGTAAAGGATTCTTTATTGGAGGTTGTCTATTCGACCATGTAACGCCGGAGATGACGATCTATCAAGAAGAGATTTTTGGCCCGGTTTTGTGCGTTGTGCGCGTGCCGAACTTCGCGGCTGCGCTTGATTTGATCAATGCACATGAATTCGGCAATGGCGTTGCTCTATTTACCTCGGATGGCAATACGGCTCGCGAATTTTCACGTCGCGTTGAAGTTGGCATGATCGGTATCAATGTGCCGATTCCTGTGCCTATGGCCTGGCATTCATTCGGCGGTTGGAAACGCTCGATGTTTGGCGACACGCATGCTTATGGGGAAGAGGGCGTCAAGTTCTACACTCGTTATAAATCGATCATGCAGCGTTGGCCAGAGTCGATTGCCAAGGGTGCGGAGTTCGCGATGCCGACTAGTAAATAAATAATAATTAAGTCGCAACCATCTATTGTCAGTCGACTGTAAGTAGACGCTGTGATGATGGGGTTTATCTAATGCAACATCAACTCTACCGATTGAGACAATGGCCGAATCCGCAGGGAAGTACGATTACATCATCGTAGGAGCAGGAACAGCCGGTTGCGTACTGGCTAACCGATTGACACAAGATCCGAATACTTCGGTTCTACTCATAGAGGCTGGTGCGAAAGACGATTATTTCTGGGTGCATATCCCCATCGGCTTTCATCACATGATTAACAATCCACGTACCGACTGGCGTTATCGCACCGAAGCCGATGCCGGCTTGAACGGGCGCAGCGTTCTGTATCCCAGCGGTAAAATCCTCGGCGGCTCATCGTCCATCAATGCCATGATTTACCAGCGCGGGCAGGCGCAAGACTATGATTACTGGGCGGAACTGACTGGTGATGCAAGTTGGCGCTGGGATCAGGTTTTGCCTTTATTCAAGAAAACCGAAGATTATGTTGAAGGTGCAGATGCCCTGCATGGAGTAGGCGGCGACTGGCGCGTTGAGAAGCAAAAGTTCGGTTGGAAGATACTGGATGCCTTCCGCGATGCTGCTGCACAAAACGGCATACCCAAGATAAACGACTTCAATCTCGGTAATGGCGAAGAAGGCAGTGCTTACTTCGATATCAACCAAAAAAACGGTTTGCGCTGGAATACAGCGAAAGCTTTCCTGCGCACAATCATCCGCCGCGGCAATTTGGAAATCATGACCGGTTCGCAAGTGCAACGTCTGATTATCCAAAAAACTGAGCAGGGTAATGTCTGTACCGGAGTTGAGTTTATCGGCGGTGGCAAGGAATGGACGGCGGATGTTTCACGTGAAACAATCCTGGCGGCAGGTGCTTTCGGATCGCCGCAAATTTTGCAGCGATCCGGCATAGGTCCAGCTACCTTGCTGCAACAGCATGGAATTAGCGTTTTGCAAGATGTGCCTGGAGTAGGGGAGAATTTGCAGGATCACCTGCCGCTACGCATGCGATTCAAGATCGCTAATGCCAAATCCCTGAATACAGCAAGCAAGAGTTGGCTGGCGATGGGGCTGGAATATATGGTCAAGAAGAATGGTTTGGTCTCTACGGTACCTTCACCATTGGGGGCAATGGCGCGTTCCGATCCATCACAAGCCACCCCGAATCTTGGCTATCAAATTCAGCCGTGGTCGCAGGAATCGGTTGAACGTCCGCTGGATTCCTTCGCAGCATTCACCGCCAGCGTTAGTAATTTGAAGCCGACGGCACGTGGCCATGTACGGATTGCCGCAGCGGATGTCACTGCGCCACCGGTCATTACAACGAATTATCTGAGTACAGAGCAAGATGTGAATATTGCCGCTACAGCTATTCAATTGACGCGTAAAATCGTGGCCTCCTCGGCCTTGCAGCAGTATGCGCCACAAGAAATCAATGCTGATGAAGACTTGCAACGCTTGGCTGGAGATGTAGGTGCGGCAGGTGCAAATCCGGTTGGAACCTGCAAAATGGGTGCTGTAAGCGATGCTCTGGCCGTAGTGGATAGTGAGTTGCGAGTGAAGGGGATTGCCGGTTTGCGTGTGGTGGATGCGTCCATCATGCCGGTGATTGTGGCTGGTGATACTGGTGCCACCACCATTCTGATTGCAGAAAAAGCCGCGAAACTGATACGAGCAGCAAAGCGTTAGCCTGCCAAAATGTAGATGAGCAGGTGTTTATGGATAACTGGATGAAGCATGACTGATTACGTATTTCTGGCTGCGGCCGCATTTTTGGCCGGGATGATAGATGCGGTAGTCGGTGGCGGTGGCTTGATCCTGATTCCAGCTTTGTTTTCTACCTTCCCGACGGCCTCGATGGGGACTTTGCTGGGTACCAATAAGCTGGCCAGTGTCTGCGGTACCAGCGCTGCAGCTATCGGTTTTGCCCGTAGAGTAAAGCTGCAGTGGAGTACTGCAGCACCTGCTGCGATGGCTGCTTTTGCCTTTGCCTTCATCGGCGCCTTTACGGTTACGCAGATTCCATCCGAGTTCATGCGCAAGCTGCTACCTTTCATTCTGGTTGCAGTTGCCATCTACACCTATAAAAAGAAAGATTTCGGCAGTATCCACGCCCCCTTGCATATAGGCGGGAAAGAGAAGGTAATCGCGATTCTGGTTGGTGCCGGCATCGGCTTTTATGATGGATTCTTTGGGCCTGGTACTGGTAGCTTCCTGGTTTTCCTGTTTGTTCGATTCTTCGGGTTCGACTTCCTTGGCGCATCGGCGGTGGCCAAGGTCGTCAATGTCGCCTGCAATATTGCCGCCATACTCTGGTTCGGCTATAGCGCGGAGTTGTTGTGGAAGCTGGCTGCCATCATGGCGGTGTGTAATGTGCTGGGTTCCTTGATCGGTATCCGTCTGGCGATACGCCATGGCAGCGGATTTGTTCGCAAGATATTCCTGGTGGTAGTGTCAGCGCTGATTTTGAAGACGGCCTACGACGCATTCCTTGCTTAATCTCTGGCAAGCTTTTGTTTCACGTGAAACAAAACGTGGCTTAATTTGCCGCTAAATTTCGGTTCCGGGGAAATTAAAGCAAAAAGACTTTATAATCTCGCCTCTGCTTAACGTCTCATCGAGGCGCACCCATGATCTTTCCTACCAAATTTGATGTCATCGTAGTCGGCGGCGGCCATGCCGGGACGGAGGCCGCCCTGGCGTCTGCTCGCATGGGGCAATCGACCCTTTTGCTTTCGCACAATATTGAAACGCTGGGGCAAATGTCCTGCAATCCATCCATCGGTGGCATAGGCAAAGGGCACTTGGTCAAGGAAGTCGATGCCATGGGCGGTGCAATGGCAATTGCCACTGATGAGGCCGGCATACAATTCCGTATCTTGAATTCGTCGAAAGGTCCAGCCGTCCGGGCTACACGCGCGCAAGCCGATCGTATTCTGTACAAGCAAGCCATCCGTTCCCGTCTGGAGAATCAACCGAATCTGTGGCTGTTCCAGCAGGCAGTCGATGATCTGCTGGTAGAAGGCGATCGCGTGGTGGGTGCTGTGACGCAAGCCGGGATTCAGTTCCGCGCGCGGGCAGTAGTGTTGACTGCAGGTACCTTCCTCGATGGCAAGATCCATATCGGCATGAATAATTATTCTGCTGGTAGAGCCGGTGATCCGCCAGCGATTTCACTGTCGGCACGTCTGAAAGAATTGAAGCTACCGCAAGGCCGCTTGAAAACCGGTACGCCGCCACGGATCGACGGTCGTTCTATCGACTTCTCCGTGATGCAGGAACAGCCGGGCGATCTGGATCCGATTCCGGTATTTTCGGTGATGGGTTCGGTCGCGATGCATCCGAAGCAAATGCCTTGCTGGATTACACACACCAATGAAAAAACCCACGATCTGATCCGCGGTGGTCTGGATCGCAGTCCGATGTACACCGGCGTGATTGAAGGCGTGGGCCCACGTTATTGCCCATCGATCGAAGACAAGATACATCGTTTTGCCGGCAAGGAGTCCCATCAGATCTTCCTTGAGCCAGAAGGCTTGACGACTAACGAATATTATCCAAATGGCATCTCCACCAGCTTGCCTTTCGACGTGCAACTCGCATTGGTGCAGTCTATGCGCGGGTTGGAACATGCGCATATCTTGCGTCCCGGTTATGCGATTGAATACGACTACTTCGATCCGCGTGGCTTGAAGTCATCACTGGAAACCAAGGTTATCCAGGGCCTGTTCTTTGCAGGCCAGATCAATGGCACCACCGGTTACGAGGAAGCGGCAGCACAAGGCATGTTGGCGGGTATCAATGCCGCCTTGCAGACGCAAGATCGCGATGCATGGACACCTCGCCGCGACGAAGCTTATCTCGGCGTGTTGGTCGACGACCTGATTACCAAGGGTGTGCTGGAACCGTACCGCATGTTTACCAGCCGTGCTGAATATCGTTTGAGCTTGCGCGAAGACAATGCCGATATGCGTCTGACCGAAATCGGCCGTCAGCTGGGTTGCGTCGGCGATGCGCAATGGGCGATGTTTGAAACCAAGCGCGAAGCCGTTGCACGCGAGCTGGAACGCCTGCGTTCGACTTGGGTTAGCCCTCGCATTTTGGCTGAAGCTGAAGCTGAACGTGTTTTAGGTAAAGGCATAGAGCGTGAGTATGCGCTCGCTGACTTGCTGCGCCGCCCGAACGTTAACTACGAAACCCTGATGACCCTGAAGGGCATGGATGGCCAGGATCTGGGCGGTCCAGGTGTAGCGGAAGAGGCTGTGCGCGAGCAAGTCGAGATCCAGTTGAAGTACGCCGGCTACATCGATAGACAAGCCAAAGAAGTCGAGCGCCACGATTATTACGAGAATTTGAAGTTGCCAGCCGAGTTTGATTACATGGCCGTCAAAGGCTTGTCGATCGAAGTGCGTCAAAAGTTGACCAAGCAACGTCCGGAAACTCTGGGCCAAGCATCGCGTATTTCCGGCGTTACACCAGCTGCTATTTCATTGATGCTGGTACATCTGAAAAAAGGCGGTTTCAAGGAATTCGCTGTATTACCACCTAACACTGAAGCTGCTGCATGAAGGCATTTGATCGTCCCGCATTAACCGTATTACTCGTTCAGGGTGCGCGTGATTTATCGTTGAACTTGAGCGAAGCGCAGATCACCAAGCTGATCGACTATCTGGCCTTGATGGCGAAATGGAATTCGGTTTACAACCTGACCGCCGTGCGCGATCCGGTGCAGATGGTCACGCAACATTTGCTGGACTCATTGGCGGCTGTATCTGCATTTACCAATGCGAAGTATGTATTGGATGTCGGCGCAGGCGGTGGCTTGCCTGGTATCGTGTTGGCAATCTGGGCGGCGGAAGCGCAGCCTGAGATGCGCATCTCGATGATCGATACCGTGCATAAAAAAACGGCTTTCCTGACGCAGGTAAAAGCCGAGTTGAGCTTAAGCAATGTTAGTGTGCATACTGCGCGTGTCGAGCAATGGCAGGCACCGCAGAAATTCGATGTGATTACCTCGCGTGCATTTGCCGAGCTATCCGACTTCATTACCTGGTCAGAACATTTGCTGGCGGACGGTGGTGAGTTCATCGCGCTCAAAGGTGTCGCGCCTGATACCGAAGTAGCGCGTCTGCCTGCAGGATGGCAGGTGAGGGAAGTGCGTGTCTTGCACGTGCCGACGCTGCAAGCCGAGCGTCATTTGGTGTTCATTACAAGAGTTGCGTCATAAAGCAGGAATGCTTGTTGCATCGTAGGCAGTAGCGCTTAGTAATAAGAATTTCTGCCAGCTTCATTTTCAAAACAGCAGAAGTTTTTCTGATTGGCTTTGAGATTGATAGACCACTAACCAAAACGAGAATATGGCAAAAATATTTTGCGTCGCCAATCAAAAAGGTGGAGTCGGTAAAACCACCACAGCCGTCAACCTGGCAGCAGCACTTGCACAATTAAATCAACGCGTCTTGCTGGTGGATCTGGATCCGCAAGGTAATGCCACGATGGGTGCGGGCATCAACAAGTCGGAATTGAAGTCATCGATCTACGAAGTCTTGCTCGGCATGGCTGATGTAGTGACAGCGCGTGTGACTTCAGAAACGGGCAAGTTCGATGTGTTGCCGGCCAATCGCGAACTGGCTGGTGCAGAAGTGGAAATGGTCGAGTTGGACAATCGCGAAAAGCGCTTGAAAGATGCGCTCGCAGTGGTCGATGCAGAATACGATTTCATGCTGATCGATTGCCCACCTGCATTGTCCATGCTGACCTTGAACGGTTTGTGCGCAGCGCATGGTGTCATCATTCCTATGCAGTGTGAATACTATGCGCTCGAAGGTTTGTCCGATCTGGTCAACACGATCAAGAAAGTCCACGCCAAGTTGAATACCGACTTGAAGATCATCGGTTTGCTGCGCGTGATGTTTGATCCACGCATGACGTTATCGCAGCAGGTATCTTCGCAGCTGGAACAGCATTTCGGCGACAAGGTATTTAAAACCATCATCCCGCGTAATGTGCGTTTGGCAGAGGCGCCATCGTATGGCATGCCGGGTATCAATTTCGATCCATCATCGAAAGGTGCGCAAGCGTATCTGACCTTCGGTGCCGAGATGGTTGAACGGATCAAGACGATTTAAATATAACGAGGAAGAGAGCGCCTGTTGCGCCATCCTCATTAATCAAAAGATGTGAGTCAGGAATTATGGTCACGAAAAAACAAAAAGGTTTGGGGCGCGGTCTGGAAGCATTGTTAGGTGGTGCTTCGGACTTCAATGAAGCGATTGCTGCTTTGCCTGGTGCTCCATCGACGCTGCAAGTCACCGACATGCAAGCTGGTAAATATCAGCCGCGTACGCGCATGGATGAAGGCGCATTGAATGAGCTCGCCGCATCGATCAAGGCGCAAGGTTTGCTGCAGGCAATTCTGGTGCGCCCGATCGCTTCGCATAACGGCCGTGATCGTTACGAAATTATTGCCGGTGAACGCCGCTTCCGCGCAGCACAACTGGCTGGTCTGACTGAAGTGCCGGTACTCGTTAAAGAAGTTGATGACGAAGCCGCCGCCGCGATGGCGCTGATTGAAAACATACAGCGCGAAGATTTGAATCCATTGGAAGAAGCGCAAGGCATACATCGCCTGATCGCTGATTTCAATTTTACGCACGAGCAAGCGGCGCATGCCGTTGGACGCTCACGTAGCGCGGTATCCAACCTGCTGCGTTTGCTGAACCTGGCGAAGCCGGTGCAAACCATGCTGATGGCCGGCGATATTGATATGGGTCACGCGCGTGCTTTGCTGGCGGTTGATGCCGCCACGCAAATTAACTTGGCAAATCAAGTCGTCGCCAAACGCATGTCGGTACGTGAAGCCGAGAAATTGGTGGTGCGTTCTACATTGGAACAAGCTGCAGGCAATAAGCCACGTGCCAACGGCAAGGAAAAATCGCGCGACATTACCCGTTTGGAAGAAGAGCTGTCGGATTTGCTGGCAAGTCAGGTCGAAATCAAACTGGGCGCGAAGAACAAAGGTCAACTGGTGGTCGATTTTGCCGACCTTGATGCGCTGGACGGCATTATTGCCAAATTACGCGTTACAGCCTGAGTTGTCATTTAGTTAAATTACTTCCCACCAATAATGCGCGAATAGCTAGTAGATCCTGTTTGTTCCGTTAGCTAGCGCGCGTTGTTTTGGTGCAACATGATGTTAAATGTTTGTTAAACATCGAATTTCCATGTTGGTATAGCCACAGCGCAATAATTCCTTCCGCAAGGCGCAATTTGCAACGCGCCTACGTAGTTTTCACATAGCAAACGTTTGACGGTGGTGAAGGAAAGCCCTTATAATCCCGTGGCTTCATAGAAGCACGACTTAGTTTGTATTCACTCCAGTCCGAGTAGCTCGACCAAGAGGGTCGCCAAAGGACTGCACCATTTGGACCAGTATGCTGCCCGTCGTCCTCCTGCAACTCGCGACAACGGTAATTGCCAGCATCATTGCCGGTTTGATTGCCGGAATGCCGGCGCTGTATTCAGCGTTGTTGGGTGGGTTGTGCTGCGTGGTGCCGAATGCTCTGTTTGCGCTACGTTTATTTTCCGCTGCGCAAAAATCCGAGTCCGTTAATCCGATGACTTTTTTCATCGGAGAATTTATCAAGATTGCATTGACGATCGCATTGTTAGGCGCGGTCGTTTGGTTGTACCGCGATTTGAATTTGCTGGCGCTAGTCGCCGCGTTCATCGTGGCGCTGAAAAGTTACATAATCTTATTATTTAGGCACTGACATGGCGACTGATCACGCAGCACCGACGGCTTCCGAGTATATCGTCCACCATCTGGGGCATTTTTCTACCAAGCACCAAGACAAGATTGTCGATTTCTCGATCATCAATATAGATACCGTATTCTGGTCTATCTTTGCCGGTGTTATCGGTTGTCTCTTCATGTATCTCGCAGCACGCAAGGCAACATCCGGCGTGCCTGGTCGTTTCCAGGCCGCGGTTGAAATGGTTGTTGAAATGGTCGACAACCAAGCCAAGTCCATCGTACATGGCGATCGTTCCTTCATCGCTCCATTGGCATTGACAGTATTCGTCTGGGTTGCCTTGATGAACTCGCTGGATTTCTTGCCGGTCGACATGTTCTCCGCATTTTTCCACGCAGTAGGCTGGGATAGCTTGATCTCGCATCACCGCGTTGTTCCTACTGCCGATTTGAACGGCACCATGGGTATCGCACTCGGCGTATTCGCGCTGATGATCTATTACAACTTCAAAATCAAAGGCGCAGGCGGCTTCATTCATGAACTGTTCGCTGCTCCGTTTGGTATCTGGCTTGCACCGTTCAACCTGTTGTTGAACATGATCGAATTCGCAGCGAAAACAGTATCCCTGGCGATGCGGTTGTTCGGCAACATGTATGCCGGCGAATTGTTGTTCCTGTTGATTGCATTGCTGGGTTCGACCGCGACTGCGTTCGGTTTCTTCGGTCATGTAGTGGCAGGCACGATGTGGGCTATCTTCCACATCCTGATCGTCTTCTTGCAGGCGTTCATTTTCATGATGCTGACTCTGGTGTATATCGGCCAGGCACATGAAGCGCATTGATGGATGTAAGTAATTAAGCTTTTTGGTTTTTTGATTTAACTTTTTGATTTAACTTTAACTTTGAAGGAATTGTTATGACTGACCTCTCATTTGTTGCACTGGCTTGTGGTTTGATTATTGGTCTGGGCGCGATCGGTGCTTGTATCGGTATCGCTATCATGGGTGGCAAATACCTTGAGGCTTCTGCTCGTCAACCAGAATTGATGAACACATTGCAAACCAAAATGTTCCTGTTGGCTGGTCTGATCGATGCTGCGTTCCTGATTGGTGTTGGTATCGCTATGTTGTTCGCATTCGCAAACCCGTTCATCGCTAAGTAATTCGGTCACGTACCGGTTCTCACGCTGAAGATATTTTCAGCACACGATACTTAGAGAAGGAATTACCATGAACTTAAATGCAACTTTGATTGCGCAGTTCGTGGTCTTCTTCATCCTGGCAGGCTTCACGATGAAATTCGTGTGGCCGCCACTGATGAATGCGCTCGATGAGCGCGCCAAGAAGATCGCGGATGGTTTGGCAGCAGCCGAACGTGGCAAGTCTGATCTGGCAGCCGCTGAAAAGCGCGCCCAGGCAGAACTGACATCAGCGCAAGAAGCAGGTCAAAAGCGTATCAGCGATGCTGAGAAGCGCGGACTGAGCATTATTGAAGAAGCCAAGAAAACCGCTGCTGAAGAAGCTGCGCGTATTTTGGCAACAGCAAAAGCAGATGCTGATCAGCAAGTAACTCAAGTCCGCGAAGCATTGCGTGACCAAGTTGCTACCCTTGCAGTTAAAGGCGCTGAGCAAATTCTGAAACGCGAAGTCAATGCTGCTGTCCACGCTGATCTGTTGAACCAACTGAAAGCCGAGCTGTAATCATGGCCGAACTCGCAACGATTGCCCGTCCTTACGCCGAAGCTCTGTTCCGTGTGGCGAAAGCCGCTGATTTGAACAGCTGGTCTGAGTTGGTTTCCGAAATGGCACAGGTTGCTGCGAATCCCGATGTGTATGCATTGGCGCACAACCCTAAAGTTTCGGAAGACTTGATCAGCAGCACGTTCATCTCGGCGCTCAAATCGCCGGTTGGCGCTGAAGCGAAAAACTTCATCAACATGCTGGTGCAAAACGACCGCTTGACGCTGTTGCCGGAAATCGCGACGCAGTTCCACGCATTGAAAAATGCGCAAGAAGGCGCTGCTGACGCAGAAATCGTCAGCGCGTTTGAACTGTCGTCAGCGCAGTTGACCGAGCTGGTCGCAACGCTGGAAAAGAAATTCGGCCGCAAGCTCAACCCGACAGTCGCCGTAGATAGCGCACTGATTGGTGGTGTGCGCGTCGTTGTCGGTGATGAAGTGCTCGACACCTCGGTGCGCGCGAAACTGCAACAGATGCAAGTTGCGTTGACTGCGTGATCGTCGCCCGGGCCCCTAGCCTAAGCTACAGAGAAAAATTTTAGGAGTTTATATGCAACTCAACCCGTCTGAAATCAGCGAACTGATCAAGAGCCGGATTCAAGGGCTCGGCGACACAGCTGAGATTCGCAATCAAGGCACGGTCATTTCCGTGTCCGACGGTATCTGCCGCATCCACGGTCTGTCTGACGTTATGCAAGGCGAGATGCTGGAGTTTCCAGGCAACACGTTCGGCCTCGCGCTGAACTTGGAGCGTGACTCCGTCGGTGCCGTTATCTTGGGTGAATACGAACACATCTCCGAAGGCGATACAGTTAAATGTACTGGTCGCATTTTGGAAGTGCCAGTTGGTCCTGAACTGTGTGGCCGTGTGGTCAATGCATTGGGTCAACCTATCGATGGCAAAGGTCCAATCAACACCAAGTTGACGACACCTATCGAAAAAATCGCTCCAGGCGTTATCGCACGTCAATCCGTTGATCAACCGATGCAAACCGGTATCAAGGCTATTGACGCGATGGTACCTATCGGTCGCGGTCAACGTGAATTGATCATTGGCGATCGTCAAACTGGTAAAACAGCTGTTGCGATCGATGCGATCATCAACCAAAAAGGCCAAGGCGTAACGTGTATCTACGTTGCTATCGGTCAAAAAGCATCGTCGGTCAAAAACATCGTTCGCTCGCTGGAGCAACACGGCGCGATGGAATACACCATCGTTGTTGCTGCTACCGCATCTGAATCGGCTGCTATGCAGTTCGTTTCGGCATACTCCGGTTGCGCAATGGGCGAATACTTCCGCGACCGCGGTGAAGATGCGCTGATCGTGTATGACGATTTGTCGAAACAAGCTGTTGCGTACCGTCAAGTGTCCTTGCTGTTGCGCCGTCCACCAGGCCGCGAAGCGTTCCCTGGCGACGTGTTCTATCTCCACAGCCGTTTGCTCGAACGCGCAGCACGTGTTAACGCCGACTACGTCGAAGCGTTCACCAAAGGCGCAGTTAAAGGCAAAACCGGTTCGTTGACAGCATTGCCTATCATCGAAACGCAAGCAGGTGACGTTTCTGCATTCGTTCCAACCAACGTAATTTCGATTACCGACGGTCAGATCTTCTTGGAAACATCCTTGTTCAACTCGGGTGTACGTCCTGCGAT
Source organism: Herminiimonas arsenitoxidans (assembly GCF_900130075.1). Taxonomy (NCBI): domain Bacteria; kingdom Pseudomonadati; phylum Pseudomonadota; class Betaproteobacteria; order Burkholderiales; family Oxalobacteraceae; genus Herminiimonas; species Herminiimonas arsenitoxidans. The sequence goes on from NZ_LT671418.1 coordinate 2,513,722, forward strand.
TAACGCTGGTATCTCGGTGTCTCGCGTTGGTGGTGCTGCTCAAACTAAAGTCATCAAGGGCTTGTCCGGCGGTATCCGTACCGATTTGGCGCAATACCGTGAATTGGCCGCGTTTGCGCAGTTCGCTTCCGACCTCGATGCTTCGACTCGCAAACAACTGGACCGCGGTGCTCGCGTGACAGAATTGTTGAAACAGGCTCAGTACGCACCATTGTCGACTTCGTTGATGGCGGTTTCGCTGTTCGCGGTCAACAAAGGTTACTTCGATGACCTCGAAGTTAAACGTGTACTCGCATTCGAAGCAGGTCTGCACGGTTTCATGAAGTCCAGCCACGCAGCATTGCTGCAAAAAATCGAAGACACCAAGAAGCTCGAGAAAGACGACGAAGCTGTATTGGCTGCTGCGATTGCTGATTTCAAAAAATCGTTCTGATTCTGGGGCTATAAGGAGTAACAACTCATGGCTTCAGGCAAAGAGATACGTGGCAAGATCAAGAGCGTAGAAAATACGAAGAAGATCACCAAGGCGATGGAAATGGTCGCTGCATCCAAAATGCGTAAAGCGCAAGACCGGATGCATGCGGCACGTCCTTACAGCGACAAGATTCGCAATATCGCTGCGAATCTGTCGCAAGCCAATCCGGAATATACGCATCCGTTTCTGGTGAAGTCTGATGCATCGAAGACAGTCGGCTTCATTATCGTGACGACTGACAAGGGCTTGTGCGGCGGTATGAACACAAACTCCTTGCGCATCGTGACGACCAAGTTGCGTGAACTGGAAGCAGAAGGCAAGAAAGTCGAAGCGGTTGCTATCGGTAACAAAGGTTTGGGCTTCTTGAATCGTATCGGCGCGCGTGTCGTGTCGCATGCGGTACAAATCGGTGACACCCCGCATCTGGACAAGTTGATTGGTCCAGTCAAGGTGATGCTCGATGCGTATCAAGACGGCAAGTTGGACGCGGTATACGTTGTCTACACCAAGTTCATCAACACGATGAAGCAAGAGCCAATGATGGAGCAATTGCTGCCATTGGCGACTGACAGGTTGAAGGCAGATGAAGGTTCGCTGGCATGGGACTACATCTACGAACCTGACGCGCAAACCGTGATCGATGAATTGTTGGTGCGTTACGTTGAAGCGCTGATTTTCCAAGCTGTTGCTGAAAACCTCGCGTCCGAGCAATCGGCGCGTATGGTGGCGATGAAATCGGCAAGCGACAACGCAGGTAGCGTGATTAGCGAATTGAAGCTGGTCTATAACAAGACGCGTCAAGCAGCGATTACGAAAGAACTTTCCGAGATCGTTGCCGGAGCGGCTGCGGTTTAATTCGATTGCGGGACGGCGTAGTAATACGCTGTCCTCAACAACCAGATTTTAAATTTTATATATTGAAGGAACGAAAATGGCTGATGGCAAAATCGTTCAGTGTATCGGCGCGGTGGTGGACGTTGAATTTCCCCGCAATGCGATGCCTAAGATTTACGATGCCTTGAAGATGGCAGGCTCCGAACTGACGCTGGAAGTGCAGCAACAGTTGGGTGACGGTATTGTTCGTACCATTGCGCTCGGTACATCCGACGGTTTGCGTCGCGGCATGATCATTCAAAACACCGGCAATCCAATCACCGTACCAGTCGGCAAAGCAACACTCGGCCGCATCATGGACGTGTTGGGTAACCCTATCGACGAATGCGGTCCTGTGAGCCACGAGCGTACAGCATCGATTCACCGCAAAGCTCCAGCGTACGACGAATTGTCGCCATCGCAGGACTTGTTGGAAACAGGTATCAAGGTTATTGACTTGGTTTGCCCGTTTGCAAAAGGCGGTAAAGTCGGTCTGTTCGGTGGCGCGGGTGTTGGTAAAACCGTGAACATGATGGAACTGATTAACAACATCGCTAAAGCACACAGCGGCTTGTCCGTGTTTGCTGGTGTTGGTGAACGTACTCGTGAAGGTAATGACTTCTACCACGAGATGGCTGATGCGAAAGTGGTTGATCTGGAAAACCCAGAGAACTCCAAAGTAGCGATGGTCTACGGTCAAATGAATGAACCACCAGGTAACCGTCTGCGCGTTGCGTTGACCGGTTTGACCATGGCTGAAGCGTTCCGTGACGAAGGTAAAGACGTGTTGTTCTTCGTCGATAACATCTATCGCTTCACATTGGCTGGTACCGAAGTATCCGCGTTGCTGGGTCGTATGCCTTCCGCTGTGGGTTATCAACCTACACTGGCTGAAGAAATGGGCCGTCTGCAAGAGCGTATTACATCGACCAAAACTGGTTCGATCACATCGATCCAAGCCGTCTACGTTCCAGCGGATGATTTGACCGATCCATCGCCAGCAACTACGTTTGCTCACTTGGATTCCACCGTTGTTCTGTCGCGTGACATCGCATCGCTTGGTATTTACCCAGCGGTTGATCCACTCGATTCGACATCGCGTCAATTGGATCCACTGGTCGTTGGTCAAGATCACTACGACACAGCACGCGCTGTTCAAGGTACTTTGCAACGCTACAAAGAATTGCGCGACATTATCGCGATTCTGGGTATGGACGAGTTGGCACCAGAAGACAAACTGCTGGTCGCACGTGCTCGTAAGATGCAACGTTTCCTGTCGCAGCCGTTCCACGTTGCTGAAGTATTTACCGGCGCACCAGGTAAATACGTTTCGCTGAAAGATACGATCAAGGGCTTCAAAATGATCGCATCGGGCGAACTCGATCACCTGCCAGAACAAGCGTTCTACATGGTAGGTACCATCGAAGAAGCAATCGAAAAAGCGAAAAAACTCAACTAATCGTTGAGCAGCTTACGCACTGTTTAATCACAGTGCGTAAGCTGCAAGTTCGTATCGGTCCTTGTATCGATCTTTGGACGAATGAATAAGGTTTAACATGGCACACACAATGCGCGTAGACGTGGTTTCCGCCGAAGAAGAAATCTTCTCCGGCGAGGCAGAATTTGTCGCGCTGCCGGGTGAGTCGGGCGAGCTCGGGATTTTGCCGGGACATACGCCTTTGATCACACGCATCCGACCAGGTGCGGTACGCATCAAGATTGCAGGCCAGGCTGAAGATGAATTTGTCTTCGTCGCAGGCGGCATTCTGGAAGTGCAGCCGCATGCAGTGACGGTTTTGGCCGACACCGCGATCCGTGGTGGCGATCTGGATGAAGCCAAGGCAGCGGAAGCTAAACGATTGGCCGAAGAAGCACTGGTCAATAAAGAATCGAAAATCGACTACGCACAAGCACAGGCTGAATTGGCCAGCGCGATTGCACAGTTGGCGGCGATACAAAGATTGCGTCAAAAACGTTAATCTGCAAATCCCGCATACAATAAAGGGCAGCTTAGGCTGCCCTTTTTGTTTTTTGGAAAAAGAAAAATCATGAACCAGAATCCACAAGTCATTACCAAATTACTGGCCGAGTCCCGCGTGATCGCGGTGGTTGGCTTGTCGCCCAAGCCAAACCGTCCTAGCCATGAAGTCGCTGATTATCTGCAGCGCCACGGCTATCGTATTATTCCGGTTAATCCTGCGAGTGCAGGCACTCACATACTCGGTGAGCATTGCTACGCAACCTTGACGCAGGCAGCGGCCGCATTGGCCGAACAACAGACCAGAATCGATCTGGTCGACATTTTTCGCAAATCAGAATTGGTCGGACCGATAGTAGATGAAGCAATTGCGATCCGCGCCCGAGGTGTGTGGTTGCAAATAGGCGTCATCAATGAAGCCGCGACCGACAAGGCACGTGCTGCAGGCCTCGATGTAGTGGCAGATCGTTGTACCAAAATCGACCACGCAATATGGCGCAGAGCAAGCTAACCGGAGATAAACATGGCCAACGTCCAGCAATTGTTCCGAGCAGATAAGAAGCTGAAAATAGTCGATGCTGATGCTGCGCAAAAGCCGCTTTCCAGCGGCGACAAGGCGCAGGACAAATTGCTGGTCGAGCAGCAGGCGCAACAGATTGCCGATCTGCAGGAGATTCTCTATGCCGAGCGCAAGTACAAAATCCTGATCGTCTTGCAAGGCATGGATACCTCAGGCAAGGATGGCACGGTGCGCGGTGTTTTCGGCAAGATTGATCCGCTGGGTGTTAGCAGCGTTGCTTTCAAAGGACCGACTGCGGAAGAAAAGGCGCACGATTTCCTGTGGCGTGTACATCAGCAAGTACCAGGGCAGGGCGAGTTCACGATCTTCAATCGCAGTCATTACGAAGACGTCTTGATCACACGTGTGCATGACTGGATAGACGACAAGGAATGCAAACGACGTTACGCGCATATCCGCGACTTCGAACGCATGCTGAGTGAAACCGGCACCGTCATCCTCAAATTCTTTTTACACATCTCCAGCGACGAACAAAAGAAACGTTTGGAAGAGCGCATTGCCGATCCGAACAAGCACTGGAAATTCGATCCCAACGATTTAGCCGAGCGGAAATTCTGGCCCGATTACCAGCGTTTGTATGAAGCTGCGATCAATGAGACTGATAGCGACTACGCGCCGTGGCACATCATTCCAGCCGATTCAAAAACACACCGCAATCTGGCGATCAGCACCATCGTGCTGGATAAGCTGCAGAAGTTGAAACCAGCTTTTCCTCCGGGCAATCCAGAGTTTGCAAAGTTGAAAGTTGTTTGACGAAAAAGCGACAGAATCAGGTACATAAAGTACCTATCTCGTCGCTACGTCAGTATTCTCATTGACCTTGAAAATGAGAATCAATATCATTTGATCTGTTCAGCCCTGCCTGAACATTGCCAGCCATTTGTACTCCTGCTTCGACCAGTGTCTCTGCGGACTAGCCAGCGCAAACATAGACCTTAGCACCCGGAGAAACCAGAAATGGCCCGCATTACCCGCCGTAGTAATCCTCTTATTCCCGCTCGTTTGAAATGTGCAGCAGCCGTTGCGCTCGCAGTGATGGCCATGCCTATCTACGCGCAACAAGCGCAGCCGGCCAGCGATACAACTATGCTGGATGCGATTCAAGTCAGCAGTGATTTACTCGGAACCGGTTTGGAAAACAGTGTGAAACGCTATGCAGGCGCACGTACCGTAGTTAAAAAAGAAGAGATAGAAAATTCCGGCGCCTCCAACATTAGTGATGTGATGCGTCGTATCCCTGGCGTGCAAGTCAGCGACAACTCCGGCAGCGCAGGTAGTGCAATCTCACTCAACATTGGCATCCGTGGTTTAGCCGGGCGTTACTCGCCGCGCTCCACCATTTTGCTCGATGGCATTCCTATGGCGAATGCGCCTTATGGCCAACCGCAACTATCGTTCGCGCCAGTCAGTCTGAATAATATTGAATCGATAGACGTAGTACGTGGCGGTGGCGCAGTGCGTTATGGGCCGCAGAACGTAGGTGGCATTATCAACTTCAAGACGCGCGCGATTCCAACTACAGCGGAAGCAGTGGGTGACGTCACGATACGTCAAAACGATTACAGCAAAGGCGGCAGCAATACGCAGTACAGCGCGTTTGCTGGTAAGCAGTTGGATAACGGTTTGGGTTTTGCCTTGTTGTACTCCGGCATGAGCGGTAGCGATTGGCGCGTGCGCAGCGATGAGAAGGTGAATGATCTTGCGCTGAAATTCCGTTACGAGCTGAGTCCTACTTCAGAAATTTACGGTAAGTTTTCCTACTACGATGTCATGTCGAGAACGCCTGGTGGTTTGACGGTGGCGCAATACAATGCGAACCCTTTCCAGAACACGCGTCCGACGGATTTCTGGAGTGGTGATCGTAAAGCCTTCGACGTGGGTTACATCAACACCATATCCGATACGCAGGAATTCGAGATACGCACTTATTACAATGAGAGCAATCGTCAAAGTACTTTGTATACGGTGAATAAAACTAGCGGTGCCATCACCATTCAGCATCAACCACGCAGCTATCAAACCTTGGGTATAGAGCCGCGTTACACGCAACGCTTTAACTTTGGCAATACAACGAATGATGTCACTGTTGGTTATCGCTATATCCGTGAACGTGGTGATGACAATGTCTATAGCGAATCAATTACAACCGGTGCCTACGGCGCGCAGACAACCTTTGATAATTCTACCGATGCACATGCGGTATATATCGATGACAAGATTGCCTTCGGTGCATGGCGTATTACGCCAGGTCTGCGCTTTGAACATATCAACTCGCTGCGTCATGATCGCTCTACCGGTGGAGACTTTGAGGTCAAGAATAACAAGCCTTTGCCATCGTTGAATGTTGCGTATCTGCTCACACAGGACGTCACGTTGTTTGCTAATTACGGGACATCGTTCGGTGTTGTGCAAAACACGCAATTGAATACGATGACACCAGCAAATCCCTTGCAGCCAGAATTGGCGAAGACGATAGAGGCGGGCGCTCGCTGGAAGAGCAAGAATTTTTCTGCAGAGATTACGGCGTTTAATATTCGCTTCGACAATCAGATTCAATCAGTTGGTAGTGGTGCCACTCTCGCTTATTACAACTTGGGGAAAACGGAGCACAAAGGTATAGAAACGGCGATTGACTATACCTTCGATAAGGCGGGTCCATTGGCGGGCTTTAATGCTTATGCGAATTACACCTACACGCGCGCAAAACAAGAGTCAGGTCTGACCGCTGGTAACGACGTTCCTTTCTACTCACGGAATACCGATACGGTTGGCATGCGTTATGTAACTGGTCCGTGGGGTTTCAATCTCTCCAGTACACATCAAAGCAAGCAGTATGCTGATGATAAAAACACTGTGGCTGAGAGCGCAGACGGATCTAATGGCATTATCCCTGGCTTCCGTCTATGGAATGCGCAAGTCAACTGGAAGAGTCCAAACAAGAAGGGTTTGGAGCTTTTGGCCGGGCTTAATAATCTGACTGACGAACGTTACTTTACGCGTACCACCGATGGCAATCTTGGTAAGCTCGTTGGCGCGCCTCGCATGATTTATGTGCAAGCGCGCGTGGCTTTCTAATACGTTTGGTTCGTCACACTTTGTATAACAAAAGGCCGGTCACTTTGACCGGCCTTTTTATTGTCAGGTATCGCGTGGCGGTTCTGCCGGTTTAAGTCGGCTCAAGAAAGAAACCAACTCTATCGGTAGAGGAAAAACGATGGTCGTGTTTTTATCTGCACCGATAACGGTTAAGGTTTCCAGATAGCGTAGTTGAATTGCCTGTGGTTCTTGCGCCAGAATTTTGGCTGCTTCGAATAATTTTTCTGAAGCCTGCAATTCGCCTTCAGCATGTATGACTTTGGCGCGTCGTTCGCGTTCTGCTTCGGCCTGTCTGGCGATGGCTCTGATCATGGACTCAGTCAGATCGACTTGCTTGATCTCGACGTTGGCAACCTTGATGCCCCATGAGTCGGTTTGCACATCCAGTGATTCTCTAATGTCTTGATTCAGTTTTTCACGCTCAGCCAGCATATCGTCCAAAGTGTGTTTGCCCAATACTGAGCGCAACATGGTTTGTGCCAACTGGCTCGTTGCATTCAAGTAATCCTCTACCTGAATGATCGCCTTCTGTGGATCAATGATGCGGAAGTACACAACTGCACTGACCTTCACAGACACGTTGTCGCGCGAGATGACATCCTGGGTCGGCACCTCCAGCACGACAGTACGCAAATCGACGCGCACCACTTGTTGAATCAAGGGAATGATGATGACCAGCCCCGGGCCTTTTACCTTCCAGAAACGTCCCAAGGTAAAGACGACGCCGCGCTCATATTCTCGAAAAATATTGATGGCGGAGAAGAGGAAAACAACGACCGCAAGGGCAAGTAGAAGTGGAAACAAATGTAGGTCGGAGAACATGATGAATCTCCTTTCTTCAATTGCCTAAGTAGTGATGGCGCGTGGCAATTGCGCGAGACCAAATACTCAGCAATTCCTATCATTCATAGTAGGCATTTTTGCCAGAATGTCTATCAAGACATGTCTGGCATGCAGAGTGTTTTTGCAGATGTGGTAGGCGAGGATTACATTGCCTATGAGTACTTCAGATCTGCTTGCGACAAGATGTTGCTAAAACCGTGTGCCTTATATCGACCACATGAACCAGAGGCCGGCGAACAAGGCACCGACGCTGGTCAGGACAGCAATCGTGCGTATCGTATGTAGCTGCGTCCACAGCAACAAGCCTGTAAGAGAAAGCAAAATCAAACTGCCGGCGATCGTGTCCGACAGCAATACCCAGAATGCGCTGACGCCGATAGACATGTGCAGGCGCGTCAATGTGCCGATAGGCGTGGCATCGATTTGATCCAGTTTGACGTAGTGATTGCCGACAAAGTATTCCGCTGATAAGCCGCCTTCAGGACGGTTCAAGGCTATTGTCCAACGCTCGGGTTGCTGCACATCATGACCGCTCCAGACGACCGTTTTGGCTGGCTGCATTTTCAAAACTGGCGGCGCGACTGGAGCAAACTTCAATTCTTCTTGTAGCCAACTAGACATGGCTTCCGGGTTGGCGAAGCTGTGCGGCAGTGTTAATTGCACTGTCGTTACTACGGTTTTCTCAACCGGGATTTTCAGAATGGCGCGATGGTTGAGTATGAGCCCGGTTGCCCCGAACAACAGACCGAATACCGCACCCCACAAGCCGACGTACAAATGGATCTTGCGCAGCCAGGTCAGGAAGATGGCGCGCTTGCTGCGCCGACGACCATGCTTGCCATGCGAAGTCGCGGCAGACAAATCAACTGGTTTGCCTTCGCGTGTGCGAAATGTTCCGTCGGCATTCATTTATTTCTTACTCCATCGGATGTTTAGGCGGCTGCACCGGACCAGCATTGCTACCTTTGGCTTTCACAAAAGTATAGGTCAGGTGATTACGCAGATTGTCATATTGCTTACCGGCGAATTCGCCAGCCGTGCGGTCGATGTGCAATACATGCACAACGTATTGACCGCGCCAAGGCGTATTAATTTCCACCGCGCCTTGTGCATCGGTGTGGTGTTCTTGCATCCAGGTATTTGGCGCAATAACTTCCAGCTTTGCATTTTTTAGTGGCTGGCCGCGATATAACAAGATGAAGGTATTCGCGGTATTGCCTTGTTTGATATCCAGAGCCAGCGGTGATGTTGCACCGGAGGCTAATGGTTGGCCCAAGCGTGCGTAATAGTTCGACTTGGCCATGCCCAAATTATG